>CBINOT010000005.1:0-61966 GCA_966252355.1 uncultured Opitutus sp. | reverse complement strand
GGTGCAGGGCTTGGTCGACTTCTATCGCGGCCAAGTGGAAGAACGTTCCTGGTACGGCTTCTGGGATTTCGGCGACATCATGCACAACTACGACTACGGCCGCCACGAGTGGCGCTATGATGTCGGCGGATGGGCGTGGGCGAATACCGAACTGATGCCCGACATGCTGCTCTGGTATTCGTTTTTGCGCACGGGTCGCGCGGACCTGTTCCGTTTTGCGGAAGCGATGACGCGCCACACCAGCGAAGTGGACGTGCACCACATTGGTCCGTTCGCGCCGCTTGGTTCGAGGCACAACGTGAACCACTGGGGCGATGGCGCGAAACAGCCCCGCATCAGCCACGCGGGGCTCAAGCGATTCTATTACTTCCTTAGCGGCGGCGACGGCCGCGTCGGCGATCTGCTCCGCGAGCAGATCGATGCCGATCTGACGTTCAACTATCTACAACGGTTCAATAACTCCCACTATGTCCCCGACGCCGAAGGGAAGCCGTCGCTCGATACGCGCGTGAATCCGTTTGCCGGCGGCCCGCGGCCCTCGCCCGTGCCCGCGCCGCGGCCCGAGGAATTCGCGCCCCGCGGCACGGCGGACCAACGGCAACCTTACACGCGCTTCGGGCTCGAGTGGATGTGTTACGCGCTGAATTGGACGACCGAGTGGGAGCGCGGCGGCGACCAATCGTGGCGCGAACGCGTCACGGCCGACATGAAGACCATGGCCGAGAAGCTCGACGAGCAGGGCCGTTTTCCCGGCCGCTACTTCGACATGATTTTCGGCGGACCCGAGAACATGTGGGAGATGGAACGCATGTACGATGTCCCGGAGTTTTGGCGCGCCTGGGTGAACACATGCGAGGCGATCGGGCGGCAGGTGACGGGAGGCCAGATGACCGGCCCGCGCATGCTCGCCTATGCCGCTTACAAGAAGGACAACCCCGAGCTCGGTCGGCTGGCCTGGGAAAAACTGATCGGGCCGCCGGGCAAGCTGCCGCCGATTCCCCAGCCAAAAAGATATGCGGGGCCCGATGTCGTGCACCCGGTGACCGATCCCGCGTTTCTCGGTGCGTCGGTCGAATGGCAGCTCCACGGGGTCGCGAGCGTGCAATGGGCGCTCAACGCCATCGAAACGCTCGAGCTCGCAAAGAAGTTTATCCCCGCCTGGGAGAACGCGCCGCCGCCTCCGGCGCCGCCGTCATCGCCTTGAGCGAGTCCCCGTTCCTCGTCCGCTCCCCCGCCGACGTCCGCGACAACCCCCGCGCGCCCAAGCCAAAGTGTCATCTAATGGATGACACTTTGGCTTGGGACGGGCGTGGACTGAATGGCATGAAGGGAATGAGTCAGATGAGGCGGACAGCTTGGTCACGTTGAGTCGCTGGGGCGCAGTACCGTGCGGAACTGGGGCAGAATACTCCCGCGGCGCGGCGGAATTTTGGTGACGCTTGCCGCTCCGAGCGCGCCAACCGTGGTCTATCGCGCCGATGAATACACCCGCGCTCAAGACCCGGTGTTTCGAATTCCATTTCCGCGACCTGGACACGCTCGTGAAAGTCGAAACTCCGGACCCCGACACCGTCATCGTGCGCGCCACCCGCAATACCTTTTCCGAGCGACGCAAAGTTTCGTTCATCCGCGAACTCGCCGCGGAGGGTTTCATCCCGGACGGCTGCCAGTGGTACCCGCTGCCCGCGGGCATGCCGAAGATCCATTGGGTGATCGACGTTTCCTGGCTCCGGCTTTCGGAAACCGTGAAAGCCCGCACGCGCCGCTGGATCTATGGCGCGGTCGGCGGCGGTTTCGCGCTTTGGACCGCGCTGCTCACCACCCTGCTGTTCATGCAGGGCTCGTGAACGAAGTTTAATCGGTCTTCGGCGCGTTTTTCGCCGCGTCGGACTGCGCCTTGATCTTTTTGGCAAACGCGGCGTATGACTTCTTCCAGTCATAGCCCTGTTCATCGATATAGGCCTCGATCTGGACTTTCTGCTTCTTGAACAAGTCCGCTTTTTCCTTGTTGGCGATCGCGTCCATCGCCTGCTCGCGGGCGATCGTCAGTTTGTCGTGGATGAACTTCTTCTGCTCGTCGGTGAGCGCCGGCACGATTTGCAAGTAGGCATCGTAGGTCCGCTGCAATCCCGGGGATTTCGTAAGCGAATCTTTCACGCCCTCGATCTGCGAAGGAGACAAGATCGCCGCGAGCCGACGCAGAAAGGCGTCATGCTCCTGGCGAAACGAGCCGTACGTTTCGTCGATTTCATTGCCGATGCTCGCGGCCTTCGTCTCGTCTTTATGCTCGGTCGCGCGGGCATTTGCCCAACGCGTCCAAAGCTCCTTCAGCCCGGCATCGTGCTCGCGATGCCACGCCGCCTGCGCGGTGAAATAATCTTCGAGGATCGGCCGGACCTTCGCTTCCTGCTCGGCGTTGGCGAGCTTCAGGTCCTTCAGCACCGGAGCCGTTCGTTTATCGAGCGTGTGACGATCGAGCGCGGCGCTGGGCGCTTCGTCGGCCGCGGCCGCCGAGGCGGAAAACGAGAACGAGCGCGCGGCGAGAAAACAGACCGCGATCAAAATCGACCGAGAGCGAGGGGATAAGTTCATGCGTTGGCGTGCGATGTTTACGGTTAGACGAACGCGCCTCCGATTCGTTGCGCATCGTGGCGCGCCGGCTCGACGTCGGCGTTGGCGGCACGTCTGACCGTCCAATTTTTTCCCTGATTGCGGACGCGATGCCGCGACGGCGATAGTGGCCCATGGCCCGATACCCCGCGCGCTCGCCGCGCGTCGCGCTTCTTCTCTGCTGGTGCGCCCTCGCCTGCGTCGGCCGCGCCGAAATTTTCGACGTTCGGGCCTACGGCGCCAAAGCCGACGGCAAGACGGTCGACTCGCCCGCTATCAACGCCGCGATCGAAGCCGCCGCGACCGCCGGCGGCGGCACCGTACACCTTCCGGCGGGCACATATCTGAGCTTTTCCATTCGGCTCAAAAGCAACATCGCACTCGATCTCGCACCGGGCTGCACGCTCGTCGCGGCGTCGCCGGCCACCGATGGTGGCACCTATGATTCGCCCGAGCCGAACGAATGGGGCGACAAGCAATACCAGGACTTCGGCCACAGCCACTGGCACGATAGCCTGATCTGGGGCGAAAACCTGGAGAACGTCGCGATCACGGGCTTCGGCCGCATCTTCGGCAAAGGCCTGGTCCGCGGCGGCGGTCGACGCGGCGGAGCGCAACCGCAAGGTCCCAACGGCACCTTTGGCCCCAACGATCCTCCGGCCGCCGCAAATCTCACGGCGCCTCCGAGCGCGTCCGATCCCAACGCGCTGCCGGCGGCGGCGCGCGCCGGCTTCTTCGGCGGGCCCGGCTCCGGCAACAAAGCCATCGCGCTGAAGAACTGTCGCAATGTCACGCTGCGCGATTTCTCCGTGCTGCAAGCGGGGTGGTTCGCGCTGTTGGCCACCGGCGTCGACAATCTGACGATCGATAATCTCCGCGTGGACACGAATCGCGACGGTTTCGACATCGATGCCTGCCGCAACGTGCGGGTGAGCAATTGCCAGGTGAACACCGTCAACGACGATGCGATCGTGCTCAAGAGCTCCTATGCGCTCGGCGAGTTGCGGGCCTGCGAGAACGTCACGATCACCGGCTGCCAAGTGAGCGGTTTCGACGTCGGGTCGATACTCGACGGCACGTTCAAGCGCACGCAGGAACGCGCCACGGATCGCGACGGACCGACGGGCCGAATCAAACTCGGGACCGAGTCGAACGGCGGCTTCAAGAACATCGCGATCGCGAATTGCGTCTTCATCCGCAGCCGCGGGTTGGCGCTCGAAACCGTCGACGGCGGCGCGATCGAAGATGTTTCGATCTCGAACATCACCATGCGCGAGGTCTCGAACTCGCCGATTTTCATTCGGCTGGGCAATCGCGCGCGGGGCCCGGAAGAAACCAAACCCGGCACGATTCGTCGGGTGTCGATCAGCCACGTCACGGCCTCGAACTGCGATCCGCGCTATCCGATTCTCATTGCCGGCTTGCCGGGTCACCCCGTGGAGGACGTGCGCCTCAGCGATATTCGCGTGACGTATCGCGGCGGGCTGACGCTCGAGCAAGTCGCGCAACAGCCGGCGGACCTCGTAAATTCCTTCTTCTTGCGCGGACCCGGCCTCGCAGGGCCGCGCGACCCCTATAACCCTCCCGAGCAAGAGAAAGGCTATCCCGAGCCCAGCATGTTTGGCTTGCTGCCCGCCTATGGCATGTTCGTCCGCCACGCCGCCGACCTGCATTGTACGACCCTCGACGTGCGCTACGACCAGCCCGAGCAACGCGCCCCGATCGTCTTGATGGATGTCACCGGCATCGTATTTTCAGGGCTCAAAGCGCAGCGTAACGAAGGATCGCCGATGTTCGTCCTGCGCGATGTCCACGATTTTTCGTCCCACGGCAGTCCCCATTTGCCCGACACGGAGCGCGCCTACACCGACAACGATTCCCTTTGAACAAAACGCCAGCCATGCGCTGCGTCGTACTCCTCATCCCATGACGATGTTATTGCGTTCTTTCGCCCTTGCCCTCTTAGCGGCTGTCAGCGCCGCGGCGGCCGAGACCGCTGCTCCGTCCGCCGGCAATCGCGCGACGCCTGCACCGGCACCGGATCTGGCCCACAACCCGCCACCGGTCGTGTCGCGACTCGACCCGGCGCTTCCGACCCTCTTCGTGGCCGGCGATTCGACCGCGGCGCGGGGTCGGGGCGAAGCCCAACAAGGCTGGGCGGTGCCGTTCGCCGAATATTTCGACCCCACCAAGGTCAATATCGCGAATAGCGCTCGCTCCGGCACGAGCAGCCGGACCTATGTGCGCGATCTTTGGTCACGACTCATCGCAGACGTCAAACCGGGCGACATCGTATTGATCCAGTTCGGCCACAACGATGGCGGTGCAATCAATCGAGATATTCCCCCCGCCCCGCTCCGCGCGCGCGGCACGATTCCTGGCATCGGCGAGGAATCCGAGGAAATCGACAACGTCGTCACGAAAAAACACGAAGTCGTGCACACGTTCGGCTGGTACCTGCGCAAGATGATCGCCGACACGAAGGAAAAGGGAGCGACGCCGATCGTCATTGGACTCACGGTGCGGAATATTTGGGCAGACGGCCGGATCGAGCGAGGCCCGGGCCGTTATAGCGCCTGGGAGTACGACGTCGCGAAAGACGCCAATGTGGCGTTCGTCGATTTGTCCAATGCGATTGCGGACCGCTTCGAAGAAATCGGTGAAGAGAAGACGAAGGCGTATTATCCCCAGGATCACACGCACTTCAATGCGCAGGGCGCCGAGCTGCATGCGCAAGCCGTGGTTGCGCGGCTGAAGGGTTTGCGGCCGAATCCGATCGCCAAATTTCTTTCGGCGAAAGGCGAAGCGCTCGGGATGGACAACACCGCGTGGTTGCGACTGCCATTCCCGAGCAACCCGAAGCTCCCCTCGATTTTGCTGGCCGGAGATTCCACCGTCCGGAACGGCGGCGGGGATGGCGCCGGGGGCCAGTGGGGCTGGGGCGATTATCTTGCCCCGTACTTTGACCTCGAGCGCGTCAACCTCGTGAATCGCGCGGTCGGCGGCACCGGCATCGAAACGTTCCGAGCGCTCGGCCACTGGCAGCGCGCGATGTCGCTGACGAAACCCGGCGATTTCGTCGTGATTCAATTCGGCCACAACGACAACCCGCCCCGCGGGCCGCTTCCAGGCATCGGCGACGAAACGACGGAGCGAACCGATCCGAAAACCAATCATACCCGCACGGTGCACACCTGGGGTTGGTACTTGCGGCAGGACATCGCCGACATCCGTGCGCACGGCGCCACCCCCATCGTCTGCTCCCTCGTACCGCGCAAAACCTGGAAGAATGGCAAGATCGAGCGGCACAAGAACGGCTTCGCTGGCTGGGCGCAGCAAGTCGCCGAGGCGGAGCACGTGGCGTTCATCGACCTCGAGGACCTCATCGCTCAACGCTACGAAGCGCTCGGCGAAGAAAAGGTGAACGGGCTTTTCGCGGACGAACACACGCACACGAATCTCGAAGGAGCGAAATTGAACGCGGAGATCGTGGCTGGGGCCTTGCGCGCTTTGCCGAACAATCCGCTCGCCCGGTTTCTGCGCGAGCCGAAGCCATAGTCGCGTGCTTTCAAAACCCAACATGGAGACGGCTTCGCTCGCGTATCCATCCCACGTAGCGGAAGCCGTGGGGCTTTCGCCGCAGCGCATCGCGGTCTCCTCAGCTCGCTCTTGATTCGTTCATGAACACTCCATCCCGCGCGGCGCGCGGCGCGCTCGCGCTCCTAGTTTCGCTCGTCGGCTTCACCGCGCGCGCCCTCGAACTCGCTTCGCCTTTCACGGAGCACATGGTGCTGCAACGCGACCAACCGGTGCCGGTGTGGGGCACCGCGGAACCGGGCGAAAAGGTCGACGTGCGTTTCAACGGCCAGACGAAGAGCGTCGTTGCGGACATTGAAGGACGTTGGCGGCTCGATCTCGCCCCGATGAAAGCGCTCGCCGATGGAGGGCGTTTCGTCGTGCACGGCTCGAAAACCGAGGAGCCGATCCGGCTCGACGACGTGCTCGTCGGCGAAGTGTGGCTCTGCTCGGGCCAGTCCAACATGGATTTCACCGTCGCGAAGACGGACAAATACTACTTTGCCGGCGTCGCGCACGAGGCCGAGGAAGTCGCCGCGGCCAATTATCCCAACATCCGGATGTTCACCGGTGAATGGGCGCGAGCCTATGAGCCGCAAGCGCGCGTCGGTGGAACGTGGAAAGTCTGCACGCCGGAAACCGTCCGCGAGTTTTCCGCCGTCGGTTATTTCTTCGCGCGTGAACTGCAGCGCGCCCTCGACGTGCCGGTCGGCATCGTGACGCTCACGTATGGCGCAACGACCGCGCAGGCCTGGATCCGCCGCGAAGCGATCGCGGCCGATCCGCGGCTCAAACCGTCGCTCGATGAGTTCGACGCGAAGGTGAAAGCCTACGTGCCGCCGACCGAAGAGGAAATGAAGCTCTGGCAAAAAGCGGCCGAGAAAGCGAAGACCGAGAAAAAGCGCAGCCCGCGCAAGCCCCGGCCGGACCCGATTCAGGACCAGCACAACCCGACCGTCATGTTCAACGGCATGATTGCACCCGTCGTGCCCTTCGCGATTCGCGGCGTGTTGTGGTACCAAGGCGAGTCGATCACGCCGCCGCGCGAGTTGTTTCCCGTGTGGAACGAAACGCTGATCAAGGATTGGCGGCAGCTATGGGGCCGCGACGGATCGGGCAAAGGACGCGACCCGATGCCGTTCTATTTTTGCCAGCTCGCCGGCCAACGCGCCGACAGCAACGGCCCGGACGTGCGCGAATGGCAAGCGGAAGCCTTGAAACTGCCGGCGACGGGCATGGCGGTCACGATCGATATCGGCGAGGAGAAGAACGTGCATCCGAAAAACAAGCAGGACGTCGGCGCCCGCTTGTGCCGGATTGCGCTCGCGAAAACCTACGGCAAACCGATCGAGTATTCCGGCCCGCAACTCGAAGCCCTGGTGCCGTTCGGCGGCGCGGTGCAGTTGAGATTTTGCCACACGACCGGAGGGTTGAGCGATCATGGCTCGCCGCTGAAGACGTTCGAGGTCGCAGGCCCCGATGGAAAATTCTTTCCGGCGACGGCCAACATCGACGGCGATACCGTCTATGTTTCGAGCGCCGAGGTGGGCGCGCCGGTCGAAGTGCGGTACGCGTGGTCGAGCTATCCGGAAGGCTGCAATCTGTACAACGGCGAAGGCCTGCCCGCCGCGCCATTCCGGGCAAAAGTGCCGGTGAAGTAGCGCGGCGTCGCTGACCGGCGCAATGGAGCGGAATCCGTGAGGTTTTTGCCCAAAGACGAAACGCCGACGCGTTCCGTTTACGGGCGCAATCGTCTCCAGAGTGCCTCGCCCGCATCCATCCAACGGCGCGGAAACCGTGAGGTTTTCGGCGCGTTCGACTCGCGTACCAACGAAAAGCTCACGCTTTCCGCTACGGGCGGGACGCCTCCTCCACGCGCGCGGCGACGAGCACAGCGTGGTCCTGACTGTCCTCTCTGCGGCTTGCGCAACGCCTCGATGTGGGGAACGTCTGGCCATCGCAACCGCCAACCCCTTGGCGGCATTTCGATTCGTGTTCCTTGGTGTCCTTCGTGGTTCCGCTGCTCGTTTCCTTCACGCCATGATCGTTAATGCACGACCCTTTGTCGTCCTGCTTGGTCTCGCCACGCTCGCGAGCGCGGCTCCGTCACGGTCCTGGCAAGTCATCACGCAGCCGACCGCCGCCGAAGCCGCAAAGATGTTTGCGTCGCCGCCGCCGGAGTACAGCGCGCAATTCACCTGGGGCTGGGCGGGGCCGGTCGATCGCGAGGTCATCGCACGCGACCTCGACGGGATGAAAGCGCTGGGCGTTTATGCGGCGGCCATCGAGCCGAAGACGGGCATGAAACATCCCTATCTTTCGCCCGAATATTTCGACCTCGTTCGCACGGCGGTGGCCGAGGCAAAGCAGCGCAACATGCGGCTGTGGATCATGGACGACGGCGACTATCCTTCGGGCTTGGCCGGCGGAAAGTTCACGGTCGAGCGTCCGGATCTGCGGATGAAAGCGCTGGCGGCGCCGGAGCAGGTCGCGTTGGCGGCAGGGACGAGCTTTCAGCGCGAGCTCGAAGCTGACTTCATCTGCGCGCTGGCGACCAATCAACGCGACGCGTCGACGGTGCTGCTCGAGCCGAAAGGTCAGCGTCTCGACTGGACCGCGCCCGTGGGCGCGGACTGGGACATCGCGATCGTGCGCTGGACGTTTCGCACGATGCCCACGCGGTCCGCGAACAATCCGGCCAATGTCAAAGACGCGACGCATTCGTTGATGGATTATCTCAGCCCCGAAGCCTCCGAGCGTTTCAAGGCGTGGACCTTCGACGCGTATCAGGAGGCGCTCGGCGACGAGATTGGCCGCACGGTGCTGGGTTTTCGGGGCGACGAACCGGCGTACGGATTCAATCCATGGACACCTCGCTTGCTCGACGAGTTTCGGCAGCGCAAAGGCTACGACTTGCGGCCATATCTCGCGAGTTTCGCGGCGAACCCGCCGGCGCGGACAAAGACCCTCACGGACGCACAGCGTCGCGCGTATGCGGATTATTGCGACGTGTGGTCCGATCTTTTCCGCGAGCACTACTTCGATATGGAGGCGCGGTGGTGCGCGGAACACGGCGTGGAGATGCAGCTGCACGTCGAGCACGAAGAAATTTTGCCCACGCTCGCGATCGCAAACGGCGATTTCTTCAAGAATTTCCGGCACGTCCAGGTGCCCGGAATCGATATCATCTGGCACCAAATCTGGATGGATAATCCCGCGGACTTTCCGAAGCTCGCGTCGTCCGCCGCGCACTTGTACGGCCATCCGCGGGCGATGTGCGAAGCGTTCGCCGCTTACCGGCCCGCGCCCGATCTGAAACAAGCGCGTTGGCTGCTCGATTTTCTCCTGTCGCGCGGAATCAACCGCATCGAGTACATGTTCTGGCCGGCGTCCGTGCCGCGCGGCGGCTTCCGGCCTAACGGGCCAGCCGTCAGCGGGTCGACGGCCACCGGCACTGACAACGCCGCGAAAGCAGGGGGCGAAAAAGCGGCAACCCCGAAAGCGGGAGCCGGGTTTGGTCCGCGCTACTTTCGCGATCCGGGCTTCCCCGCCGTGGCGTCGTACGTGAACCGGCTGAGTTACTTGCTCGGCGAAGGCCGGCCCGCCGCGGACATCGGGCTGTATATACCGTCGAGCAGCTTCTGGGTTTTGCCGGCGGACCGCGGGCAGGAGATCAACAACGCCTTGCTCGCCATCGCGCATCAGCTGATCGAGCATCAGCGCGATTTCGATTTCGTCGACGAGCAGGCGTTGACGTCCGTCCTCACCGCTCGCGGCGATGCGCTCGTGAATCTCAGCGGCCAGGGTTATCGCGCGATCATCGTGCCGCCGGCCGCAGCGATGTCGCGCATGGCGCTCGAGCGGTTGCAGGCCTTCGCGAAAGCGGGCGGCCGCGTGATCTTCATCGGCGAGGCACCCGCCCTCGTGGTGGATAAGACGTTTCTCGATGCACGCGGCCCCGCTGACATTGCTTGGGCCACTCTGCTTGAACCGACCGTCGCCATCACTCCGCGCGTGCTCGGCGCTTTGCCGGAATCCGACCTCGCACTCGAAACGCCGGCTCCTCTCGTCAGCTACACGCACCGGCGGCTGGCTGACGCCGACATTTATTTCGTGTTCAACTCCGGCGACAACGAACTCGCGACCCAGGCCACGTTGGCGGGGAGCGGCGTGGCGAAGTCTTGGGACGCGAACACCGGCGCGAGTTCCGAATGGACAGGCGCCGTGGCCAGTAACGGGCACGTGCGTGTGCCGCTCAAATTGGCGCCGTGGTCGACCACCCTCGTGGTCATCGAAGGCAAACGGAAGAAGTCATGAGATTGGCGCGCTTGATTACGCGGTGGTGTCGACGGCTGCTGGGAAAATGGCCGTCAGGGACGACGGCCGCTACCATGAAGCGGAGAGTCGGGCTTTTGATTTTGGGCGTGACATGCGGACTCGCGGGCTGCGTGCAAATGAGCGTTCCCGCGCAACGGACGAAGCGCTTCGTCGTTTCGGAACTCGGCGCGGTCGGCGACGGCACAACCATCAATACAAAGGTCATTCAGGCCGCGATCGACCGCTGCGCGAGCGAAGGCGGCGGCGTCATCGTCATCCCGAAAGGCACCTTTCTCACCGGGGCACTGTACTTCAAACCGGGCGTCGACTTGCTGGTCGAAAAAGACGCCGTGCTCAAAAGCACGATCGCGATGGCCGATTTCCCGCCGATCTACACCCGATGGGAAGGCATCGAGCGCTATTGGACGTCGGCGTTGCTCAACTTTGTTGGCGTACGCGACGTCACGGTGAGTGGCGAAGGCACCATTGACGGCTCCGGCGACGCATGGGCGGGATTTGGGCAGCGCACGCGCGGCCAATTCGGGCCACGTCCAGCGATTACGCCCATCAGCGGGACCAACGAACCGGTGCCGCAGCCGGAAGCGGTCTATCCCGCGCCGTTGCCCACGACCGCGACAATCCATCTCGCACCCGATCCCACAAAGCTACCGACGATCAACGCGGCGGGCGTGCCATTGCCGCGTGCGTTCCGCGGGTTGAGCCCGCCACGCGCGCTGGTGTTTCAGAACTGCACGAACGTTCGCGTTTCGGGGCTCACGCTCAAAAACCAAGCGCGCTGGGGATTCGTGTTCGTGTATTGCGAGAACGTCGTCGCGGAAAAATTGATCGTCCGCGCCGAGCATTACATTCCCAGCTCCGACGGCATGGACATCGACTCGTGCCGGCACGTGCTGGTCACAGGTTGCGACTTCGACTGCAACGACGACTGCATCTCGATCAAATCGGGCAAAGACGAAGATGGTCGGCGCGTGAATCGGCCATGCGAGGATGTAGTGATCGAAAAAACGCGTTTCGCCTACGGACACGGCGGCGCGGCGATGGGCAGCGAAACCTCGGGCGGGATCCACCGCGTCGAGGTGCGCGACTGCGTGTGCGAAGCTGGCAATTGGGCGCCCGTCCGAATCAAGACCCAGCCGACGCGCGGTGGCGTCGTCGAAAACATCGTCTACCGCAATCTCGAGCTACGCGGCGTTCGGCAAGCCTTCGAGTTCGATCTGGAGTGGAACATGCGTATCGCGACGTCCGAAGCCGCCCGCAATCTTCCCACCGTCCGCAACATCAAACTCTTCCACGTGCGCGGCCAGGCAACTTCGGTGGGAAAAATCCATGGTTTGCCCGATCGCGCCATCGAAGGCGTGTCCTTCGAAGACTGCGACATCACCGCGGAGCACGGACTCACGATCGACCATGCCGTCAACGTCGACACGCGCGGCCTGACGCTGCACGTCGCAAACGGGGAGCCGATCGTGCGACGATAAACGTCGCGCATCGCAATCCGAGCATTGCGACAAGCGCGCAGTACTATATCCTCCTTTTTCTTTCCCGTGCCCATCAAAGCCTCGTTCTTGCTGCTGTTATTCGCCGTCAGCGCTGCGGCGATGTCGCCAAAGCCCACGGCTCGAGCGTCCGGAGCCCGCACCACCGAGTCATTCGACCACGACTGGCGTTTCGCCGTCGGCGACGCTCCGGGCGCCGACAAACCCGACTTCAACGATTCCGCGTGGCGTGCGCTCGATCTGCCGCACGACTGGAGCATCGAAGGCCCTTTCGACCAGAACAACCCGACGCGTGGCTCGGGCGCGTTTCTGCCCAGCGGAATCGGCTGGTATCGGAAGACGTTTACTCTCCCACCCGCCGCGCAATCGCGCCGGGTGTTCGTCGAGTTCGACGGCGTGATGCAGAACAGCGATGTGTGGATCAACGGGAAGCATCTTGGCCATCGCCCGTATGGCTATGTGAGTTTCCGTTACGAGCTCACCGGTCATGTCCACTTCGGCGCGGACGCCCGCAACGTCCTCACCGTGCGCGCCGACACGTCGCAACAACCCGCGTCGCGGTGGTATTCCGGCGCAGGCATTTACCGGCATGTGCGGCTCGTGACCGTCGACGCCGTTCACCTCGAACCTTGGTCGACCTTCGTCACGACGAAAAACCTCGTCATCCCGCTCGGCGATCGCTCGCCCGACCAGAAGCCGGTCGCCGATCTTCATGTCGAAACGCGCGTGGTGAACCAAGCGAGCGCCGCCCACGACGTGGCGGTGCAGTTCGCCGTCCTCGATCAGGCGAATAAAACCGTCGCGAAGATCACGGCGAAAGCGAAGCCGGTCGCACCGGGACAAAGCGTCGAGTTCGCCGAGGACATTCAACTGGTGAACCCCTGGATTTGGACGCTCACCGAACCAGGCCTTTACCGCTTGGTCACGACCGTCGTGGACGGGGAGAAGGCGATCGACGACGAGACGGTGACGTTCGGCGTGCGGCAATTTCGCTTCGATCCGGCGACCGGATTCTCGCTCAACGGTCGAAAGCTAAAGCTGCTCGGCGTATGCTTGCACCATGATGGCGGCGCGTTCGGCGCGGCCGTGCCGCTTGCGGTCTGGGAGCAACGCTTGGCCACCCTGCGCACCCTCGGCGTGAATGCGATTCGCACGGCCCACAATCCGCCCGATCCAGGGTTTCTCGATCTGTGCGACCGCATGGGTTTCCTCGTCATGGACGAGCTGTTCGACTGTTGGACGGTCGGCAAAAACCCGTACGACTACCATTTGTTCTTCAAGGAATGGTCGAAGATCGACACCCGCGACACGGTGCGCCGCGACCGGAATCATCCCAGCGTCGTGCTGTATAGCGCCGGCAACGAGATTCACGACACGCCGCAGGAAGCGCTCGCAAAAGGCATTCTGCAGGAGCTCGTGACGGTGTTTCACGAGAACGATCCGACGCGACCGGTAACTCAAGGGCTATTTCGACCCAACGTGAGCCACGACTATACGAACGGTCTCGCCGACCTGCTCGATGTCGTCGGCACGAATTATCGCGACGGCGAGCTCTTGGCGGCGTGGGAAGCGAACCGCGCGCGCAAGATCGTCGACACGGAGCAGCAGCACGACCGGCGGATGTGGCTTCTGCTGCGCGACAACCCCGCGTTGTCGGGACAATTTCTGTGGACGGGCGTCGATTATCTCGGCGAAGCCCGCACCTGGCCTCGCATCGGTTCCAGCACCGGGCTGATCGATCGCACGGGCTTCGTCAAAGTACTCGGCCGCGAGCGCCAAAGTTGGTGGAGCGATCGGCCGATGGTGGCGATTGTCCGCCGCGTCGCGCCGGAGGCCACCTCGCAGTACGACCCCGGTTACGAGCCCGCGAACACCGTATCGGTCACGCGACGGCCGCCAACCGCTTTCGCCGATTGGTCGCCCGGCGAGCGCAATGCCCATGACGAAAATGTCGAAGCGTACAGCAACTGCGAATCGGTCGAGCTGTTCCTGAACGGAAAATCGCTGGGTGCGCTGCCGCTGAATGCCAATGCCGCGGCGCGCACTTGGAAAGTGCCGTTCGCGTCCGGCACATTGCGTGCCGTCGGCCGTAACGCGGGCAAAGATGTGGCGAGCGAAGAACTGCGGACGGCGGAAGCGCCAGCGCGCATCGTGGTCGCCGCGGATCGACCCACCGTCTCTTCGAACTGGGAAGACGTGGTGCGAATCACGGCGACGATCGTCGACGCCAAGGGAACGCCGGTGCCGATGGCGAGCGACGTCGTGACCTTTGCCGCGGACGGACCCGGCGCGATCGTCGCAGTCGATGACGGCGACAACGCGAGCCACGAGCCATTTCAGGCGAAACAACGTTCCGCTTACCAAGGACGTTGCGTCGCGTTCGTGCGCGCCTCGGCCAAAGGCGGGAAGATCACGATCAAAGCGACCGCGCCCGGGCTCGCCGACGGCGTGGTGACACTCGAGGCCAGGTAGCGGCGGTCGTCCCGACCGCGACCCATGCCGTGGCCGTCGGGACGACGGCCGCTACCTTCAAGGTGGGGTCGCCGAAGCGACCTGAGTTTAAGCGTTACCGACACACCGACACCAAACTCGCAGCGCCACCCTCAACTCAGGTCGTCTCAGAGAGACGACTCAAAACGTTCGGCCCCCCTCCCTCGTGTCACCCATTAGGTGACACGAAAAGCGGGCATGCAGGGCCGGGTATGGCGTGGCGATGTGTCACCCATTAGGTGACAGATACGGATCGAACGGGCTGGCGGCCGCTGCCCTCGAAACCAACGCGCCGGCACGAGGGACTTTCTCCGCTCACCAGCTCAGACTGTCCGGCGCGGGGGTCGCGTGCGACGGCTCCGAGAGCGTGCGACTTTGGGGTGAGCTTATGCGCCGCCCCTGCCGTGTTTTCGCTTTCTTGCTGCTCCTGTGCTTGGCGTCCGTCGCGATCGCTCAGCGGCAAATGGAGGCCCTTGGCCGTGGCGTCGTCGCGGTGAATCAAGGCGGCAACCGCGTCTACGTCTCATGGCGTTTGCTCGGCACCGATCCAGACGAACTCGCGTTCAATGTCTACCGCGCAACGGCCACGTCGATTTCCGCGTCGGTGACGGCACCGGTATTGCTCACGCCGACGCCGTTGACGCAGACCACGGATTTCGTCGACACGACCGCCGACACGTCGCGCGCATTGTTCTATTTCGTGCGCCCGGTCTTGAAAGGGGCGGAAAAGGACGCCAGCGCCGCCTTTGTTCTGCCGCCGAACGCACCCGTCCGCAGTTATCTGAGCATTCCGCTCGTGCCGCCAAGCGACGGCACGACGCCCGACGGCGTCGCCTACTCGTACACCGCCAACGATTGCAGCGTGGGCGACCTCGACGGCGACGGAGAGTACGAGATCGTCTTGAAATGGGACCCGACGAATTCGAAGGACAACTCGCAGTCGGGCTACACGGGCAATGTCTTTCTGGACGCGTACAAGCTCGACGGCACCCGCCTGTGGCGAATCGATCTCGGCCGTAACATTCGCGCCGGGGCGCATTACACCCAGTTCATGGTCTACGACCTTGATGGCGACGGTCGCGCGGAGATCGCATGCAAAACCGCCGATGGCACGGTCGACGGAGCAGGCATCGTCATCGGGAAGGCCAGCGCCGATTTCCGGAACTCCGCGGGATATATTCTCAGCGGACCCGAGTACCTCACCGTCTTCGACGGCCGCACCGGTGCAGCATTGGCGACGACGAATTATGTGCCGGCGCGCAACAGCGATCCGACCAGCAACGACGTGAGCGCTTGGGGCGACAATTACGGCAACCGCGTCGACCGTTTTCTTGCCGGTGTCGCGTATCTGGACGGACTCCATCCCAGCCTCATCATGTGCCGGGGCTATTACACGCGCACCGCGCTCGTCGCTTGGGATTGGCGCGACCATCAGCTGACGCAGCGCTGGCGCTTCGACACGCGTTCCGATGCGAGCCCGCGGTCGCCGGCGGCGGGCTACGCGACGTGGGAAGACATGGGCAACCACCAGCTCTCGATTGCGGACGTCGACGAGGACGGGCGCGATGAGATCGTTTATGGTGCGCTCGTGATCGATGATGACGGGCGCGGGCTGTATTCGACCGGACGCGGACATGGCGACGCGTTTCACGTCTCCGACATGGATCCGGATCGACCGGGCCTCGAAGTGTACGGTCCCCACGAAACGCCAAGCTTGTACGGCGACTACGGCTCGGAGATGCGCGATGCGCGGACCGGCGCCGTGATTTGGGGCGCGAGCGGCCAAGGCGCGGACGTCGGCCGCGGCGTGGCCTTCGACATCGATCCACGTTACCGCGGCTACGAAGGCTGGTCGGCGCGCGGCGGACTTTACAGCGCGAAGGGGGAATTGATCACGAGCTCCCGTCCCTCGCAGATGAACTTCGGCGTCTGGTGGGACGCCGATCCGCTGCGCGAGATTCTCGACGGCACGACCATTTCGAAATGGGATTGGAATACGTCCCGCGCCACTACGATCCTCGATGCCACCGGCTGCTCCTCGAACAATAGCACGAAGGCGACGCCGAACCTTTGCGCGGATATCCTAGGCGATTGGCGCGAGGAAGTGATCTGGCGATCGAGCGATAATCGCGAGCTGCGGATCTACACCACGACGATTCCAGCCACGAACCGGCTCTACACGTTGATGCACGATTCGCAGTATCGCACCGCGATCGCATGGCAGAACGTGGCGTATAATCAGCCGCCGCATCCCGGATTCTACCTTGGCGACGGCATGGGCCGCGCGCCGACGCCGCTCATTCGCACGGTGAGCAGCGGGGTCGATAGCGGGTCGCACTTGATCAATCTCTCGGTGCTGGCTCCGGCTGGCGAAGGCGCCGACACGTTGATCGTCGGGTTCGCGGTCGCTGGCGCGGATCAGCGCTCCATTCTCATGCGTGCGATCGGACCCACGCTGAGCACGTTCGGCGTCGCCGATCCCATCGCCAATCCGCTGCTGAAATTGTATGCGGGGACGACGCTGATCGGCTCGAACGACGATTGGGCGATTCCGTCGGCCGATCCCATCGTCGCGGCTGCGGACAGCGTGGGCGCATTCCCGCTTCCGCGCGACAGCGCCGATTCCGCGCTTTTGTCCACGCTCACACCCGGCGGTTATTCGACCCACATCGATCCGCACGGCGCGACCCATGGTGTGGCGATGGTCGAGCTTTATGCGGCGGCGGGTTCCGCCCGCGCTCGACTGACGAATGTGTCGGTACGAGCGCGCATCGCAGGAGGCTCGAACGCCGAGCCGTTGATCGTGGGTTTTGTCGTCGGCGGTGAGGCCACGCGCACCGTTTTGATTCGGGCGGTCGGCCCGCAATTGGCGCAGTACGGAGTATCGGGCGCGATGGCGAATCCGCAACTGACGCTCTTTCGCGGCACGACGCCGCTCGCGCGCAACGACGACTGGAATCGCGATTCCGGCGCGACCGCCGGAGCGTTCGCATCGTTTGGCGCGTTTCCGCTGGCCAACGCCTCGCCGGACGCCGCGCTGCTCGTGAATCTGCCGGCTGGCGGCTACTCCGTGCACACGTCGCCCGTCGACGGCGCGAGCGGCGTCGTGCTCGTCGAAGTGTACACCGTCGGCGAATAAGCCGAAGCTTCAGTTCCCATTCGATGCCGAGACACCGTCTTGTCTTTTCCATTCTCGCCGCGCTGGCGACGATTCGTCCCGTCGCAGCTGACGTCGCTCTGCCGCACGTTTTCGGCGATCACATGGTGCTGCAGCGCGACAGGGCGCTACCCATCTGGGGCACCGCGGCGGCGGGCGAAAACGTGTCGGTCACGTTTGGCGGCGAGGTACAGCGCACGACCGCCGATGCGAACGGACGGTGGCGAGTGACGCTCGGCGCCCGCGAAGCTTCGACGAATCCGCAGGAACTGGTTATCGCGGGAACGAACACGCTGACGTTGCGCGATATTCTCGTGGGCGAAGTCTGGTTGTGCTCGGGCCAGTCCAACATGGAAATGGCAGTCGGTGTCACGACCGCCGGCGCGAAACCGGAGGCCGAGTACGACGCGACGCTCGCCGCGGAGATCAAGACCGCCGTCTATCCGGGGCTGCGGCTGTTTCGCGTGGAGAAAAAGCGACAGGGATCGGACGTCGTCACCCCTGGTTGGTCGGAATGCGGCGGCGACGCGCTCGCGCGATTCTCGGCGGCGGGATTCTTCTTTGGCCGTGAACTGCAGGCGGCTCTCGGCGTGCCGGTCGGTCTGGTCGAGTCGGCCTGGGGCGGCAGTCGGATAGAAGAATGGACGCCCGATCAGGCGTATGCGCCGTTGGACAAGATTCTCGGCAGCGACGCCGAGCGGTGCTTCGAACGCGATGCGAGCTTCGTCGGCCGAAATTACGACGCGATGATCGCCCCTCTCGCGCCGTATGCGTTGCGCGGCGTGATTTGGTACCAAGGCGAGTCCAACGTGATCGCCTACAACGACGGCGTGCGCTACGCGGACAAGTTCGCCGCGCTCGTGACCGGTTGGCGCACGGCCTGGGGCCAGGCGGATTTGCCGATCTTCGCCGTGCAGATCGCGCCTTACGTCTACAGCGCGCGAAAGGACAAACTGCCGCATGCCGCGGACGAGTTGCCGAAATTATGGGAAGCACAACAGGTCGCGACCGCGATCCCGCACACCGGCCTCATCCCGATCGCCGATACCGTCGACGACGTGGAAAATATTCATCCCGCCAAAAAGTCGATCGTCGGGCATCGACTCGCGGTGCTGGCGCTCACGCGCACGTATGGTCGCACCGGGCTTGTCTCCGCCGGGCCGATGTTTGTCCGCGCTGAATTTCGCGATGGTGCGGCGCTCGTCCACTTTGCCAACGCGACAGACGGCCTCGTCACGCGCGACGGCAAAGCGCCCAGCGATTTTGAACTGGCGGGATCCGATGGAAGGTTCGTACCGGCAGCGGCGACGATCGTCGGTTCCACGGTGCGCGTGACGGCGGACGGCGTCATGCAGGCGACCGCCGTCCGTTGCGGCTGGCACGAAACGGCACGGCCGAATCTCGCGAATCGCGCGGGCTGGCCAGCGTATCCGTTCCGGTCGGATGGGCCGACGTGGCGACCTTAACCTCGTGTCATTCACGGCCGTAGCCGAACGATCCATTTTCCGCGGATGACGCGAATCGGCACGGATAACATCAGTTAAATCCGTGCCATCCGCGGGACGATTGGGGCCTCACTGCCCGCAAAGCAGGCGGCGGCAACAACGCTCACGTTCCGCCAATGCGAGTCACCTTAAAACAAAAAGCGCGGCCGATAAGGGCCGCGCTGAAAGTGAGAGAACTGAATCGTGAATTACTTCGCGGGCTGCGGGAGCGCCGGAGCGGTCGCCGGTTCCTTGGCCGCGGGCGGGTTGATGTCGAGTAGTTCGACGTCGAACACCAGCGTCGAGCTCGGCGGAATCCCCGGGCGCGGTTGATCGCCGTAACCGAGATCCGGCGGAACATAGAGCTTAATCTTGCCGCCCTTGTTGATCTTTTGGATGCCCTCGGTCCAACCCGGAATGACTTCCTTGAGCGAGAATTCGGCGGGCTGGTTACGCTCGACGGAGCTGTCGAACACGCTGCCGTTCACGAGCGTGCCCGTGTAGTGCACCTTCACGGTGTCTTCGGCCTTCGGATACGGGCCGGTGCCGGGCTTCACGATCTCGTAGCGCAGGCCGCTGGGCAGTTCGACGATGTTCTTGTTTTCCTTCAGCTTCGCGAAGAAAGCGGTGTTTTCCGCGGAGCTCTTCTCCTTCAGCTTGGACATGTACGCGCCCTGCTTTTTCTGCATGAACTCGTCGACCATCGGTCCGATCTTATCGAGTTCGTAGGGCGAGTCCTTGCCGGCGGCAGCGGTCATCATGCCCTTCAGCAGGGCGTCGATGTCGGCCTTCGTGAACTCCAGCTCGGCCAGGCCCATCTTCTTGCCGTAGAACCAGCCGAGCTCTTCGACGAGCTGCGCGTCGGTGAACGACGGTTTGGAGGGAGCGGCAGTCGCGGGCGCACTGGCGCCGGCTTGGCCGCCCTGCGGAGGAAGGTTGAATTTCACCTCCTGCGCGCGCGCGGCCACAAGGCCGAGAGCGACGGAGCAGAGGGCGACGGAATACTGCAATTTCATGTTTTTGGGATTGGTGGGACTCAGGAAGAGGTCGGCTTGTGCCGTAAAAGTGAGGGACTCAGCCAGCCGACATCCGGGAATGCAATCAATTACTCCCCGCTTGTCTCGTGCGGGGCGATGCGCCATGACGACACCTCTTCAATGAATCCTGACCAATTTTGGACGAGTCAGGATGGCCAAATTCTCACGGTCAAAAACAAGGACGAGCACACGGTTTCGCTTACCCTCGGCTTTTGGCCCCGCCATCCCGCAGAACTCGAGTACGCGAAGGCCCAACTGCCCGCCCTCAAATTTTCCGAACGCAGCGCCCTGGCCCGCATCGGCATCGAAATGCTGATCCACGGCACGCCGCACATCGAGGGCAACCGCATCGAGTTGGAGGCCGACGCCTTCATTTACGACAGCAGCTTCCCCAACGCCCCGTATTGGAAAAAGCTCATGCGCATCGGCTCGCCGGTCGGCCGGCTGTTCTATGCGCCGCCAGCCGCGAAGCTATCGACCGGCGAAATCTGGACTGCGCTGCGCGAAAACCGGATCAAGCTGCCGAACACGATCAGCATCGACAGCCTGGGGCGCGTGTTCCTGACGCCGCACCAGCTGAGCTACACGCTGAGCAGCAAGCTGCAGCGCGCCGATTTCGAGCGCGTCGTCAGCGGCCATGCGGGGCGAAATTACATCGACCGCGTGCAAGTCCGCCACGAAGCCTCGCCGCTCACGATCCCGCCGCGCTCGGGCATCCTCACCAGTTGCTCGATGTACCTGAAGGAGCACTTCGTGGTGCTCAACCAGGGCGAGGGCAATTTCGGCATCCATACGAGCGCGGTGCTGCTCGATCCGATCAAGACTTTCGGCACGAACATCATGCTGGAAATCTACAACACCGGCGACCAACCCGTCGTGAATCCGGTCGTGTCGGTCGAGATTTTCCGCGCGCCGGAAGCGAGCGATCCCGAGTACAAGACGCTCGCCAAACGCCGGACCCGGCTGCTCGCCACCGCTTCCGAGCTCTACAAGTGCCTGGACGAAAATCCGCCGCGCGAAAACGGCGCGCCCCATCCGCGCACGCGCATCACGGTGCGCGGACAAAACGCGACGATGGAAAACCGCGCGGCATTGATTCGCGCCGGCGACGATCTCAAGGCGCTCCTGGCGAGCGGCGGGCCCTGCGGTCATCGCACGATGATTCAAACGCTCGATGCCGCGCCGGAAAACGCCGACACGCTGCTGCTCGACTACTTCCCCGACCTTTTGGAGCAGATCGAGCTGCTCACGCGGATGGGCGAAATCAAGGTCCGCCGCATCATCTTCCGGAAGGCCTCGCGGACACACGGCTACTTTCTCTCGAGCAATGCGCACGCGCGGCTCGATACGTTCGCGGCGATCGGCTTGCAGGTGTATTGGTACGACGAGCTGACGAAGGACCTCTACCTGCACACGTACAAGAAAGAGCACGGGTTCTTCGTCCGCGAAGAAATCGCGCGGAAATTCCAGGAGTCGACGATCCTCGCATTCTACGGTTCGGCCATCGGACTCGAGCAGGCCGACACGGACCGGATCTCGTCGCTCGTCGACAAACTGACCTCGTTCATCGGCACCAATCTTGGCGTGCTTACCGGCGGCGGCGGCGGCGTGATGCGGCTCGCGACCGACCAAGCGCGCGGCAAGGGCGCCTTGACCGGCGCGTGTTTCCTCGAGCTCGAAGCGCAACCGCCGGAACTGGGCGTGGATTTCTTCAACACGTTCCAGGAATCGTCGCGCCACTTCCGGCAAAAATGGTTCGAAGCGGCCGATTTCTGCATCTTCAACGTCGGCGGCGTCGGCACCCTCGAGGAAATCGGCATCGAGATGTGCAATCTGAAGCTGGGGATTCGGCCGCGGGTGCCCTACGTTTTCTTCAACGCGAAATTCTGGACGGATCTGCGGAAACAGCTGCAACAAATGATCCGGACCAAGCGCGCACCGGCGTGGATCGCGGATTACGTGCTGTTCACCGACGATCCCGACGAAGTCGTCGCATTTTACCGGAAGAAACTTCAGGTGCTGTGACGGTGGCGACCGGCGCGGGTCTCTGACCGGCGGCCAGAGCGGTCCATCCGCGCGGATTCCCGGGCGCGGCCACGGCGAACGATGTCATCGCCATAACCCAGCCTTGCCATGGCCTCGCCGCTCTGTGTTTTCGCAACGTGGCTACCTCCGCACTACCTCGCTCCGTCCTCGTTGTCGGCGGCGGCGGGCGCGAACATGCGCTCGTCCGCGCATTGCTCGCCTCGCCCGCGAAGCCCCGCGTCATTTGCGCGCCGGGCAACGCCGGCATCGCCGAAGACGTGACCTGCGTGCCGGTCGCGGCCGACGATATCGAGACGCTGGTCGTCCTGGCGCAGCGCGAAAAAATCGAGCTGGTCGTCGTTGGGCCGGAAGTTCCGCTCTCGCTCGGGCTCGCCGACAGGCTCATCGCCGCCGGCATTCCGGTTTACGGCCCGAAAGCCGACGGCGCCCGCCTCGAGGCCTCGAAGATTTTCACCAAGCAGCTGCTGCTGAAACATAACATCCCGACCGCCGCGGCCGGATTTTTCACCGAGACCAAGCCGGCGATCGACTACATCCGGCGCCAAGGCGTGCCCATCGTCATCAAAGCCGATGGTCTGGCCGCCGGCAAAGGCGTGGTCGTCGCGCAAAGTCTTGCCGAAGCCGAAGCGGCGGTGCGCGACATGCTCGAAACCGGCAAGTTCGGCGCGAGCGGGAAACAGATTCTCATCGAGAGCTGCTTGCGCGGCGAAGAGACCTCGTTGCTGGTCGTCGTCTCCGGACGCGATTACGTCATTCTTCCGACCTCGCAGGATCACAAACGCATTGGCGATGGCGATACGGGGCCGAACACGGGCGGCATGGGCACGTACTCGCCGGCGGAAGTCGTTACCGCCGCCCTCCTGGAAAAAATCGACGCCGAGATCGTGCGTCCTTCCGTGAACGCGATTGCGGACGAGGGGATCGATTTTCGCGGCACGCTTTTCATTGGGCTCATGCTGACGCCGGACGACGGCCCGAGCGTGCTCGAATTCAACACGCGCTTCGGCGATCCGGAAACGCAGGTCGTGCTGCCGCGGGTCAGCTCCGATGTGCTCGCCTTGCTTTGGGCGGCCGCCCGCGGCGAACTGGCCGGCTTCCAGCTGGCGGTCACGTCGGAACACGCGCTTTGCGTCGTTATCGCGGCCCAGGGATACCCGGAGTCCTACGCGAAAGGCGACGTCATCGGGTTCCCCGCCTCGTTGCCTGCGGGCGTCTCGATTTTGCATGCGGGCACCGCGCGCAATAGCGCCGGTCAAATCGTCACGCACGGCGGCCGGGTGCTCGGCGTCACGGCCCTCGCGCCCACCTTGCGCGCGGCGGCGGACAATGCGTACCGCGTCTGCGATGCGATCGCATGCAAAACGAAATATTTCCGCCGCGACATCGGCGCGCGCCAATTGAATCGTCGATGAAGTTGCTGCGTCTGCTCGCGCCGCTGCTGCTGGCGGTCGCGCTTCATTCCGCGCCGCTGGAGCGCGACCTCGGCGAGGGCCTCGTCTACTTCCGCGCGCACCACGTGCCGGCCGATTTGCCCGGCAGCGAAGCGACGCCCAAGCGCCCGTGCGTGCTCGACCTGCGCTTCGCGCAAGCGGAACCCGCCGGCGGCGCCATCTGGGCGGCCTGGCTCAAATTTCACGCCGGCGACAAAACGCCGTTGTTCGTGCTCGTTAACGGCCACACGGCCGAACCCTTGCTCGCGCCGCTCGTCGAGCGCGATGCCCTACCCGGACTGTTGGTCATCGGCGTCGCGTCGCCGCGCTTGGAGCCGGACATCGCTGTCGTGCAGCCGGCCGCCGAAGAAAGGCGCGCCTACGATGCGCTCGAAAACGGCGCCACGGTCGCGGCGGTGACCGTCGACAATCCCAACAAGCAGCGCAATGACGAGGCGAGTTTGTCGCACGAGCGCCCGCCGAGTTCGAACGCCGACGACGATCCGCCGCATGCCGAAAAAGAATTGGGTGCCGCCAACGCGCGCCCCCCGCCGATCGATGCCGCGCTGCAGCGCGCGATTCAACTTCACCGCGCCTTGCATGCGATGAAGAAAGTCTGAACTGGGAGACCTCCGGCGCGTCGCCGCCGGCCGGTTCCGAGGTCCCGCGCAGGCACGAGGTGGCGTCGCTATTGCTGATGTAGCTGCGAGCGCAGAGTGCGGATGGTCGCTTCTCGGCATGATCGTTTCCGCTCGCGGGCGCTCGCGGCAATCCGCCAAAGCGCCGTCGCATCGATCGATCACGGCCGGAAATCAGGTGACGGAATCCGGTTTTGCCTTTCAGCCAAAACCATGTCCTTTCGCTGCCACACCGATGGCACAGTCCGGACCGATTGTCACCGTCTGCACCGCGAATATCTGCCGCAGCCCCATGGCGGCGGCGCTGCTGCAACATGCTCTCGCGGCGCAACCGGAGCCCTTGCGCTCGATCAAAGTCGTGTCGGCCGGTGTCGCCGCGCGCGGCGGGGAGCCAGCCTCGGAAAACTCGGTGATCGCGCTGAAGAAAGTCGGCATCGACCTCACCGGTCACCGCAGCCAGCCGCTGACCCAGCAGTTGCTCAACGAGGCGTTCGCGGTGTTGTGCATGACGGAGTCGCATCGCGCGATGATTCAGGTGCAGGCGGATCCCGTGCCCCAGAATCTTTTTCTGTTCCGGCAGTTTCTTCCGGGCTCGGTGGAAAAAGAAATCGGCGACCCGTATGGCGGGCCCTTGCGCGTGTATGAAATGGCGCGCGACGAGATGGTCGAAGCGGTGCCGGCCCTGGTCGAGCAGCTTAAGACACTCATCGGCGCGAATCCGGCGCCGTGAGCGGAGGTTTCGGATTGCCGAGCGCGGATTAAAACCATCCGCTGGGGCTGAATTTCCGTCCCTTTATCGCCTTTCCAACTCGCCCGCTAATGCTCACGTCCGCGCCTCTCTCCCAGCTCGATCCCGAAATTTTCGGCGCCATCTCCGCCGAACTTCGCCGGCAACAAAGCCACATCGAGCTGATCGCGTCCGAAAACTTCACCTACCCGGCCGTCATGGAGGCCCAGGGCAGCGTGCTCACCAACAAGTACGCGGAGGGTTATCCCGCCAAACGGTGGTACGGCGGCTGCGAGTTCGTCGACAAGGTCGAGCAGATCGCGATCGATCGCGCGAAGACCCTTTTCGGCGCGGAGCACGCCAATGTGCAGCCGCACTCCGGTTCGCAGGCGAACTTCGCGGTGTATACGGCGATGCTGCAACCGGGTGACAAAGTGCTCGGCATGAACCTGAGCCACGGCGGCCATCTCACGCACGGCAATCCGGCCAATTTCTCCGGCAAACTCTACAGCTTTTCGCAATATGGCGTGCGCGAGGATAACGGCTTGATCGACTACACCGAGCTCGCGGCCGTCGCGCAGCGCGAGAAGCCGAAGATGATCACGGTCGGCGCCAGCGCTTACTCGCGCGTCATCGATTTCGCCAAGATGGGCGAGATCGCACGGAGCGGCGGCGCGTATTTGTTCGCGGACATCGCCCACATCGCGGGCTTGGTCGCGGCCGGGATTCATCCTTCCCCGGTGCCGCACGCGGATTTCGTCACGACGACCACGCATAAGACGCTGCGCGGACCGCGCGGCGGCCTGATCCTGTGCCGCGCCCAACATGCGAAGGCGATCGATTCGGCGATGTTCCCCGGCGGGCAAGGTGGTCCGCTCATGCACGTGATCGCGGCGAAAGCGGTCTGCTTCGGCGAATGCCTGAAGCCGGAATTCAAGACGTACTCGCAGCAGATCGTGAAAAACGCGCAGGCCTTGGCCGGCGCCATGACGAAGCGCGGCTACAAGATCGTGTCCGGCGGCACCGACAATCACCTCATGCTCGTGGATCTCCGGCCCAAATTCCCGGAGCTCACGGCGAAGAAAGCGCAGGAGACGCTCGATCTCGCCCACATCACCTGCAACAAGAACACGGTGCCGTTCGAAACGCGCAGCCCGTTCCAGGCCTCGGGCATCCGCCTCGGCACGCCGGCGGTCACCACGCGCGGTTTCGTCGAAGGCGAGATGGACGAGATCGCCGGGTGCATCGACACGGTGTTGGCCGCGATCGACAAGCCGAACCAGGACGCCGCGATCGCCGAGGTGAAAACGCGCGTCGCCGCGCTCACCGGCCGCCATCCGCTGCCGTACAAAGCGTAACCGCTCGCTTGGTTTTCGCAGCGAGCTCCACGCCCGCGCGGCCGAGGCATCGTTACGGCGGGGTTCGGAGTCCCCGCCCTACACTCTGGATACAAAGTGCGGACGGACGCCCGCGGCCGTCCTGATAATGCGGATTGCTCCGCGCCGAGGACTCCGCATCCTCCTGCGGACCAATGGCCAGCGGCACGCACACGTCACTGTCCGCTCCGTACCGGATTAGCGTTGCCGCGGTCCTGCTTTGCGGTGCGTTGGCCGCCGTCTTGTTGTACCGCGACGCCCGGCGGGACGAAGATCAGGACGCGGAGACCGAATTCGCGCGCCGTGCGAGTGTGCGTCATGCGCTGACCCGAGAAGTGCTCGGGCGCTACGCCGAATCCTTGTTCGGTCTTTCGACGCTTTTCACGGTCAACACCGAGGTCCCCCGCACCGACTTCATCCGCGCGACCGCGCGCGTCGGGCGACGGCTGCCCGGGGTGCTCGCTTTCGAATGGGTTCCCGTCATCCGGCACGAAGATCGGGCGGCGACCGAGGCGGCCATGCAGCGACTCTACCCTCACCGCCATTTCGAGTTCGTCGAATTCGACGCGGTAGGCCGCCCGCGACGCGCCGGCGATCGGCCGATCTATTACCCGATTTGTTACCTCGAGCCGTTGCAGGGAAATGAAGTGGCGCTCGGATACGACGTGATGACCGCGCCAACGCGACCCTTTTTGGAGCGTGCAAAAGAAAGCCGGCAAATGTGCGTGTCGGGCCAATTCCGGCTCGTGCAAGAAAAGCAGCAACAGCTGGGCCTGGTGATGATTCTACCCGTATACCGGTCAACCGCCCGAACCGCGCCGGGGATGGAACCGACCGACGGGCCCGAAACGTCGGAAGTCTTTCACGGGTTTCTCGAATGCGTCTTTCACATCCGCGAGCTGCTGGAGACCGCCAGCGACGCCCCGTCGGAGTCGGTGCTCGACCTGCTGTTTGTCGACGCATCGGAGAGCGACCCGGCGAAGCGCGTCCTGTATTATCGACCGGGGCACGAGGACGACGCGACGAGACCGGCGCCAACCGAAGACGAGTTTCGCCGCGGCGCGGCGTTCACGCGCGAGCTCACCCTGCCATTCGGCGAGCGGGATTGGCGGGTATTTTATCGGCCGCAGGCCGATTGGCTCCGCGCGCAGCGTTCGTCGCGTCCGGCGCTCCGCTCCGCGAGCATCATGAGTTTGTCCGCGCTCTTGGCGGGCTTGCTCGTCGTGATCGGCCGCCGGACGGAAACGATCCGCCGCCAAGTCGAACAACGCACCGCGGAGCTGACCGAGAGCCGCCGCCGTTATGCGAGCTTCCTGCATGCGCTGCCCGGGATGGCCTATCGCTCGGATTACGCCCACGACTCGCGCATCGATTTTGCGAGCGAGGGAGCGCTCGCGTTGACCGGCTGGGCGGCCGACGAGTTCGTGGCCGGAGCCGTGCGCCTGCGCGACATCGTGCACCCCGACGATCTCGAGCAAGTTCGGGCGGCGACCCGAGCGGCGCTCGATTCGCATCGAGACATCGAGCTCGAGTACCGCATCCGCACCCGGAACGGCGAAGAAAAGTGGGTCTTATCGCGCGGCCGCGGCGTGTACAACGAGCAGGGCCAGTCGATCGGGGTCGAAGGCTTGCTGATCGATATCACCGAAGCGCGCCGCGCCGAGGCGGCCCGGCTCGCGATCGAGCGGAAGCTGCTCGAAACGCAAAAGCTCGAGAGCCTCGGGCTGCTCGCGGGCGGCATTGCCCACGATTTCAACAATCTGCTGAGCGCCGTGCTGGGCAACGCGAGCCTGGCCCGCATGTCGCTCGAACCGACGAATCCGGCGGATCCGCAGCTGCGCGCGATCGAAACGGCGGCGTTGCGCGCCGCGGAGTTGTGCCGGCAGATGCTCGCTTACGCCGGCAAAGGCCGTTTCGTCGTCGAACGCGTCGATTTGTCCGCGCTCGTCGAGGACTTGCTGCCGTTGTTGCGCGTGTCGATCGCGCGCTCGGCGACCTTGCATCTGGAGCTCACGCACAATCTGTCGGGCGTGAAAGCCGATGCGACGCAGCTCCGGCAGATCGTGATGAACCTGGTGTTGAACGCCGTCGACTCCCTCGCCGACCGAAACGGCGCGATCACGATTCGAACCGGCATGGTCGCGGTCGACAAAGCGCTGCTCGCGGGTTGCGTGACCGGCACGAACTTGCCGCTCGGCGACTACGTTTATCTCGAGGTCACCGACACGGGCTGCGGCATGACGCCCGAGGTGCTGAGCAAGATTTTCGACCCCTTCTTCACCACGAAATTCTCCGGCCGGGGCCTCGGTTTGGCCGCTGTGCTCGGCATCGTGCGCGGCCACAATGGCGCGTTGCTGGTGGAGAGCGAAGTGAACCGCGGAACGAAATTTCGCCTGTTCCTGCCGCCGATCGTCGCAGAAGCGCATCGTCCGGACGCGCCGGTGCCCGAACCCGCCAAACCGTGGCGGCAATCCGGCGATGTGCTCGTCATCGAAGACGAAGAGCCCGTGCGTATCGTGATGGTCGAAATGTTGAAGAGCTTCGGGTTCAACGCCCACGCCGTTCCCGACGGTCGCACCGGCATCGGCGTCTTCCGCGAAAACGCGAGCCGCTGGACGCTCGTCGTGATCGATCTGCTCATGCCGGGCATGAGCGGCGAAGCGACACTCGGAGCGCTGCGCGCGATCAAATCCGACGTGCGTGTCCTGCTGATGAGCGGTTACGCGGAAGGCGACATCTTGAACCGCGCGAGCGGAGCCGGCGCTGGACGAATCGCATTTCTGCCGAAGCCCTTCAAACGCGAATCGTTCGAGGCAAAGCTCAAAGAGCTGTTCGCGTAGCGGCCGAAGGTAGCGGCCGTCGTCGCGACGGCCCTTTCCCAACGATCGCGGTCGCGACGACCGCCGCTGCCGAAGCGATAGTGCCTCGAGGCCGAAGATTGCCACTCGTTCAACTTCCGTTTGCGCCTTGGCGTCCCCCCGCCCACTCTCTTTTGTTTTTCCTTCGTGTCCACCGCCGGTCCCATTCCTTCGCCCTCGTCCGCACCCGCGCCAAAACGCGCGCTCTCGCTGGGCGTCATCTTCCTCACGCTGTACATCGACCTGGTCGGATTCTCGATCATCTTTCCGCTCGGTCCCGACCTCATCAACCACTACCTCGGGCTGGAAGGACACGACGGAGTGCTCGGCTGGTTCCTCCACCACGCGCAGACCCTCGCGCACACCTTCGGCACCGACGGCGATGTCGCGGTCTTTTTCGGCGGCATCATCAGTTCCCTGTTCTCGATTCTGCAGTTCGTCTTCGCTCCCTTCTGGGGATCGATTTCCGATCGTCGCGGGCGCCGCGGCGTGCTCACCCTGACCGTCGCGGGCACCGCGCTGGGCTATCTGATCTGGGTTTGCAGCGGGTCGTTTTGGCTGTTCCTCGTGTCGCGGATCGTGAGCGGCGCCTTCAGCGGCAATCTCTCGGTCGCCACTGCGGCCGTGGCCGACGTGACCTCGCGCGAGGAACGCTCCCGCGCGATGGGGCTGGTCGGCGCCGCGTTTGGCCTTGGGCTCGTCACGGGACCGATGATCGGCGCGCTGACCGCGCATATCGATTTGCTCGCGCGGTATCCGAGCCTCGGCCGTTTCGGCATCAATCCCTTCTCGGTCCCCGCGCTGATTTCGTTCGCGCTCTGCCTCGTCAACCTCGGTTGGATTTCGGCCCGCTTCAAAGAAACGCTGTCCGTTGAAACCCGCGCCGCCGCGATCGAGCCGCGGCTGCGAAACCCGTTGCGCGCCATTCTGGGCCTGAAGAATCGCGCGATTCGCCGGCTCAACGCCGTCTCTTTCATCTATTCGCTGGCCTTCGTCGCGATGGAGACATCGCTCACGTTCCTCGCCGCGGACCGGTTTCATTTCACCTCCAAGCAAAACGGCTACCTGCTCGGCTTCCTCGGCCTCTGCGCCGCGGTGATGCAAGGCTACATCGTGCGCAAGGTGCTGAAATCGGCCAACGAGATCGCGATGCTCGGCTCCGGGCTGTTGTTCTCATCCGTGGGTATGGTGGTCATCGGCTTCGCTTCGGCGCCCTGGATGCTTTACGCGGCGCTCGCGCTGCTCGCCGTCGGATCAGGCCTCATCAATCCGGCTTCGACCGGCTTGATTTCCCTCTACAGCGAGGCGAGCGAACAAGGCCGCGTGATTGGAATTTTCCGTTCGCTGCAATCGCTCTCGCGCGCCGTGACGCCGATGCTCGCGGGTGCGATTTCCGGCGTGTTCGGTTTTCGCATCCTCTTCACGGCCGGTGCGGCCTTGGCCGTCGCCGCGTTCGGCATCGGGCGCACGCTGCCCAAGCCGGCGAAATGAGCGACGGGCTAAAGGCGACAACGGGGAGCGAACCGGTGCCATCCAAGGGCTCTCTGTCTCCTCTCCCTCGTCTCCTGTTCGCCCTCGCGTGTCTGTTCGTCGTCAGCGGTTGCGCGTACTTGCCGTTTCGCAAGGAACCGCCGCGGCCCGGCCGGACCAAGCTCAGTTCGCCGTTGGTGGTGCTGCCGGCCCAAATGATCGGCAATTTTCTCGTCGTCGAAGCGAAATGGGACCGTTACGGGCCGTATCGTTTCGTGATCGATACCGGCTCGGCCAACACGCTGGTCACGCCGACGCTCGTGAAACGCTACGGCACGAGTTCGACCCGCCCCGACGCGATGCCGGTGCGCGTCGCATCCGCCGAAGGGGACATCATGGAGCTGCCTTCGGCGTCGTTGCCGCGCCTCGATCTCGGCGGCGCGCGCTTCGAAGACGTGCCGGTGCTGATCTACGACTGCGCGCAATTGTCGGCGCATCTCGGCGTGCGTATCGATGGCGTGCTGGGATTCCCACTTTTCCGACAGACGCGGCTCACATTGGACTACCCGCACAGTCGCGTGCTGCTCCAACCGCCCCACTCGACCGCGCTCACGCCCGGCACGCCGGTGCCTTTCGACGACGTCAACAAGACACCCGTCATTCAAGTCCACGTCGGCCCGCGAACGCTGCTGGTGCTGCTCGATTCCGGGAGCGATGCGACGTTCAGCCTCAATCCCGTCGGTCTCGACGCCCAGTTCGCTTCGGGGCCGCGGGCCGGCGCGACCGTCGGCACCATCGCGGGCGACCACCCGCAACAAATCGGCCGGCTCGCGGCCGAATTGAAAATCGGCGACTACGTCATGCCGCGACCGATCGTCGATCTGACGGACGAATTGTCGGCGATCGGCGGCGGACTGCTGAAGCATTTCACGGTGACCTTCGACGTCGCCAACGATCGCGTGACTTTTCTCCGCGATTCGCACGAGCCGATCGTCACGCCCACCCGGCGCAGCGCCGGCGTGAGCTTCAGCAAAACACCCGCGTACTGGCGCGTCGCCGGCGTGATTCCGCAGTCGCCGGCCGAGGCGGCTGGAATTCAATTCGGCGACCTCGTGACGCGCATCAACGGCGAACCGGTCGCCAAATGGAATCTCACGCGTTACGAACAGCTCGTGAGCACCGCGAAAGACGTCACGTTCACGCTGTTGTTCGGCACCAACGAAGTAGACAAGCACGTCGAGGTGTTCGATCTCGTGCCGTAGGCGCCGCAGGCGGCGCAGTTTGGAGTTCGGAGTTTGGAGTTTCCGGAGTGGCACGCCGGTGGACGGCGCGATCATGGGCGAGCCGCCGATGCCGCGACGGGCAAGCTGCCTACGGCGCAGCACCGGCCGAGCCGCGGTCGCAACGCCAAACGCCGAACTCCGCCGAGCTACGCGTTTTTGCGCAACAAAAACGCGCCGCCGCCGTCGTGGCCGTCTTTCCACGGATAACTCAGGATCGTCGACTCGAGCTTGAAGGTATTCGCCGCGCGGCTGGCGAGAAACTCGCGCACCACCTGCTCGTTTTCCTCTTGGTCGATGCTGCACGTGGAATACACGAGCCGCCCGCCGGGCCGCACGAAACGCGCCGCGGTGTGCAGCATCGCGAGCTGTTGCTCCGGGTGCTTTTTGAAATCGCCCGCCTGCAACCGCCACTTCACGTCCACGCGATGGCGCATGACGCCGGTGTTGGAACAAGGCACGTCGAGCACGACGCCGTCGTAGGTCTCAGGCAGTTTATGCTCGCGCAGAATTTTCCCGAAATCCTTCAGCACGTCCGCTTGTACCAAGGCGGCGTCGACGGCACCGACGCGCGACAGGTTTTCTTTCAGCCGGTCGATCCGGCTCGTCGGCAAATCGACGGCCACGAGGCGGCCCGATTTCATGGTGTCGGCGATCAGCAGCGCTTTTCCGCCGGGCGCGGCGCACAAATCGAGCACGGTCTCGTTGGCCTGCGGCGCCAGCAGCTGCACGGGAAGGCGGGTCGACGGGTCTTGCAGGTACAGCTTGCCCGCTTTCAGCAGCGGCTCCACCTCGGACCAGTGGCCCGACTCGACCTCGAAAAATCCCTCGTGCGGAGTCGGCTTGAGAAACGCCGGCACCGGCTCGTCGACCGCGCGCCAACGCGCATGCACCGGGGCCGGACGCTGATTCCACTCGAGGAGCGCGCGCGTCGCGGCGGGGCCGAATTGCGCGAGCCAGCTGCGGACCAGCCATTCCGGATGCGAAAAGTAATCCGCGAGCACCTCGGCCGGCGCATCCGCGACCGGGGCGGGTTCCGCGGCGAGCACCATCATTGTCCGCGCGACGGCGTTCACGAGCTTCGCCTCGGCGGGGCTCGCGAGGCCTTTCGCGCGCTCGACGGCGTGGTGCACGATCTTGGCGGTGCGACCCGTGTCGGCGGCGCTGCCGCCTGTTTCGATGAGCTCAAATCCGGCGATCAGCAGGATGGCATGCGTGATCGAACGCGGCGGGCGCGCCACCAAGCGGCCGATCATCGCGTCGATCCGGCCAAAATGCCGGACGACCCCGAGCACCAGGTTCTGGCAGCGTGCGCGTTCGGCCCCCGTGAGGCCGGGCGGCACGGTGTCCAGCAGGGCATCGATGCGTTCGCGCCGCTCCAGCCAGCGACCGACCAGCCTTGCAGCGGTCGACCAGGCACTGGATTGAATAATTTCAGCTGGGCCGCTCATGGGCGGCCTAAACTGACTTTAAGTCGTGGAGTCTCACGTCTTTTGACACTCGGTTTGACAAGGCTAGTCATTGTCGGCTCAACTTTCCCGTTCAGGCCCTCACTTACGCAATAATGAATTCCGAAGCTGTTTCTGCACTCCTCGCCAAATCACCGTCGCTCAAGCCGGCCAAAGCCAAACTCGAAGCGATGGAGCCCGGCGCGTACGTGATCCACCGGAGCTGGGGTTTTGGCCAAATCAAGAGCTACGACGAGGCGTCCCACAAACTGCTCATCGATTTCAAGGACAAGAAGAACCACCCGATGGACCCCGCGTTCTGCGTCAACACGATGGACGTGTTGCCGGAAAAGCACCTCCTCGTCCGCAAGGAGACGGAGCCGAAGCGGATCGCCGAATTGATCGCCGAGGATCCCGCTCAATTGGTGGTCGAAGCCCTCCAAGCTTATCCGAACAACGCCGCCACGGTCATCGAGATCGAGATCACCCTGGCCCAGGTGGTCGGCGAGGATAAGTTCAAGAAATGGTGGTCCAACGCGAAAAAAGCGCTCGCCAAGGACCCCCGCATCGCCGTCCCGGAAAAGAAAACCGAGTGCTACGTGCTGCGCGAGACGCCCGTTTCGGCGGAAGACGAGATTTTCGAACAATTCAACAGCACGCGCTCGGCCCGCCGCCGGATCCAACTCGCGGAAGAGCTGATCAGCGCTGGCAAGAAGGACGTCAACGCCGAGCACTTGTCGGGCATGTTGAAAGCCGTGGCGGACGCCGTGAAGGATTCGAACCAGCTCACGCCGGCCGAGCGCCTCTACGGTGCGGCGGTGCGTGACGATCTCGCGAAGTCGATCAACGTCGAAGCGAACTTCGAGCCGACGCAGTCGTCGCTGGTCGCCAATTCCCGCGATTTGCCCGCCATCGCGGAGAACATTCCGGTTCACTTTCAATCCCGCTTCCTCGATCTCGTGCAAGAGACGCACCCGATCGAAGCCCGCGATATTCTCTTCAACCTGCTCAAGACCTCGCAGGGCAAGTTCACGACCGAAGTCATCAACTTCCTCGTCGAACACGGCCACGCCGACGAACTCGCCTCGACGCTCAAGCGCTGGCAAACCGAGCAGAATCTGCGCGCGCCGGTTCTCCTCTGGATCGTCAAGAACCGCCACTCGAAGAAATTCGCCAAACTGCTCAACGAGCTCATCACCCCGCGTCTGCTGGGCGCGATTTTCTTCGCCATCGATTACGAGGCGCTGCAGGCCGCCAGCGCGCGCCGCATTCCGCTCGCCGACATTCTCAGCGAAGACCCGGACCTGATTTCCGACCTGCTCTCGACCGCCGATCCCGAGACGGCCCGCGATCTCGCGAATACCTTGATGCTCAATCAGGGCTTCGAGGAGCTGACCAAGAAGTCGCTGCTCGCACGCTTCATCAAGATCTTCCCGAAAATCCAATCGCTGGTCGCCGCGGACGCCGAGGGCAAGGAAGAGCAGCTGCTCGTGTCCCGCGCGAGCTACGACCGCAAGCGCGAGGAGTACGAGACCATCAAGGAAAAGAAAATTCCGGAGAATTCTCGCGCCATTGCCGCCGCCCGCGAGCACGGCGACTTGCGCGAAAATTCCGAGTACAAGATGGCGAAGCAGGACCAGTCCGTGCTCATGGCGCAAAAGTCGCAGCTCGAGCGCGACCTCGCACGCGCCCGCGTGACCGATTTCAAGGACGCCACCACGGATCAGGTGAGCGTGGGCACCGTCGTGGAAGTGAAGAACAACGGCACGGGCGACGCGACGACCTACACCATTCTCGGTGCGTGGGACGGCGATCCGGATCGCAATATCATCTCTTACAAGACCGCGTTTGGCGCCGCTCTGCTCGGCAAGAAGCGCGGCGAAGTCGTCAAGGTGAAGACCGGCGGCGCGGAAGAAGATTACACGATCGCGAATATCAGCCGCTACGTCGACGCCAGCTAAGGCCTCGTCGCAGCGAACCTCTCTCGAGCGGGCCGTCCTCGGCCCGCTTTTTTGTGCCCGGATGCCGGGCGCGAGTTTGCGCGACGCCCCTCGTCGGCCCGCCTCCGCTCGGCGGTCGTTCGGTCGTTGCGTTGAGCCACCGTTTTCGTCACGGTCACCGTGGCGTGAATACCTCCTGGGATCTCCTGAAAACCCTTTCCGATCCGACGCGCCTTCGGCTCTTGGCGCTCGTATTGCGGGAGGAGCTTTCCGTCGCGGAACTCCAGGAGATTCTCGGGATGGGTCAGTCGCGCATTTCGTCGCAGCTCGCGCAGCTGCGCCAAGCGAATCTCGTCTCGGACCGGCGCGACGGGAAAAAAGCCTTCTACTCGCTGCGCGCGAACTTGCCGCCGAAAACCCACGCCTTGCTCAAGGCGGCCATCGATTCGATCGGCGACTTGCCCGCGCTCGGCGAGGATCGCGACAATCTCGATCGCATCCTGCAAAAGCGCCGGCGGACGCAGGAACAATATTTCAATCTGATCGCGGGCCGGCTGGGGAAAAACTATTGCCCGGGGCGTTCCTGGGAGGCGATCGGCCACCTCGCGTTGCGACTCACGCCGGCCATCGACATTGCGGACCTCGGCGCCGGCGAAGGCCTGATTTCCCAATTGCTCGCTCGTCGCGCCCGGCAGGTCTGGTGCATCGACAACTCGCCCCGGATGGTCGAGGTCGGCACCGAGCTGGCGCAGAAAAACGGGCTCGATAATCTGACCTACAAGCTCGGCGACCTCGAGAACGTGCCGCTCGCCGATAAGTCCGTGGACCTCGCGATTCTCAGCCAGGCGCTGCATCACGCGCAGCATCCGCAAGCGGCGGTCGACGAAGCCTACCGCATCCTGCGTCCGAACGGCCAACTCCTCATCCTCGATCTCAACGAGCATACCTTCGAGAAGGCGCGCGAACTCTACGCCGACGTCTGGCTCGGCTTCCGCGAAAGCGCGCTCCACGGCTTCTTGAAGAAAGCCGGCTTCGGCAAAGTCGAGGTCACCACCGTCGCAAAAGAAGCCGAAGAACCCTATTTCGAAACCCTCCTCGCCAGCGGCACGAAGGAGCGGAGGTAGGATTGGGGGAATGGGATTGCGGATTGCGGATTGCGGATTGCGGAACGGCGGCGCATGGCGCCCGTTTTGCCGCTGTGCGTGGCCCGCGAGCGCGTCCTATCCGAGCGGCTCAAGTGCGATAACTAGACAAATTCGGCGAGTTATCTGAGTTAACCTGACAAATTTGACGTATTATCTCAACCGGCCATCGCCACCGAGTTCACGAAGAGCCCCGTCCCGCCGCAAATCCGACCGTGTCCGAACAATCCGCAATCCGAAATCCGCACTCCGAAATCCGAAATCGGTTCACTCGACCTTCACCCGCGCGCGGTAGAACGCGTCGCAGCGGGCGTAGATTTGTTTCGGCGAACTCATCGTCAGCGCTTCTTGGGCGAGCGCTCGGGCCTCGGCCATCGTCATCGAACGCACCACGTACTTCACGGACGGCAGCCAGGCGGGCGACATGCTCAGCGCGTCGACGCCGAGTCCCAGCAACAATGGCGCGTACACGGGATCGCCAGCCATTTCGCCGCAGACGCTGACGGGCACCTTGTACTTGTGCGCCTCGTCGACGATCTGCTTCAGCGTCCGGATCACGGCGGGATGCGTCGGCTCGTAGAGATGCGCGATCCGGTCGTTCACGCGATCGATCGCCAGCAAGTACTGGATCAAGTCGTTCGTCCCAATGCTGAAGAAGGCGCAATCGTTCGCCAACAAGTCGATGGTCGCGGCTGCGCTTGGAATCTCGATCATCGCGCCGACCTCGAGTGCCGGATCGAAAGCCTGCCCGCGCTCCTTCAGCTCGTTCTTGCACTCGGCCAGGATGGCGTTGGCCCGCGCCAACTCCTCGGCGCCGCTGATCATCGGATACATGATCCGCACCTTGCCATGGGCGCTCGCCATCAGAATGGCGCGGAGCTGGTCCTTGAAAATGTCCTGGTGCTCCAAACAAAACCGGATCGCGCGAAAGCCCATGAACGGGTTGTCCTCTTTCGGAAAAAGCTCGGCGTTCGAACAGATCGGTTTGTCGCCGCCGAGATCGAGCGTCCGGATCACCACGGGGTACGGCGCCATCGATTGTGCGACCGTCTTGTACGCGACGAACTGCTCTTTTTCCGATGGCATGCGGACGGCGTTCATGAACAGGAACTCCGTCCGGAACAAACCGACGCCCTGCGCGAGATAGTTCTTCGCGATCTCGACCTCTTCCGCCTTTTCGATGTTCGCCAGCAAGGTCACCGGCACGCCATCGAGCGTCACCGCCGGCTCGCGATTCGCCTCGAGCAGCCGCGACTCGAAGGACTTTTTCTGCTCCTGAATCTTCCCATACCGGAACAGCGTCGCTTCCGAAGGGTTGAGAATGATCACGCCGTCGTAGCCGTCGACGATCGCCCAATCGCCATTCGTCACGCGCTGGGTGAGATTGCGGACGCCGACCACCGCCGGCACTTTCATCGAACGCGCGACGATCACGGCGTGGCTCGTCTTGCTGCCGGAATCGGTGACGATCGCAAGCGTGGCCGTCCGATCCAGCGTCGCCGCATCCGAAGGCGAAATCTCGCTCGCGATCACGATCCGCTGATCGGCGAGGCGATTGAGCGAGTTCTCCGCTTGGCCGAGCAAATTCTGCAACACGCGCTGCGTGACGTCGCGCAAGTCGCCGGCGCGCTCGCGCAGATATTCGTCGTCGATCTCTGAAAACGCCTTGATGTAACGCTGCGAAACGCGGTTGAAGCACGTCTCGATGTTGAGGCTCGACGACTCGAACTCGCGGATCGTCTCGCCGATGAGCGCCTGATCCTCGAGCACCATGAGATGCGCGTCGAAGATCGCCGCTTCCTCCGGCCCGATGTTTTTCTCGACCTCGTTTTTGATCCGCGTGATTTGCTGCCGCGTCATCACCAGCGCGCGATCGAAGCGCGCCACTTCGTCGATGCGTTTCGCCGCATCGACCTGATAAGTCGGGATTTCGACTTCGCTCCGGATGTAGACGAAGATTTGCCCATAGGCGATGCCCTGCGAGGCGGCGATGCCTTGCACGACAACTTCGTCTTTCTCACGGGAGTTCATTGAATTGCTCACGCTTGCGGTAGGTCGGAGCCGCAGCCGCCCCTCCGCACGATAACGGAGTGCCCCACAAACGGGTCAATGCGTTTTACGCGATTCGCGTGTCGACGACGAAGGCGGATTCACCCCAGGCACTTCGGATCGCGAGCGCGATCTCGTCGAGCGGCGCCGCGTCCGACAGGAAGGCAAAACACGCGCTGCCGCTGCCGGTCATGCGCGGGGCGAGGCCAAATTTGGCCTGCAATTGTTCCGACAACATCGGAAGCGCGATGAACTTCTCGAAGGCCGGCCGCTCCAGGTTATTGAACAACAAGCGCTCGGCGCCCGCCCCGGGATTGGCGATCCACTCGCGGAGCCGTTGCTCCGCGCGCTCGGGCGGCAAATAGACCTCGGCGGACTCGGCGGCTTGTTCCGCCAGGCGCCGATAGGCCCATGCAGTCGGCACGCCGAAGCTCGGTTTGAAAACGATGACGCGCCGCCCCCGAAGGCGCGCCGCCGCTTCGGCCGCCAACGCTTCGATGCGTTCGCCGCGACCGCGCATCGTCACCGGCACGCCGGCGAGAAAAAGCGGGCAGTCGGATCCGAGTGTCGCTGCGACCGAGGCAAGCCGAACCGGATCCAGCGGATTGCCCGCCAACGCGTTCAACGCGCGCAGAGCCGCAACGCCATTGCTGCTGCCGCCGCCAAGGCCTGCGCCCATGGGAATGTTCTTCTCCAGGTGAAAACGCGCGCCACCGGTCCAGCCTGTCGCTTCCGCAAACGCGCGCGCCGCTTTGACGATCAAATTGCTCTCGTCGACCGGCACCGCCGGATCCGAGCAGGTCAACGCGAACCGCTGCGGCGTCTCCGTCCCGGAATCGAGCTCAGCCGTCAGCGTATCGCCGAACGCCAACGGCGCCACGACGGACACCAAGTCATGAAAGCCATCGGGCCGCCGTCCCGTGATCGCGAGAAAGAGGTTCAGCTTGGCCGGAGCGAAGATCGTGTGCGCCATCGCGTTATTCGGGATCGAGCACAAAGCGTTGTGTCGGCGAATGCACGCGAATTGACGCGTGGACGCGCGTCACGCCCGGTGCGCTTTGCCCGGCGCAGCGTCGACGGCGAGGCCGGATTTTTGAGTTTCATTGCCGCCGATAACCGTGCATTAGCGGGTGAGAACAATGGCTTGCGATCTTATCCTGGTACTGGACGCCCAATCGCCACGCGACATCGCGCCTACCCTGCGACAACTGCAAGGGACCGTGCAGTGGGCGAAGGTCGGATTGGAAATGTTCACGGCTTGCGGGCCGGACTGCGTTCGCGAAGTGGCGGACTTGGGCTTCAAGGTGTTCCTCGATCTCAAGCTGCACGACATTCCGAACACCGTCGCCAAGGCCGTCGAGTCGGCCGCCAAGCTCCCCATCGGCATGCTGACGCTGCACACCTGCGGCGGACGCGAAATGATGCAATGGGCGGTGAAAGCACAGCAGCAGAACGCGCCGAACTTGCTCTTGCTCGGCGTCACCGTGCTGACGTCGATGAGCGCCGCAGGGCTGAACGAGACCGGCGTGCGCGAAACGCCGGAGCAACAAGTGGTGCGCCTGGGCCGGCTCGCCGCCGATTCCGGGCTGCGCGGACTCGTGTGCTCGCCGCTGGAAATCGCCCCACTGCGCGCCGTCCTACCCGCCGAGGTCGCGCTGGTCACTCCGGGCATTCGCCCGCGTGACGCGAAGGCCGACGACCAGACGCGCGTGATGACGCCAGCCGAAGCCGCCCGCGCGGGCGCAAACTACCTCGTGGTCGGCCGTCCGATTTTCAAAGCGCCGGACCCGGTGGCGGCCGCGCGAGCAATCTTGAACGACATTCGATCGCCTTAGGCCGCGCGGCCTAATGCAGAATGTAGAATGCAGAATGTCCCTTAATCGTTACTCCTTCTCCCACCCGCCCTCATGATCTACTTTTCTTCGTTCTTCATTCTGCATTCTTCCTTAGCGCAGCGAAGCGACGCGTCATGAGCCGCACCGCCGTTATTCTTCTCGCCGCCGGGAGCGGCTCGCGCATGAACGGCGTGGTCGACGATAAAATCCTCGCCCCGCTCGCCGGCCGGCCCGTCTTTTCCTATTCGGCCTCGGCCTTCATGCAGAGTGCGATCGCCGATCTCTATGTCGTGGTGTACCGCGATCAGCGGCAGATGATGGAACTTTCGGCCTACGCGCCAACACCTTCGATCTTGGTGCAAGGCGGAGGCGAGCGGCAGGACTCCGTCATGCACGCGCTCGCCTCGCTGCCGGCCGATATCGCGCACGTTTTCATTCACGATTGCGCTCGTCCGCTGCTCCAAGCCGAGCAGCTCGTCGCGCTGCACAAAATCGTGCGCCGCGAGCAAGCCGTCGTGCTCGCGCATCGCGTCACCGACACCATCAAAGAACACATCGTCCGGCCCGCCCGCGGCGGCGAAGAACAAGTACGGCTGCGCACCATCGATCGCTCGCGCTTGTGGGCGATGGAAACGCCGCAGGTTTTCGCGCGCGATTTGATCACCCGCGCGTACGAACGCGTGCAAACGCGCGGCCTTAGCATCACGGACGACGCGCAAGCGGTCGAATTGCTCGGGCACCCCATCGCCTTGCTGGAAAACCCGCATCCGAACCCGAAGCTCACCGCACCCGCGGATCTCGCGTATCTCGAGTTTTTGCTCCGCAGAGAAAATGACGCCGCGAAAGAGTAATCTGATGTAGCTGGGGCCGTAGCCCGCAAATTTCACACGCTAAACGATCACAAACGTGGGGTCACAGAGCACACAGAGCTCTGTGGCGATGGCTTGGATTCGTTTTGTGGTGAAATATCCGGGCTAGACCCCGGAGGTTGACCACTCTTGCGGGCACCGGCCGTTGCGCCCTTACTTGCGCTGTCCCTTACCCGCCCCTCCTCCATGAACTTCCGCATCGGCCACGGCTATGATATCCATCGCATCGTTTCGGGCCGCCCGCTGGTGCTCGCCGGGGTGAAATTCGACACCGACTTCGGGCTCGACGGCCACAGCGATGCGGACTGCGTGACGCACGCGATCTGCGACGCATTGCTCGGCGCGGCGGGACTGCCGGACATTGGTCATTTCTTTCCGAACACCGATCCGGCCTATAAGAATATCGACTCGCAGGTGCTGCTTGCGCGCGTCTGCGGCGAGCTCTCGAAGCGCAGCTTTGCGATCTCGAACATCGATGCGACGGTGATCGCCGAGAAACCGAAGATCTACCCCCACCTCGCCGAGATGAAAGCCGCCCTCGCGAAATCCACCCATGTGCCGGTCACGAACATCGGGCTGAAAGCGACGACCAACGAGGGCATCGACGACATCGGCCGCGGCCTCGCCATCGCCGCTCATGCGGTCGCCTTGGTGGCAAAGATGTGACGAACCTATGCGGATGCCTCGCGCGAAGCCGGCCGATCAAGCCGTTTGGAGAGTAGCGTTCCACCTTTCTGCGCCTCTGGTTTTCGCCGCGTCGAGGCGCTTCCGTAAAATCAAATTTCCGGTTTCAGCCGTAGGCTTGCCGCTGTGACCGTAAGAACGGATGCAGATAAAATACGAATTCGATTTCTTGTGACATTTTGCGCCAAATTCATTCGTAGCTCAGCCGCCTCAGCGATCTTCGCGGCCCTCCCTCTCCTCCTCCTGTCGTCGTGCTCGAAACGCGCAACTGACGTCGAACGCGGGAATCGCGAGCAGGTGCTCGAACGCGGTTCGCACGCCGATGTCGCCGACCTCGATCCGCAAACTGCGGTCACCATTACCGAGATCGATATCGCATCGGCGCTCTTCGAAGGCCTCGTCGCGGAAGATCCCGTCGACCTGGATCCGGTGCCGGGGGTCGCGGAGCGCTGGGATGTCTCGCCGGATGGATTGACGTACACGTTTCGGCTCCGCGAGACGGCCAAATGGTCCGACGGATCGCCCGTCACCGCCGCGGATTTCGTTGCCTCGTGGCGCCGCCTGCTCACGCCGTCCCTGGCAGCCGAGAACGCCAACTTGCTGTACCTGCTCCAAGGCGCCGAAGCCTACCACAAAGGCGCCGCCACCGACTTCGCCACCGTGGGCGTCAAGGCGACGGATCCGCGCACCTTGCGCGTCACGATTGAACATCCGACCGCCTACTTCCTGTCGCTGCTCACCCACCCGGCTTGGTTTCCCGTCCCGCTCGCGACCATCGAGAAAAACGGCGTGGTCACGGAGCGCGGCAATCGCTGGACGCGTCCGGGCCAGATCGTCGGCAACGGCGCCTTCGTGTTGAAGACGTGGCGACCCAATCAGGAAATCCGCGTCGAGAAATCGCCGACGTATTGGGACGCAGCAACCGTCAAGCTGAACGCCATCCGCTTTCACCCCATCGACAGCACCGACGCGGAGGAACGCGCGTTCCGCGCCGGGCAGTTGCACGTCACGTATGTCGCCCCATTCAGCAAGACCGAAGCATACCGTCGCGACTCACCGCAATTCATTCGGTCCGACCCGTATCTGAACACCTATTTTCTGCGGGTGAACACGCGCCGGCCGCCGCTCGACGACGTTCGCTTCCGCCAGGCGCTTTCCCTCGCGATCGATCGCGGGGCGCTTGTCGACAAAGTGCTGCGCAGCGGCCAACGCGTGGCCACGTCGATGACGCCGCCCGGCCTGCCAAACTACACCCCGCCCGACGTCGTCCACCAGGACGTAGCCGAAGCGAATCGCTTGTTGCACGAAAGCGCCTACGCGAAAGCCACCAATCCGCCCAAGCTCGAGCTGTTGTTCAGCAGCTCCGAAAACATGCGTGTGATCGCCGAAGCGCTGCAGCAAATGTGGCGGCGCGATCTCGGACTCAATGTCGTGTTGGTGAACCAGGAGAACAAGGTGGTGAACACCGAGCGGAAAGCCGGGCATTACGATATCGTGCTTTCCGATTGGGTCGCGGATTACCTCGACGCCAACACCTTCCTCGAGCCGTGGCGCAGCGATAGCGGCAACAATCACACCGGCTGGGCGAATGTGGATTACGATGCGCTGCTCTTCGCCGCCGCGCGCAATTTGGACGTCGGCGCTCGCGCGCAGCAGTTGAACAAAGCGGAGACCCTGCTGCTCCAGGCCGCGCCGGTGATCCCGCTGTATTACAACGCGCACACGTTCTTGCTCCGGACCTCGGTGAAAGGCTGGCACCCCACGCTGCTCGACCATCATCCGTACAAGCACGTGTGGCTCGAGCCGTGAGCGCCGATCCCGCCACGCTCCCCGTAGCTGCGAGCGCCAGCGAGCGGATTCGCCCGACGGTACGCACGCGAGACGGCGCTAAAATGCCGCGCCATTCGGGGGGATCCGCCCGCTGGCGCTCGCGGCTGCATTCGCTCGCCTCGTGGTGGCTGGCCGCGGCATTGATCGGAATCGCGATTCCCGGCTGCGCGAAACACGAGCCGCCCGCCGCCGTGGGACAGGTCCTCCGCATCAGCCAACGCAACGAACCGACCGACCTCGATCCCGGCACCGCGTCGTTGCCCGACGAGTTCTTCGTCATTCGCGCCCTAAGCGAGGGATTGCTGACGCCGAATCCGTCGGGCGGCGAGCCGTTGCCCGCGGCCGCCGAGCGCTACGATGTTTCGGCGGATGGCCTGACCTACACGTTTTACCTTCGTTCCGCAGCGACGTGGTCCAACGGCGAACCGGTCGTCGCCGACGATTTCGTGGCCTCGTTTCGACGCGTGCTCACGCCCGTGACGGCGGCCCCGAAAGCCCACTTGTTTCATGCGGTCAAAAATGCGCGGGCTTTCGCGACCGGCGCGCTATCCGATTTCGCCGCGGTCGGCGTGCGCGCCCGCAGCCCGCACACCCTGGCGGTTACGCTCGAGCAACCGCTGCGGCAATTCCCTCGCTATGTCGCCAGCGGTCCCTGGATTCCGGTCAATCCGCGCGTCATCGAACGCGATGGCCGCGCATGGACCGAACCCGAGCATTACGTCGGCAATGGACCGTTCGTCTTGGTGGAATGGCGGCCGCATCGCCGGATCGTGGTGCGCAAGAATCCGCGTTACCGCGATGCCGCGCACGTCCGACTCCAGGAAATTCAGTTCCTTCGTTTCGACAGCCAAGACACGGAAGAACGGGCGTATCGCGCCGGCCAGGTCGACGTCACGATGGCGGTGCCGCAGACGAAGCTTGAAGTCTATGCCCGCGAACGCCCGGCGGAATTGCATCGTGCTCCGCTCGCGGAAACGCGCTTCATCGCGTTCAACACGAAGCGCGCGCCCTTGAGCGATGTCCGAGTCCGACGCGCGCTCGCGCTTGCGATCGATCGCGACCGAATCGTGAAGCACGTCACGAAGGGCGGCCAAATCGCCGCGCCGAACTTCCTGTCGCCCGCGCTGCTCGCCGCCAGTGGCGACGCGGCTGGGCCGGATCTTCGAGCGGGCCGCGTCGACGAGCGCGATGTCGCTCACGCTTCCGTTTCCCCGGACGCCGCTCATACCCCGCCCGAATTTCAAACCTTCGATCCCGCGGAAGCGCGACGGCTTCTCGCGCAGGCGGGTTTTCCGAACGGCGACGGTTTTCCGAAGGTCGAGCTTGCCGGCTGGGTGCAAAATCCGGTGCTCGATGCGATCCAGGAAATGTGGCGGCAAGAGCTCGGAATCGAGGCGCGGATCGTCATTCAAGAAGCGAAGGTCCATCTCGCGGCGGTCAACGCGGGCAATTACGACATCGCGTTTGTCACCAACCTGCTCGACGTCCCCGACCCCACCGCGGCGCTGCACGATTTCACGACGGACGCGCCCAATAATTTCCCGCACTGGCAATCGACCGACTTCGATCGGCTCATTGCCTCTTCCGCCGCCGTCGCCGATCCGAGCAAAGCACGCGACGCATTGCGCGCCGCCGAGCGCCTGCTGCTCGGCGAAGCGCCGGTCGCCCCGGTTTATTTCAACGTCCAAAACTGGCTGATGTCGCCGCGCGTGCACGGCTGGCAGCAAGACGCCTTGTGGTCGCGGCGGTACAACGACCTTTCGCTGGACCAGTAGCATGAGCGTTCCGCCCGTGGCACAGACCTGACCCCACGCCGCCCTCTCGGCGCTTGCGCCGCTGGGCTCCTCGCATTCGCTGCTCGAATGCTTAAACGGCTCACGTGCTGGCTGGCGTCGCTCCTTACGCTCTCGCTGCTGATCGGTTGCGCCAAATCCTCGGACCACGCGTCGGCCGCGAACGCGGGCGCTCCGGGCGATCATCGCAAAGTCCTCCGCTACGGCAATGGCGCCGAGCCGCAGGACATCGATCCGCAGATCGTGACGGGCACGCCGGAGCACCACCTCGTGACGACGTTTTTCGAAGGGCTGGTCAGCGAGGATCCGCAGCTCAACATCATCCCGGGCGTGGCGGAAAAATGGGAGATCTCGGACGATGGCCTCGTCTATACCTTCCACCTGCGGGCCGACGCGAAATGGTCCAACGGCGATCCGGTCACGGCCGACGATTTCGTGCAGAGCTACCAGCGGATTCTCACGCCGGAGCTGGGGGCAGAATACTCGTACATGCTCTGGCATGCCGTCGGCGCCGAAGACTACAACAAGGGCAAGCTGACCGACTTTGCGCAAACCGGCTTCAAGGCCCTCGACCCGCGCACGCTTCAAGTCACCTTGCGCCAGCGCACGCCGTTCCTTCTGCACAAATTGAACCACGAGTCCTGGTTTCCAGTGCACATCCCGACCATCGCGAAGTTCGGCGGATTGAAATCCAAGAACACGCGCTGGACGCGGCCGGAAAACTTCGTCGGCAATGGGCCGTATATCCTGAAAGCGTGGCGGCCGAACCAAATGATCGTCGCCGAACGATCGCCCACCTACTGGGACCGCGGCCGCATCAAGATCGACGAAATCCAGTTGTTTGCCGTCGAGCTCGCGGAGGTCGAAGAAAAGATGTTTCGCGCCAATCAGCTCGACGTGACGTACGAAGTTCCGCTGCCGAAAATCGCCGCGTATCGCAAGGAGCGCCCCGACGCCTTGCGCATCGATCCCTACAACGGCGTCTATTTTTATCGGTTCAACGTGAAGCGAAAGCCCTTCGACGATGTGCGCGTGCGCCGGGCGCTCGCGCTCGCGGTCGATCGCGAAACCCTCGTTAAGGCCGTCACGCTCGGCGGCGAGCAGCCTGCCTATCATGTGGTGCCGCCCAACGTGAACGGCTACAACAGCCGGCACGCGTTTCACGAAGACGTCGCGGAAGCGAAGCGGCTGCTCGCCGAAGCGGGTTATCCTGACGGCCGCGGTTTTCCCGACGTGCAGCTGCTGTACAACACGCTCGAAAAACACCGCATCATCGCCGAGGCGATCCAGCAGATGTGGCGGAAAAACCTCGGCATCGGGATCTCTCTCTACAACCAGGAATGGAAGGTCTACATGGACGCGCAGCACACGCAGAATTTTCAGCTGCAGCGCGCCGGCTGGATTGGCGACTACGTCGATCCGCACGCGTTTCTCGACCTATGGGAAACGGGAAACACGAACAACGACAGCAATTGGGGCAACCCCGAGTACGACCGGCTGCTCCGCAGCGCGCTCGATGCGAAAACCGACACCGAGCGCTTCGAGGCTTACCAGCGCATGGAGGAAATCCTGCTGAACGAGATGCCGATCATGCCGCTCTACTTCTACACCTACGTCCGGCTGGTCCGGCCCAACGTCCACTTCATCACCACGCCGCTCGACAACTTTCCCTGGAAGTACGCGGATATGGAGTGACGCTCATTTACGATTGATGATTTACGATTAACGATTGGCTTCGCCGTCCGCGGCTCGGATGGCGACGCAACGGAGGTAATGCGCTGGCCGCCTAGTCAGTCCAACCTTCCAATCATAAATCGTAATTCATAGATCATAATCCCCCGCTCCATGCCCCGCTTCATCGCCATCCGCTTTTTGCAGTCGCTGCTGGCGCTCTTCGTGGTGATTTCGGCGACGTTTTTCATGCTGCGCGCGGCGCCCGGCGGGCCGTTCACGCAGGAGAAGGCGGTGACGCCCGAGATTCTCCGCAATCTGGAGGCGCATTACGGTTTGAACAAACCGCTGTGGCAGCAGTACCTCGATTATCTCGGCAACTTGCTGCGCGGCGACCTCGGCCCGTCGTTCAAATATGCGAATCGCACCGTCAACGAAATCATCGGCGACAAACTCCCGGTCTCGGCCGAACTCGGCGCCGAAGCGCTCGCGATCGCGCTCGTGCTCGGTATCGGACTCGGCACGACGGCGGCCATTCGACGCAACACCTGGGTCGATTACGTGGCGTCGGGTTTCGGCATGGCGGGAATTTCGATTCCGACGTTCGTGATCGGCCCTTTGCTCGTGCTGGCGCTGGCGATTCACGCCGGCTGGTTCAACGCCTCAGGCTGGTACACCGCTTCGGACCGCGTGCTCCCGGCGATCGTGCTGGGAATCGCCTACGCCGCGCCGATTTCGCGGCTCACCCGCGGCGGCATGCTCGAGGTGCTGCACCAGGATTTCATCCGCACCGCCCGCGCCAAAGGCGCCTCCGAGACGCGCGTGATTTTGCGCCACGCGCTGCGCGGCGGGCTCTTGCCCGTCGTTTCGTACCTCGGCCCGGCCATTGCCGGCATCCTCACCGGATCGTTCGTCATCGAGACTATTTTCCAGATTCCCGGCATCGGCCGCGAATTCGTGAACTCCGCCTTCAATCGCGATTACACCTTGGTGCTCGGCACCGTGATCTTGTACGCCGTGCTGATCATGGCGCTCAATCTCGTCGCCGATGTCGTACAGGCGTGGATGAACCCCAAAGTGAGGCTGGAAGCGTGATGAGTGCGGAATGCGGAATGCGGATTGCGGAGTTCAGGGCCGCGCGGCTCGTTGCCCTTATTCGCATGCCGTACTCGTCACGCCTTTTCTCACGCGCTTCGCTTTGGGAATTGGCCATTCCGCAATCCGCAGTCCCCAATCCGCAATGACTAGCGCCGGCACTCCATCACCGGTCGACTCCCCGTCGCAATTCGCGTCTGCCGAATCGCCCGAGCGCGGTTCGTCGTTGTGGCACGATGCTTGGCTGCGGCTGCGCAAGAACCAGCTCGCGGTGTGGGGCATGATTTTTCTGACGGTGATTACGCTCGCGTGTGTCATCGGCCCGGCGGTGATGAGCTATGGCTACGAAGAGCAGAACCTCGATTTAGGCGCCGTGGCTCCTAATGCGTCGCATTGGCTCGGCACCGACACGCTGGGGCGCGACCTTCTCGTTCGGCTGCTCTTCGGCGGTCGCGTTTCGCTGGGCGTCGGGCTTTGCGCGACCTTCGTGGCGCTCACCATCGGCGTGACGTACGGCGCGGTGGCCGGCTTTTTCGGCGGCAAGCTCGATGCGTTCATGATGCGGACGGTGGACATCATGTACTCCCTGCCCTTCGCCATCTTCGTGATTTTGCTGATGGTGTTTTTCGGGCGAAATATCGTCCTGCTTTTCGTCGCTATCGGCGCCGTGGAGTGGCTGACGATGGCGCGCATCGTGCGGGGGCAAGTCATGGCGGTGAAACGCATGGAATTCATCGAAGCCGCGCGCTCGCTGGGCTTCGGCCGTCGCCGCGTTATTTTTCGCCATATTCTGCCCAACATTCTCGGGCCGATCATCGTGTATACGACGCTCACGATTCCGTCCGTCATGCTGCTCGAAGCGTTTCTCAGCTTCCTCGGCCTGGGCGTGCAGCCGCCCATGAGTTCCTGGGGCGGGCTGATCAAAGATGGCGCCGAAAAAATGGAGGAGTTTCCCTGGCTTCTCCAATTCCCCGGCACGTTGTTTTCGCTTACGCTCCTCTCCCTGAACTTCCTGGGCGACGGTCTCCGCGACGCCTTGGACGTGCGTTCGTCGAAGGACTGAGCTCTCGCGGAGGTGAGTGGTAGCTGGCCTCCCCGAGGCCGGCCGTTTGGAAGCAGCCAACGCCGAAGCGATAGCTGCGCCAGCCGTTGTCGGTCGCATCGAAAATAGAGGTGGAACGTCGCCGCAGCCGCGTTTTCACTACCCCACGTCCATGCGTCGTTTCCTCCCCTATATGCGTTACCTGCGCGGCCGTCGGCTCGCTCTCGTGACGGCATTGCTCTGCGGTGCGATCAGCGCGTGGGTTTACGGCTACGGCCTGCCGACGGTCATCAATGACGTCTTCCCTGAAATTTTTACGGACCCTCCGTCCGCCACCGCACCGGCGACGCCGGGGCCGGCGCCGAGAAAGACGCGCTGGGTCGAGAAACTGAACCCGTTGCGCAAAGCCGCCGGCCTTAGCCCGTCCGTCGATCCGGCGCGCACGGCGGAGATCAAGGCGACCCGCACCCTGCCGTTCGCGCAGATCGTCGCGTACGCGTCTCTGATCCCGCTCATCTTTCTCGTCCGCGCCGTCGCGGGATTCCTCAACAATTACCTGATGAACTATTGCGGCATCGGCGTCCTCGAGGCGCTGCGCGTCGAGGTCTACCGCAAGCTGCAACACCTGCCGCTGAGCTACCTCGGCCGCAACCGCACGGGAGATCTGCTTTCGCGACTCACCGCCGACACCCAGGTTATCCAACAGACGATCACCAACACCGCGAGCGACCTCGTGATCCAACCGCTGACGTTTGTCGGCGCCCTGGTCTTCCTCGGGCAAGTCGCGTGGCAAAACCAAGGCGCCGGCCTGTTCGTGTTATCGCTGCTCGCCGTGCCGCTATGCGTGTTTCCCATTCGCTTCGTCGGCAAGAAGCTGCTGCGGCGCGCGGAAGAGAATCAACGCCTGCTCGGCGATATCTCGGACCTGGCGACGCAGAACCTGGCCGCCGCGCGCGAAGTCCGCGCCTTCGGGCTCGAGGAGCGCGAGACCGCCGTCTTTCAGCGCACCACCCGCACGCTCTTCCGCGTGCAAATGAAAGTCGTAAAGTACTCGCAGATGCTGTCGCCGGCGATCGAGGTCATCGCCTCCGCGGGGATCGCGCTGTCGCTCTACTATGCCTACTACGCCGGGCTCACATGGTCGGTGTTTTTCGCGATCATCGGCGCCATGTTCGTGTGCTACGACCCGCTCAAGAAGCTCGGTAATCTCCACAGCCAGTTCACGCGCGGCACCGCTTCGCTCAATCGGATCGAGGAAATCCTCCACGCGCCGATCACGATCACCGATCCGGCCCGGCCGGTCGCGGTCGATCGGCTGCGCGGCGACATCGCGTTTCGCGACGTCACATTTGCCTATAACGCCGCCGAGCCGGTGCTCCGCAACGTGTCGATCGACATTCCGGCGGGGACGGTATGCGCGCTCGTGGGGCCGAGCGGCGCGGGCAAGAGCACGTTCGCCAACCTCGTGCCACGCTTTTACGAAGTCGCGAGCGGATGCGTCGCGCTCGACGGGCACGATGTCCGCTCCATGCGGCTGGCCGATGTGCGCCGCAACATCGCGGTCGTTTCGCAAGAGCCGGTGCTCTTCAACGACACGATTTTCAACAATCTCATTCTCAGCCGGCCCGACGCGACGCGCGCCGAGGTGGAGCAAGCCGCGCGCGACGCTTATGCGCACGACTTCATTCTCGGGCTCGAAGGCGGTCTGGGCTACGACACGCGAGTCGGCGAACGCGGCGGACGTCTCTCCGGCGGGCAGAAGCAGCGGCTCGCGCTCGCCCGGGCGTTTCTGCGTAACGCACCGATTCTGATCCTCGACGAAGCGACCAGCGCGCTCGATAGCGACAGCGAAGCCGCGATCCAGGCCGCCCTGAAAAAACTCGTGGTGGGCAAGACCGTGCTGATTATCGCGCACCGCTTTTCGACCATCCGGGACGCCACGCTCTTGCTCGTCTTCGATCGCGGCGAACTCGTCGCCACCGGCGCGCACCCGGAACTGTACGCGAACAACGCGCTTTATCGCTCGTTGTACGATAAACAACAGGGCGCCAAAGCCGGCTGACCGGCTAAAAACCGGTCAAAACAACGCCATCTGGAAATCCGGTAATTACAAAGGTGGCGGTAACGGGCCAGGCCTGTTTATCTGGCCGCACTTCGCTTTGGCATCACCCCGTCACGATCATGCCACGCCCCACCATTCTCTGCGTCGATGACGATGTCGGCATCACGCAAATGTTGCAGGACACGCTCGGCGCGCGAGGCTTTCGGGTGTTGGCGGCCGGCACAGTGCTCGAAGGCCTGCAAATCGCGCGCACGAGCAAGCTGGACCTGATCATGCTCGACGTTTTTCTGCCGGACGTGGACGGCTTCACGTTGTTCGAGCTGCTCGCCGAGGAGAGCCTGCAGAAGAAAGTGCCAATCATCATGGCGAGCGGCTGCGGCTCCGAGGAAGCGCGCAATCTGGCCGTGCAGCGCGGCGCCGTCGCTTACCTGCGGAAGCCGTTTCAGATTCAGCAACTGCTGATCCTGCTGAAATGGGCGGTGCCCTCGCCCGAGACGGAGACCTTGGCCAGCCTGTGATTCGCGGCAGCGCGGCGCCGCCGGCACGGTTTCGAATTCGGGGGATGCGTCCGGTCTACCGTCGCGCTTGACCCCGGGTGGCGGGCGCCGCCGTAATCGCCGGACATCATGCCCGGTCCCAGCGCGCCACGCGTTCTCGTCATCCGCCGACGTTATCTCGGCGACGTGGTGCTGCTCGGTTCGTTGACGCGAAACCTGCGCTTGCATTGGCCCGACGCGCACCTCGCGGGGCTCGTGGAACGGCGTTTTGCCGACGTGCTCGCCATGAACCCCGACGTCGATGCGGTGCTTTCGTTGCCCGCGCGCCTCGGTCAATGGATCACGTTTGTGCGCGAGCTGCGCCGGCCGCGCTTCACGCACGTGCTCGATCTCGACAACACGGAGAAGACCGCGCTGGTAGCTCGACTCAGCGGCGCCGAATTTCGTGTCGGCCTCCACCACGGCACGCAACGCGTGAAACTTCGCGGCGCGTATACCCACCTCGTCCACGACGGCGCCGCCGAACACGAGACGCGGCCGATCACGGATTACTATCTTCGCGCGCTGGAGCCGATCGGCGTGCCCATCGCCACGCGCGAAGTGCGACTGGTGCCGCGCGAAGAAGATCGCGCCGCGCTGCGGCGTTTCGTCGGCGCCAGCGAACGCGTGTTGTTGGTGCATCCGGGCAGTCGCAGCCCCATGCGCGTGTGGCCCGCCGAGCGCTTCGCAGCGCTCATCGATTACGCGCAAGACGAACTCGACGCCCAAGCGATTTTGGTCGGCGGACCGACCGACGAAGCCGTGTTGACTGAAATTCGGCGCCATGTCCGCACGCACCTCCTCGCTCTGCCGCGCGAACTGCCGATCGGCCGCTTCGCCGCGCTCGCCAGCCTGAGCAACGTTCTGCTCTGCCATGACAGCGGGCCGATGCACGTGGCCGCGGCCGTCGGCACAAAAGTCATCGCGCTTTACGGCTCGCAGAACGCAACCTTGTTTCAGCCGATGGGCGGTGGTCACACGCTGCTCCGGCCGCCGCTGCCGTGCGCGACCTGCATCGCGCCCGACCGCTGCATCCCCGGCGACTCGTATCGGAACCTGTGCGTGCAAAACGTCTCGTTCGATCGCGTCCGCGATGCCATTCGCCAAAGCCTCACGGCGCGTCCGCGATAACCTAAACCCGTCCGTTTCGCGCTGCGCTTTTTGTCACCCATTAGGTGACAAAGGGCCAGGCTCACGCGCAGCGCGAAATGGCCAGTGTCATCCATTAGATGACACTTGGCTCGGGGATCGGGGTAGAGTCGCCAGGAGGGGAGGCGCACGACGCATAAAATGAAAGTTTGTGCCGGGGGCGATTTTCGCGAGCGTCGATGCGTCGCCTCGGCGATCGCCCCTCGTGTCCACGCTGCCCACGCTTCCGTACCCTCACGCAGCGCTCGTCGACGCGAGCGCGACCGAGCCGGATTTCGCGCGTGGCACGACGACGCGTCCGCTGATCACGATCGGCATCCCGTGCTACAATCGGCCGGAGTTGCTCGCCGAAGCGCTCGCGAGTCTCGCCGCCCAGGAGACATGCGACGATTTCGAAGTCGTCGTGTGCGACGACGGCGCGTTGCCGGAAACGCGCCGCATCGTGGAGAAAAGCGCGATCGCCAATCTGCGCTATTTCGTGAATCGCCCGGCCTTCGGTCCGGTCCGCAATTGGAATCGCTGCATCGCGGTCGCGCGCGGACGCTGGGTCACGGTGCTGCACGAAGACGATCTGCTCTACCCCTGGTTTTTGCGCAGCGTCGCGCCCCATTTGGGTGATGGTTTTTCCGCCGTCGCCGTGCGTTGCGTCCAGGGCATGACGCCGCCGAAGTTGTCCGCCCCTGCCACGCCGGCCCGGCCGCGTGCTTATGCGCCCGCATGGTTCTTGAAGGCGAGCATGACGCCCTTTCCTGGCATCGTTTTCCCGCGCGAACTCGCCCTGCGTCTGGGGGGATTCGATCCGCGTCAAGAAGGGCTGGCCGACTATGCCTTCTGGTACGAACTCGCGTGCCACGGCCGGATCGAGACGCTGCGCGACGCGGCGGCGTTTTATCGCGTTAACCCGGGACAATGGACGGAGCGCGCCTGGCCGACCATGTTGCGGCGCGCGCATCTTTTGCGGCTGCGCATCGCGCGCGAACAGCTCGGCACGCGGTGGCAACTCGGCCGCTGGATCGCCCGTTTTTACACTGCACGCATGGCGAGGGCCTATGCACGCCGGTTCGCGGAACGGCCCGCCGTGCTGACCCGCGCGCAACGCTTCGAACGAATTCCATTGAGCAGAGTCCCAAGCGGCTGGGTGTGGGCGCTGCTCCAGTGGATTGGACGCTAACGGGCTCGGAGTTTTGGGAGCGGCTTATGCCCGACTCGCACCTCATCGCAGATGTCGGGGCGTACAGCCCCTCCGACGGCTTGTGATTTGAGAGCGCGGGAAAAATTCGCGAGTTGCGCTGCGGTCGTCCGGCGGAACGATAGCGGCGAATGTCCACGAGTGCCCCGATCAAAGTGACGGTCGCGATTCCGACGTATAATCGCGCGGACTTTTTGCGGCAGACGCTCGAGGGCATCACGGCGCAGCAATTTCCACGCGACCACTTCGAGATTCTCGTCATCGACAATAACTCGAAAGACCATACGAAGAGCGTCGTGGAAGCGTTCGGATCGGCGCAGCCCGCGCCGCGCTACATTCACGAGCCAAAGCAAGGGCTCGATCACGCGCGCAATCGGGCGATCGAAGAAGCGCGGGGCGAAATCATCGTTTTCGGGGACGACGATATTCTCGTGCAGCCCGACTGGCTCGCGCAAATGGCGGTGCCGTTGCTCGCCGATGGCGCGGCGCGCCGGATCGGGGCGGTCGGCGGCGAAGTGATTCCCGTCTTTCCGCACGGTTTGCCCGATTGGGTGCGAGAATGGCACGCACCGCTCGGCTTTCGTTCCGATGCGGGACCGCTCGAGGGACAGCACAGTCCGATGGGAGCGAATTTCGCTTTCCCGAAATGGGTGTTCGAACAGCTCGGGCCGTTTCATACCGCGCTCGACCGGGCGGCGGGGAATTATTTTTCCGGCGGCGACAGCGAGATGATCCGCCGGGTGCGCGCCGGCGGTTATGAAGTCTGGTTCGCACCCGCCGCCGCGGTGAAGCATCAGATGCCGGCGAGTCGCACGACGTTTCGCTATGCGGCGCGTCACGCCTTCGACTCCGCGCGGTCGCGCGTCATCGATCGCGCGGGCCAACCCGGCGCCGCCGCGTATCTCGCGGGACGATTTGCCGCGAACGTGGCTAAAACGCTCGGGTTCGCCGTGCTCGCCGCGGGCAATGCGGCGATCTTGCGCACGGGAGCGGCGAAGAAAGCGCTCGTGCGCGCGTGGCGATCATGCGGCTATTTGTATCAAATACCGCGTTCGTTGTTCGGGCGGGTGTAGGGGTGGCATGCGCTCCACCTCGTGGTTTTTCGCTTTGGCGCCGCTTCGCTGTGGCACGGCATCTTGCCCGTGTCGTGTCATGGGCGTCTCGCCCAATGCTCGCGGCGCGGGAGCGCTGTCCACGGGCGGGACGCCCGTGCCACGTTGGGCCAAGCCGGAAAACCGTGCGTTCCACGGCGGGCGAATTATCGAGCTTGGGCAAATGGGTAATGAATGAGGCCGAGGTAGGGCGAACCTTCCTCGGTGAGCTGCGGCTCGGCGAGACGCCTCGCCCTACCATCATCCAGTTTCGCGAGGCAGTGGCTCGCGAACATTTCGGCTTCCGCGCGGCATATTAGTGTTCATTAGTTTGCTCTCGTGGTGCAGCCCGTCCCGATCTCCGTGATCGTCGTCGCCAAAAACGAAGCGCATAATTTGCCGCGTTGTTTGGCGAGCGTGCGCGCCTGGACCGCCGAGATCGTCGTCGTGTTGAACGACACGACGGACAACAGCGAGGCGATCGCGCGGAGCTTCGGCGCCCGGGTCGAACATCGGGCGTGGCAAGGCTACCGGGACACGAAGAATGGGGCCTTGGCGTTGGCGTCTCAGGCATGGGTGCTCTCGCTCGACGCCGACGAAGAAGTCTCGCCCGCGTTGCGCGCGGCGATCGGCGTATTCTTCGCCCGCGCGGACCACGAGCGATTCGCCGGGGTGCAATTTCCGCGCAAAGTGTGGTTCATCGATCGCTGGATCACGCACGGCGATTGGTACCCGGACCGCAGCCTGCGATTGTTTCGCCGCGATCGGGCGCATTGGGGGGGCGATGAATTCGTCCACGAGAAGATCGAGTGCGACGGGCCGGTCGCGACATTGCGCGCGGACTTGCACCACTACTCGTTTCCGACGCTCTCGAATCACGTGGCCAAGATCACGCCCTTCGCCGACCTGTTCGTGCGCCAACAACAAGCGCAACGCCGGACCTTCTCGCTTAGCGCCGCGGTGGGCCGGCCGGCTTGGCGATTTTTTCGGGCGTACGTGGTGAAGCGCGGATTTCTCGACGGCTTTCCGGGCTTCTACATCGCGGTGGCGACCGCCTTCGCTGGGTTTGTCCGACATAGCCGGCTTTACGAGGCCGAACGGCGACGCGAACCGCACATCGAGACGGTTCGATCCGAATAGCCGGATCATTGATGTGCATTCGTGCGCATCCTCGTTAACGTTTTCGCATGCCCGAACAGCCGCATCAATTCAGTCGACTCGCCGAAGAGCTCGTCGGCGATTTGCGCGGCATCGCGTCCGACGAACCGAAGCGCGCGAAGAAACGCGCGACGCAGCCGTTGGCCGCGGTCGTCGAGCAGCTGATGCAGAAGCATCAAATCGGACGTTCATCGCCCGAGCACACGATTCGCGAACATTGGGCGGAAATCGTGGGCTCGGCTAATGCGGCGTATTCGCACGCGGGGATGATCGAGCGAAGCCGGCTCACGGTCCTTACCTCGCATGCGGTCGTGCGCAACGAGCTGTTCATGCACAAAGACGAAATCGTCGCACGGATCCGCAAGCTGCCAGGCTGCGCCGACGTAAAGTCGCTCAACTTGCGGAACGCCTAACCCAGTTATTTCACAGTAAAACCAACCCAAGCTATCGCCACAGAGTTCACAGAGCTCCGACACAGAGGCAGCAGGAGGCCACGACCTGGGTGTGGATTTGATGCGAATGGATCCTTTAGGCAAAAACGTCCTTCGTGGGTCAGTCTCTGTGAACTCCGTGCAGAGCTCTGTGAACTCCGTGACCCAAAGTTCGTCATGGTTGGAGTGCGAAATTTCCGGCTAAAGCGGTCCACGCTACTTGCCGCGAATCTGCAATTGACGCATTTCGAACGCCCGTTTTCCTGAAGGCTTCGCTCGCTTGGACCCCCGTTTTAGCACCCCAAAATTTCGCTTGCGCGATGCAATGCGATCCCGGAATCTGCCACCTTGCGTAAGTGGAATCCCGTCGGTTACGGGGTCCCACCATGACTGGTCCGGCACTCCGCCGGATTGGAACGGTGACGCCGGCTGCGCTCGATTACCAACCGAGCAAGGCGGGTGACACGGTGCCTGCAAAGGTGCCCTACAGTCGTGACTTAAACCACAAAACCAATGTCAACATCAGTCGTTAAGCCCGAGATCATCGCCGAATACAAAACTCACGAAAAGGACACCGGTTCTTCCGAAGTCCAAGTCGCATTACTCACGGCTCGAATCAATCACTTGACCGAGCATTTGCGGACTCATCGCAAAGATTTCCACTCGCGTCGCGGCCTCCTGCAGATGGCCTCTCGTCGGCGCAAGCTGCTCGATTATCTGAAGCGGCATAACCTGCCAAAGTACAACGAGCTCCTGCAGAAGCTGAATCTTCGCAAGTAAACTTTCGATTCTAACGGGCGACCCGATCCGCGGGTCGCCCGTTGTCTTTACGACACTCGAATTCGAACCGGGACATTTCCGCTTGCTGCTTTTGGCTGATCGCCAAGGGCGCCAAACCGAAATCTCTCGCGTTCCAGCGAGCTGATTCGAAGGGCAAAAACCCTCCCCTTTCGCGACGGCATCTCTGCCGTCGCCGTTTCCGTAACAGAATCATTCTGAGCTGCCCGGCTTACGGGCAGGGCAAGGCGTAAAACGCCGAGCCAGGTTGTCCGAAACGCTTCGTCAATTTTTGGCGAGCCTCCTGACGCCCCTCGCGATTCTCGTCCCGGAAGCCAAACGGAACGCCTCAGCGGCGTGGCGCCGAACGTTCCGTCCTTATCCGCACCACGCGCCGTATACGAAAGCTAGCAATGAAGCAGAAACATCAAGTCACCGTGCCCGGTCTCGGGATCACGTTCTCCACCGGCACCTACGCCAATCTCGCCAATGGCGCCGTTAATGTCACCGTCGGCGAGACCAACGTCTTCGTCACCGCCTGCATCGCGCAGACCACGAAGCCAGGCCAAGATTGGTTCCCGCTCACGGTCGATTACCGTGAAAAGTACGCCGCCGCCGGCCGTTTCCCCGGCGGTTACTTCAAGCGCGAAGGTCGTCCGTCCGAAAAGGAAATCCTCACGTCGCGCCTCTGCGATCGTCCCTGCCGTCCGCTGTTCCCGGAAGGTTTGCTCAATGAAGTGCAGATCATCGGCCAGCTCATGTCGGCCGATCAGCTGAACGAAGCCGATATCCCGATGGTCAACGGCGCCAGCGCCGCCTTGGCGATCTCCGATATTCCGTGGAACGGCCCGATCGGCTGCGTCCGCGTCGCCCTAATCGACGGCCAATTCGTCGCCAACCCGACGATCGAGCAAATGTTCTCGTCGTCGCTGGACCTGATCTACGTCGGCACCAAGAAGGACATGCTGATGATCGAGGGCAGCGCCGATCAATTGCCGGAGGAAGAATTCATCAAGGCGCTCGAGTTCGGCCATCAAGCGATTCAGCCGATCATCGCCGCCATCGAAGAGCTGAAGCAACTCGCCGGCAAACCGAAGGCCACGTTCCCGCTCGTCGGTGCGACGGCTCAGGCTCGCGCCATCATCGAACGCGTCGTCCCGCACACGCGCATCGTCGAGGCGATCTTCGGCAAGGAAAAGGCGCAACGCAGCGCCGCCGTCAAGCTCCTCAAGGAAGAAGCCAAGGCCGCCCTCACCGCGGAACTCGGCGCCGACAAGTTCACCGACGTCGACCTGAACGTCGTCTTCGAAGATCTGCAGTACAAGGCGTACCGCCAAAACGTGCTCGAAAAGGGCATTCGTGCGGACGGCCGCGGACAGCGGGACATCCGCCCGCTGCACGCCGAAGTCGGCGTGTTGCCCCGTGTGCACGGTTCGGCGTCGTTCCAACGCGGCGACACGCAAAATGTCGCGCTTACGACCCTCGGGCCCACCAAGGAAGCCCAGGAGATGGACGGCCTCACCGGCGGCGCCACGTCGAAGAGCTTCATCCTCCATTACAACTTCCCGCCGTTCTCGGTCGGTGAAACGGGTCGCTTCGGCGCTCCGGGCCGCCGTGAAGTCGGTCACGGCGCCCTCGCCGAGCGTTCGCTCGTGCCGGTGCTGCCGCCGGAAGACGTGTTCCCCTACTCGATCCGCGTGACCTCCGAGATCCTGGCCTCCAACGGGTCGACCTCGATGGCGTCGATCTGCGGCGGATGCTTGTCGCTGATGGATGCCGGCGTACCGATCATCGCTCCCGTCGCGGGTATTTCCTGCGGCTTGATGACGGAATCGGCGGCGGACGGCTCGATCGCGAAGTGGGTCACGATCACCGACATTCTCGGTGAGGAAGATCACTTCGGCGACATGGACTTCAAGCTCGCCGGCACCACCAAGGGCATCACGGGCTTCCAGCTCGATCTCAAGATCAACGGCCTGCCCTTCGAGATTGCGAAGACTGCGATCATGCAAGCGCGTGACGCCCGCGTCGAAATCCTGAAGGTCATGCTCGCGGCGCTCCCCGCCCCGCGCGCGGATCTCAGCAAGTACGCGCCGCGCATCCAAACGATTCAGATCGATCCCGAAAAGATCGGCCTGCTCATCGGGCCCGGCGGCAAGACGATCCGCCGCATCACCGAGACGACCGGCGCGCAGATCGACATCGCGGAAGACGATTCCGGCAAGGTGTTCATCTACTCGAACAACGCCGACGCGATGGCCCGCGCCATCAGCGAAGTCGATTCGCTGTGCGGCGGCGGTCAGCCGATCGAAGTCGGCAAGATCTATCACGGTCGCGTCACCGGCATCAAAGAATTCGGCTGCTTCGTCGAGTGCATGCCGGGCAAGGAAGGCCTGTGCCACATCAGCGAGCTCGCCGATTTCCGCGTCCGCCGCACGGAAGACGTGGTGAAGATGGGCGAGATGATCTGGGTGAAATGCGTCGGCATCGACGACAAGTCCGGCAAGGTCCGCCTCTCGCGCAAAGCCGCGGTGAAGGAAATGGAAGCCCAGAAGCAGCCCGGCGCCCAAGCTCCCGCGCCCGCCACGGCGGACGTCGCGGCCAGCTAAGCCAAAAACTCGAGCCTCATTGTTTCAAAGCCGCGACTTCGGTCGCGGCTTTTTTATTGAGATCGGCGCTTGATGGAAGGCCGGTCTCCGCCGCGAATTGTTTGCGACCGAGGTCGTCTTCCGCGACGACCTGAGTTCGAGGCGCGATTGCAGATCGGCCATTGAAATCGCGGCGCACCGGCCCGCCCGGAGGGTCGGGCCCTACCTCGGCCTCGGCACGAAGATTAAGCGGGCATGTTTTTTTGCTTACCGCTGGACGCGAGTCCCCCACAGCATGTCTGCATGCGTTTTCTGGTTACGAACGACGACGGCATCAGCAGCGTGTTCCTGCACGAACTCGTGCACGCGTTATTGGCCGATCGTCACGACGTCTGTGTCGTCGCGCCGAAGTCCGAGCAAAGCTGGATCGGCGCCGCGAAGTCCCGCAATCGGCCCGTCCACGCCACGATCGCGGATCGCGGGCTTGGCTGTCCGACCTGGATCGTCGACGGCACGCCGAGTGACGCCGTGAATATCGCCGTCGGTCATCTCCTGCCCTCGGACCTCGCGATCGACGCGGTCATCAGCGGCATCAACAGCGGACTCAACGCGAGTCTCGGTTTCATCATCGCCAGCGGCACCATTGGCGGAGCGTGGGAAGGCGCGCTGCACGGCTTGCCCGCGATCGCCTTTTCGCAGGACCTCACGGCGGAGCTTTACGACGAGCTGAAGGCCGCGGGCGGAATTCCAAAACCCGATCTGCAGGCCATCGTGAAAATCTCCGCGCGCCACGCCGCCCGGCTTGCCCCGGGGCTCGCGGCAACGACGGAGCGCGCAAGCTTCGTCGTACACAACGTCAACTTCCCGCTGCCGTGCCGAGAAAACGCCGAAGTTCGCCGCACGGTGCCCGCGCGCGTGGTCGTGCCCGGACTATTCACGCCCGCGAGCGACGACGGAACTCATCGCTTGGTCTTCCGGCTCGGCGAGGACTTGTCGCCTCCCGAGCCGCTGACGGACCGCGCGGCGCTCGCCGCCGGTTTCATCAGCCACACCGTATTGGATTACCGAAAACTCGGGGCGCTCTGACCGAGATCGGTCGAGCACCCGCCTTCGCTTCCCCCGCGCTTCGGCGAGGCAAGTAAAGTCCTCCGCAGTTTCGAGCCAGACAAGACCGAGCGAAGTGCTTCGCTACGCGTGTCATCCTGAGCATCGCGAAGGATCCACGCTCGGTGATTGAACCATGATTGAACCATGATTGAACCACGAATCGGCCCGAAGGCTCACGAATTTCCCAAACGTTTTCCCGCGGATTACGCGAATAAACGCGGACGATGGTGGATGAATTGATCCGTGATAATCCGCGCGATCCGTGGCCGTCTCCTGCTTGCCCGGCTTGAATTCAGGACGGCATCGTAATCGCGCCCGCGCCTCCTCTAAGACATTCGATCTCGTCGGCGGAAATCTATCCGGCTGTGCGATGATCCCTTCGCTCAGGCGACGGTCGACGCTTCGGCGATCCGCACCGTGCTCGTCCTCGGCACGGAGCCCGTGGACGACGCCCCGATCCTCGACCT
>CBINOT010000004.1:0-62306 GCA_966252355.1 uncultured Opitutus sp. | reverse complement strand
TCGCGTTGTACGCCGGCCTCGAGACCGTCACACCGGCGGGCGCCGACGCGCACGGGGCGTCGACGGCCACGCCGCTGCCACTGCCTTTGCTGCCGATCACGATTTTCGTCGGTCTGCATCAACGTTCGCTGCTGAAGCGGTTGCCGCCGTCGCACACGCTGGCACCGGTACATGTCCCGCCGAGCACGTACCGCCAGCGTCTCGAATGGTGGCAAAATCAGTTGCCCGGCGCGCGCAGCGACACGGCGATCGCCGCCGCAGTCGCCGAGATGTCGCGGCGGTTCCGCTACGAGAAGACTGCGATCGCCGATATCTGCCGCGATCTGCGCTCGCTCGGCGGACCGATCAAGCCGTCCGATTTGCTCGCGGCCTGTCGCGCCGATCTCGATCTCGGCGATCTCGCCCAGCCGGTCGTGCCGCGCTTTGCGGCGCGTGATTTGATGCTGCCGCCGAAGCAAACGCAGCAGCTCACCGAGATCATCCACGCGATGCAGGCGCTCACCACGGTGCACTACGAATGGGGCACGGAGCGCGTGTGGAACGAGAGCGGTTTGACCGCCCTGTTCGCCGGTCCGCCCGGCACCGGCAAGACAATGTGCGCAGAAGTCATTGCGGCGGCACTTCAGCTCCCGCTGTACCGCATCGACCTGTCGCAGGTCGTGAACAAGTACATCGGCGAAACGGAAAAGAACCTCCGGCGGTTGTTCGATGCCGCGGAGGCCAGCGATGTCATTCTCTTCTTCGACGAAGCGGATTCGCTCTTCGGCCGACGGACGGAGGTCAAAGACGCGCACGATCGCTATGCGAATCTCGAGGTCAGCTACCTGCTCGAGCGGATGGAACGATTCAAGGGCCTCGCGATCTTGGCGACGAATCGGAAGAAAGATCTCGACGAGGCGTTTCTGCGCCGCCTGCGGTTCCTGATCGATTTTCCGCTGCCCGGCGCCGAGGAGCGTTTGCGAATCTGGAAGCACGTGATGCCCGAAGGCGTCGACGTATCGGCGATCGATTTCAGTTTTCTCGCCCAGCGCTTTCCGCTCGCGGGCGGACACATCCGCTCGATCGTGTTTCACGCGTGCTTGCAAGCGGCGCGCCCGGCCGGGGCGCGGAAACTGGAGATGGCCGCGATCATCGCCGCGGTGAAGCGCGAGTACGACAAGTTGGATCGCTCGATGAGCCTCGAGCAGTACGGCGTCTATGCGCCGATCGCGGCGAAACTGGTATGACCATGCGAAAGCGACGCACAGAGATTTCTCCGCCGAAAGCAGCCGCTTGCCATAGTCGCATCGCAGGCGGGACGCATTCGAACGCTTGTTGCGCGACGGCGGGGTTCGGAGACCCCGCCCTACATCGAGCCGAAGGCGCCGGAGGCATGCAATGAACCCTGAAGTCCACATCGATAATATCCGACTCGACCTCAGCGGCGTTTCGCCGGAGGTGGCGCGCGCCGCCGCCGGCGAGCTGAGTTCCTCGCTGCAGCGGGCGATTGCGCATCATCTCGCGACCCGCACCGCGCCAATGAGCGCCACGGTCCCGAGCCTTCCAACGGTTACGGTGCAAATCGGAGCCGGCGCGGATGCTCGCACGATCCGTGACGCGATTGCGCATCACGTGGCGACGGCCATCGCCGGACAGATGCCAACGAAAAAAACATGAGCACGAAGCCCACCTCATTCCTTCGGCCCGCAGGGACACCGCGGGCTTCGTCTGCTTTCACCGCTCGAGCGGCGGCCGAATAACTTTTCCCCATGTCCACTCTCCTCCGCGGCGCATTGGTCGAGTACGGCGAAGGGCTCATCGGTCCGATTCCCAACGTCGTGATCTTTCAGTTCAATCCCGAGACGCTCACGCGCAATCTGCATATCCCCGAGCGGCCGACCGGCGCGAACACCCGCGAGACGACGCAGGCCGGAGAGAAAACATTCGAGACGATTTCGCTGACCGCGCGTTTCAGCGCCGCGGACGAGCTCGGCGAAAATAAAGTGCTCGCCCGCGCTTTCGGGGTAGGTCCGCGCATTTGCGCCCTCGAGAAAATGGTGCATCCGAGCGATCTCATCGGCGGCGCAATCGGTGCGGCGCTCGACGCCATCGGCGACGCGCTCGGACTCGGCGGCGGCGGCACTGACGATCCCGCGCAGGCGATCCCGCGCACGAAATATCCCAAGATCATCTTCATCTGGGGCCTCACCCGCGTGCTGCCGGTCACGATCAGCAGCATGCGAATCACCGAGGCGCAGTACGATTTCCTGCTCAACCCGACCCAGGCCGACGTGGAGATCGAGATGACGGTTAACGAAACGGACATCTGCTCCACTGACGCCTTTGCCAAAGGCGCATTGACCTACACGACCGTCGCGAAGGAAGCGCAAGCCATCGCCAATCTCGCCAACACCGCCGAGCAAATCGTGGAGCTGATCCCGCTATGAGGATGAACCCATCATCGTCACAGAGGGCACAGAGTTCCGACACAGAGGCTGAGGGAGGCTCTAGCGGTACACACGCCACTCTCGACGCGTGCGCGCCACCTCCATGCCTGGACCACCGATTTCAAGCGGATTGGCTCTGTGAGCTCTGTGTCGGAGCTCCGTGATCTCTGTGGCCCCGTTCTAATCGATTTTCACTTCTCCATGTTTCTCGAAAATTCCCGCTACTACAAAGTCGACACGGTGCAGACCACCGCCGCGGGTGGCGTGGCCGTCACCGCCTTGAAGCTGCGGCCCCTCGCCGCACCGAGCGGCGAGGCCTACACGGTCAAGGACAACGATCAGCTCGATGTCCTGTCACAGCAGCAATACGCCGACGGCACGAAGTTCTGGCATATCGCCGACTCCAATACGGCGCTCCAAGCCAACGACCTCGTGGCCGAAACCGAGGCTACGATCCTCAAGCCGAAATCGTGAGCATGAGACAATCATCGCCACAGAGGACACAGAGCTCCGACACAGAGGCTGAGGGGGGCGGTTCGGTGAACTCTGTGTCAGAGCTCCGTGAACTCTGCGGCCCATTCCGAAGCCGACCACGCCATGGCTGAGCTGAAATTCCGGGTCTATTTCGACAACACCGCTGCCACCGCGGATGACCTCGCGCACATCGAGGAAATCAAGGTCGAGCAGACGGAGGACGCGGCGTGGGAAGCGCACATCGTCATGGCGCTTTGCCTGGACAGCAATGGACAGTGGGACCGCCAGAACGACATTAGGCTGCGTCCCCGCACGCAGGTGCGCATCGAACTGCAGATCGACACGGCGCCCTTCAAGCCATTGATCGAAGGTCCGATCGTCACCGTCGACACCGCGATGGATTCCCGTCCCGGCCGGAGCACGGCGACGATCGTGGTGCACGACAACAGCGCATGGCTCAATCTCGAGTCGAATGCGACGGTGTTGGTCGATCAACCGCACGACGCGATCGTGCGCCAGCTCTTCACGCAGCTGCCGTCGGGCGCCACGATCAGCGCATTCGAGCCGGACATTCAAATCCCCAACGGCGGCGAGGCACCGCCCAGCCTCGGCGACCAATTCGCCCAGCTCGGCACGCCGATGCAAAAGCTGCGCGTCCTCGCCCGCCGCAACGGGTGTCATGTGTACGTGCTTCCCGCAGACGAAAAAGGGGCGCCGAGCAAGGGGTGCTTCAAGGGCGATCCCGAAGGCGATCCGACGCTGACGCCCCTCACGGTCCTGGGCGACTCGCGCAATGTCGCCGAACTCACAGCGACGGAAGACCCGGAAAGCGCCGCGTTCACGGCGGTGCACACGCTGAGCCTCGCGGATCAATCGATCACCAACTACACCACGCAGCAGTCGGACCAAACCCTGCTCGGCCAGGAAGCCGCTGCCGCGAGCCCTGCGACCCGGCAGGCTCCGCCCACGGCGGTCGACGGCGAAGACGCCCAAGCCCAAGCGGCCGCGCGCGATCGCTTGCGCAATTATCCGGTGAAGTACAGCGGCCGGGTGCTGGCCTGCGGCTATCCCGACGTATTACAGCCCTATCAAAAGGTCGCGCTGCATGCCGGTGCGGCCGCGGTGAGCACGGTCCTGCTGATCACGAAGGTCACGCACCATATCACGCCGTCGATGTACGACGTTCAGTTCGAAGGGCGCGGCAACTCGCTCTCGCAACTCCAGGCGGCCGGCGGGCTCTCGCTGAATATTTTCTGATGAACGCGGTGCTCACATGGATCAATGTACGGCGGAGTTTCCCGGCTCCGCGTCGCACGTACGACTTTGGCGTCGGCGCCATTCTGCCGCGATGGAGTTCGTCTCTGCTGACGGCGGGGTACGGAGACCCCGCCCTACAGCACGAGAGCGGGCTTTACGCCCCGATGACACCGAGTCCGCAACGAGTCGGGGCGTAACGCCTCTCCCACCGCCGATTCCGTTTCGATTACCGCACCCGCTCCTCCCATGAACACCTCGGACGATTTCGCCCTGACCGCCCAGCTCGCGGATTTCATGCGGTCGCGGTTTTTCGGCAAGTACCGCGGGAAGGTCAGCGACCTGGCAGACCCCGAATCCATCGGGCGGATCAAAGCGAAAGTCCCGGCGGTCTTCGGCGACGAGGACAGCCCGTGGGCGATGCCATCGAGCCCCTTCGCTGGAAAAAAGCACGGCCTCTTCCTTTTGCCCGAAGTCGACGACGGGGTGTGGATCGAATTCGAAGCCGGCGATCCTTCGCGGCCGATCTGGTCCGGCTGTTGGTGGGCGCGCGATCAGCGCCCCGAGCCGAAAGGCGACAAAATCCGGGTGCTCGCCTCGAGCGCGAACCACCAGATCGTCATCGATGAGGACGCAAACGAAATCAAACTCGTCCACCCGAGCAAAGCGACCATCACGATCGGCGACAGCGAGATTTCGCTCAAGGTCGGCAGCTGCGAAATCAAGATCAGCACCAGCGAGGTGAACATCAACAATGGCATGGTGAAAGTCACCACCGCCGGCGCCTCGCTCGTGAACGACGCGTTGAAAGTAGGGGGCTGAGCGATGCACACCCTCAGTACAGGCCATGATCGTACTCTTGATCGTGATCGCTCCGACCGCCTCTCGCCCAGCTCGATCACGCTTACGAGTACGAATCAGATCAGGCTACAGACCTTTGCGTCCCTTCGTGCCCTTCGAGGTTAACCTTGTCTTGCCATGATTCCGATCCTGACCACGAACTCGACGATTCAGTGCCCGCACGGCGGCACGGTTTCGCTGAGCACATCGAACACCTCGCTTCAAATCGACGGCGGCTACGCGTTGCTGCTGTCGGACGTCCACACCGTGTCGGGATGTCCCTTCACGACGCCCGAACCGAAGCCGCAGCCATGCGTGACCGTGCAATGGACGAGCGGCGCCACGCAGACGAAGGTCAACCAAGTGCCGGTGCTCCTGCAGACGAGCTCCGGTTTGTGCATCGCGGCCATCGGGGTCCCGCAAGGCGCCCCCATTGTCAGCCAAGTGCAATCGAAAGCGTTGGGGACCTGAGGATGAGCACGCCGATGGCCAATCGTACTCAGCATCGTACTCGTGATCGTGCGCTTGATCGTAATCGAGCCGCCCGCTCAGCGCCGAAGTTCGATCACGAATACGAGCAAGGAGGTCTAGCATGAGCACGCAACCCAACGGCCGGCACCTCGCGTTTCCGTTCCGCATTGGACAGGACGGCCGCACGGCCACGCCGGTTTCCGTCGCGGACCATGTTCGCGACGAGGTGATGCAGCTCTTGCTGAGCAACCCGGGGGAGCGGCCGTTTCAACCGTCGTTCGGCGGAGGGGTGCGGAAACTGATTTTCGAACCGGCGTCCGACGTGCTGCGCGGGATGACGAAGGCGCGGATCACGCAAGCGCTCACCACTTGGCTCGGCCAGCGGCTGACGCTCGAAGCGCTCGAGGTCACCTTCGTCGATTCGACCATCGAGGTGGAAATCCGGTACCGGCCCGCGGGCGAGCCGGACTCCCGCGTGGTGAAGTTCCAACGCAAGGGCAACTGACGGCGCCATGATTACCGATCAAGACGCACGAAACGAACGGGCCAACGATCTCGAGGCCAAAAATTTCAATGGCCTCGAACGGGCCCTCGTGCGCGTTTTCGCGGCCGCGACACCGCCGTACGCGGAACTCGAGGTTTACCTCGTCAACGCGCTGCACCGCAACTCGCTCGTCTCCGCGGGCAACACGGTAGCGCGGGCCGCGGCGCTCTTCCCCATTCGCGGGGGGCAACGCGTGCGCGCCGGCTCGGCGACCGGCCAGATCAAAGCGATCGCCGTCAACGCCGGACCGACGTCCGATAGCCTCATCGTGCGCGTCGCTCCGATCGGCGACTACTCGACGTACACGCTCGAACTCGATGCCGGCAGCATCGCGCCGGCACTCGGTCTGCCGCCGGTGCTGATCGATCCGGTTTTCAGCGAGCTGCCGTTCAAATTCCGGCCGGGCTGCTTCACCAACAACTGCGCGCCGGAATGGGAGCGGCCGCCGGCGCCGCAAACCTCGCCGAAGATCGACTACCTCGCGAAGGACTTCGATTCCTTCCGCCACACGATGTTCGCCGCCATGGCGCAGCGCGTGCCGGGCTGGCAGCCGACGAGCGAGGCCGACCTCGATCAGGTCATCATCAGCCTGACGTCGGCCATCGGCGACGAGCTCAGCGATTACCAAGATCGCGTCATGAACGAGGCGTACTTCGCGACCTGCCGCTCGCGCGTCTCGCTCGCCCGCCATGCGCGCTTGATGGATTACCACATTCATCAGGGCAACCAGGCGAGCACGTGGATCGCCGTGCAACTCGACCACACGGTCGTCACCGCGACCGCGACGATTCCGCGGAAGCATCGGTTTTGGACGGGCGAGCAGGCGGTCGCGGGCTTCGATCATCGCGTCGCGGACGCGGAGATCTTCGCGACCCGTGAGGCCACCCTCGTGCACCCCATCCTCGACACGCTGACGCTCTACACCTGGGACGACGCCGTCACTGGCCTGTCGGCCGGAGACACGACCGCGGACCTGGCGGTCAATGTCACGGGACTGGGGCTCACGGAGCAGCAAGGGGCCCAGCTGGTGGTCGATTTCGTCAACGGCACGAATCCCGCGCAGCCGCCGCTGCGCCAACTGCTGCTCGAGGAAAAACTTAATCCGCTCACCGGTCACACGACTGGCCGCGACCCGGCCAAGCGCCAACTGCTGCAATTGCTCGATACCGGCGAGGGCGCGACGGTGGTCCAAGACACCTTGCGCAATCGTTTCGTCGTGCGTGTCCGCTGGCGCGAGGAGGACAAGCTGCGGTGGGACTACACGTTCGTCGTTTTCCCCGCCGGCATGCGCACCCCCGACGTCTGCACGTTCCATGGCAATCTCGTGCGCGCGCATCATGGCGAATTTCATTCCGCGATTTTCCGCGAGCCAGGAGAGGTGCTGGCGCCCGACAATCTCGCCGACGCCTCGGTGCCCGTGGAACGCTACTTCGAGCGGACGGTGGACAATCGCTACGGCGTCCTCTGCTCGTTGCCGCACGCGCCGCTCTCGTATATTCCGACCGCAGTCGGCGGCGAAATTCCGCCGCAATCGACGCTGCGCGTGACCGTCGATATCCCGGGGGGCGGCGCCGACCTCTGGGATGAGGTGATCAGTCTCGTCCATAGCGACGATAGCGCGGAAAACGGCGATCATTTCGCCGTCGAGACCGATGAGTTGCAGCGGAGCGTCCTGCGTTTCGGCAACGGCACGAATGGTCGTTTGCTTCCGGACGGAGCCACCGTGAGCTGCGAGTATCAGGTTGGCCAAGGCTACGCCGGCAACGTCGGCACCGATTCGCTCGCCAACACGGAAAGTTTTGGCGGGCTCGTGCCGCCGCCGATTGCGCGCTGCTGGAATCCGTTCGACGTCACCGACGGCGTCGATCCCGAAGACACCACCAAAATTCTGCGGAATGCGCCGGAAGCATACCGCGCCCGCCAGCTGCGGGCGGTGACCACCGAGGACTACGTCAATCGCGCCGAGGAGGTCGAAGGCGTCTCGCGCGCCGCGGCAACGTATTTGTGGACCGGGTCGTGGCGGACCGTGCGCGTGGCAATCGACCCGGTTGGCACGACCGAGCTGAAGCCGGCGCTGGCCGCCGCCGTCGAACGGCACCTCGAAGCCGTGCGCTTGATCGGCGAAGACATCGAGGTGCGCGCGCCGAAATACGTGCCGCTCTATTTGTTGATCGGGATTTGTCTCAAGCCCGACGTGTGGCCGGAGGACGTGCGTTATGTGCTCGAGCAGGAGTTTTCCGACGGCTACACGGCCGACGGCCGCTGGGGCTTTTTCCATCCGGACAACTGGACGTTCGGGCAGCGCATCCGGAAAAGCGAAATCGCGGGCCGCATTCATCTCGTCGACGGGGTCGAGCACATCAACTCGATCGCGTGGGGCCGCTTCAATGCGCCGACGCCTGGGTTGTACGATAATACCACCGCGGGCCCGGAAGAGCTGTTTGTCGGCCCTGACGAAATCATCGAAGTGCGCAACGATCCCGACGCGATCGAGCGCGGATTCATTCGGTTCTATTTGCAAGGAGGTCGGCAATGAGCGGCGGACTAAGTAGCGCCCGGCCGCAGGTAGCGGCGGCCGTTCCGACCGCCACCGGCGTAGCTGGCCTCCCAGAGGCCGGCCAGGTCGCAAGCGGCCGGGGTCTAGGACCCCAGCTACAACGATGCGGAGCGGTCCGCTCGGCGCATCGGACGACGGCGGGGTTCGAAGCCCCCGACATTAATTTCTCCACGCATGGCCACGCCTGACACGCCGACGTTTCCCGTTCGGCCAAATAACCGGCCGTCGCTCAGCCATGTGCGCTACCGGCTCGGCGCGTACCCGGATATCCGTGACGCGATGCTGCGCGAGCTCAACGGCTCGGCGGACCTAGAGCGTTGGACGCATCGGGCAGCCGACGACCCCGGCATCGCATTACTCGAAAGCGCAGCGATCGTCGCGGACATCCTCACGTTTTACCAGGAGCACTACGTCAACGAGGCGTTCCTCCGCACCGCCCAATGGCGCGAAAGCGTGCAGGAACTCGTGCGGCTCACGGGTTATCGTTTTGCTCCCGGGGTCGGAGGACGCGCGAGCTTTGCCGTCGAGGTGAAAGGCACCGCCGCGGTCACGGTCCCGGAGGATTTTCCCATCAAGGCCGACCTGGCGGACGTCTCGGATCCCGTCGATTTCCGGACCGCGGACGAGCTCACCGCCTACCCGCAGCTGGGCAAATTCCATCTGTACCGCCGCCGCTATCCGTATGCCGCGCTCTATTCCGGCGCGACGGTCCTCGAAATCTTTGCCGTCGGCGGCTCGGAAGATCCGGCTCAGGTCAATGCGCTCGACCTCAAAAAAGGCGACAAGCTCATGCTTGTCCCGGCCACGCCGACCTGGATCACCAGCGGGACGACCATCACCGACCAAGCGCCGCCGCAAGTCGTCAAGGTCAGCAAAGTCACGCCAGTGCTTGGCCGGCTCTTGGTGGAAATCGAAGGCCAAATCAACGCGTACTGGTCCGGCAACGTGACGGCGTATCGGATCAATCGTTCGTTCCGGCATTTTGGCCACAACACGCCGGTGATGACCACGTACCAGTCCGGCTCGGGCAGCAGCATGTTGACTTACCAGCAAGCGGCCCATCTCGACCGACACATTCGGCAAACGTGCTACGGCGGCCCGACCTATCTCTACACGTCGCTGCCGAAAAACATCATTCCGCTCGATCAAGAGGTGAACGACCTGTCGGTGGGCGCGAAGTTCATTGTCGAAGCGCTGCTCAACCCCGATGGCGGCTCGAGCACGACGCGCCGCAAGGTCACGCTCGTCGAAACGATTCGAGGCTTGAAGGGGCTGACGATGAGCTGGGGCAATGTGAGCGGACCGTCGACGTGGATCGATCTCGGTTCGACGAGCGAACTCGTCACGAATTCGAGCATCTCGGGCACGAGCGCCGACATTCGCGAATATCGCATCAACGAAGTCACGAGCGCGGCGTTGTCCTTGCGGAACCCGACGTACGTGTCCTCCGGCAATGTGACGTCGCACGACGAGCTGTATTTGTATGCCGCGCAGGCCGACGCTCAGCTGCTCGTCGGGCGGCGCGTCTACTTTCTCGCGACCGACGGTCGTTTCGCTCACGCGCAAGTTTCCGCGGTCGACACCGCCTCGCCGACCTACGCGCGGATGCGGCAGGTGACGCTGGACAAGACACCGGCGGGGTTTAAGCGCACCGATTTTGACGAAGAAGCGCCGACGACCGACGTCTACGGCAATCTCGTCGACGTGACCCAAGGGAAAAACGAAGCGTCCGTTGCGCTCGGCAACGGCGACGCGCGCCAGGCGTTTCAAACCTTCAAACTCCCGAAGTCGCCCCTCACCTATCTGCTCGAACCGTCGGCGACGCCTTCGCAGGTCCCCGAGCTGACCATTCGCGTCGACGATCGCGAGTGGACCCGCGTCGACTCTTTTTTCGGCCACGGACCGCTGGAAGAAATCTACATCGTGCGCGAACACGCCAACGGCGACACCTACGTGCAGTTCGGCGACGGCGAGACCGGCGCACGGTTGTCGTCGGGGATCAAGAACGTCGTCGCCGAGTATCGCACCGGCATTGGCGCGCTCGGGCCGGCCAAGGCCGGTTCGAAGCCGACCGCGGGCACGAAGATCGAAAACTTGGACAAGCTCACGCTCGCCGGCGAGGTGTCCGAAGGCGCGGCCGCCGAAGACGAGGGCAAAGCCCGCCTCGCCGCGCCGGGCAAGCTGCAGAGCCTCGGCCGGCTCGTCAGTCTCGCGGACTATGAAAGCGAGACGCTGCAGATCGCCGGAGTGGTGACCGCCACCGCAGCTTGGGAAATCACGTTCGGCACGCCGACCATTCATTTGTGCGTGCTGCTCGAGCAAGCTCAGCAATCGAACGAGCAATTCGGGGCGGTCGAAGGCATCATCCGCGCCGCCGACGCCGCGCGTGGACCGAATCGCCATCCGATCACCGTAACGCAATGCGAGCTGCGCTACGTGTACCTGTCGGTGACATACGCGTACGATTCGACTCTGCTCCAAGCCAACGTCGAGGCCGCGCTCCGTGCCGCGCTGGGCTTGGTCGAGGACGAAGCGAACGAACGCACCGGCTTGTTTGGACTGCGCCGCCGTCGGCTCGGGGAGAAAGAGTATCTCACTCGCATCGAAGGCACCTTGCAGAATGTCGCGGGAATCACGTGGTGCCGCGTCGAGCACCTCGGCCTGCTATCGGCGGCAAACGATCCCACGACCCTGACGCTGCCCGCGTCGCCGGCGAAGAACCTCCAGCTGAACTGCGCCACGACGGAGCTCCTGCAGTTGCATTCGCTGCACCTAACTTTGACGCCCAGCACGTGATGAAAAGCGAACGTGTTCATCTTCTTCCTCGGGCCGCCATCTCTCCCGCTCCTTCTCGTGCTCGTGATCGATTCCGTGAGGTAGCAATGGTCCCGATCCATGTCGCTGGCCTCCTAGAGGCCGGCCAGGTCGCAAACGGCCGGGGTCTAGGACCCCAGCTACAACGACGCGGCACGATCACGAGAACGAAAACCCGCGCCGGGGTGGGTTTAACCGCGGAAACAACATGAGTGACGCATCCACCCGCACGCCCTTTTTCCAGCGGCTGCCCGAGATCTATCGGATCCGCGATGCGGAGCAGTTTCCGCCGGACCAATTCAAGGCGTACCTCAAGATCTTCGAGGTCACGTTCGGTGCCATCCATGAAAATATCGAGGCGCTCTACCACGATCTTTTCATCGATACGTGCGACGACTGGGTCATCCCGTACATCGCCGATCTGCTCGGCACCTCGCATCTGCAAGGCGAGGCGCAAACGCTGCGGGCGGATGTCGCCGACACCATCGCGCTTCGGCGCCGCAAAGGCACCCTCGGCGCCATCGAGCGGCTCGCCGCCAACCTCACGGGCTGGGCTGCGCGTTCGGTCGAACTGCGTGAAAACCTGCTCTGGACGCAGCATCTGAATCATCAGCGGCCGGATGTCGGCGGCACGCCACCGCACGCGTACTCGCGGCTGACGCGCTTCTACGTGCCGCGCGGGGGAACCGTTCCCGTGCGCGATCCCGCGATGCTCAGCCTCCTCGGCGGGCCGTTCTCGCCCTTTGCGCATACGGCCGACGTCAAACCGGCGACGTCGCTCGCGGCGCAATACAATCTGCCGAATCTCGCCATCTTCCTCTGGCGACTCGCCGCCTATCGCGTCCGGGTCACGCGGCCGGTCGACAAGACGCCGTCTCCCCCACCCCCGCTGCCGGTCGTCGACCCGTTAACGGATGCGGCGTTCGGCGTGCGCTTCGAGATTCATCCGCTCGGACGCCCGGTCCGTCTGTTCAACACGTATCGGGCCGATCCTTACGCCGAGCCGGCTCGCCTCGCAGCGCCGGACGAAGTTCCCGGGCCCATCTCCTACGCTCGGCTCACCACACCGGCATCAAATCACTTCGTGGCGGATACCACCGACGCCGCGAACGCCGCGCTCGACACCCGGCAGTGGGCGGGAAAGCCCGAGGACTACGTGAACGTCGACGTTTACACGCCCGGCGTTCCGCCCGCGCTCCCCGCGCGTCTCGAGTTGGGCGATGGCGGTCTGCAGCTGTTCCTGCCCGCGGCGACGTTTGGCACGATCACGGATTGGCGCTATCGCGGCGACAATCTCTGCGCCTGGGAAAAGGGACTGCGCCGCAAGCTCGGCCGTCACGAAATCGTCATCGATCCCGACATCGGTCGTGTGCTGATCGGCGTCGATGCCACGACCGACGTAACCGCGCTGCGCAACCACCTCCTCGTGGGCTACACCTATGGAGCGGTCGGCGAAATCGGCGCGCATCCCACCGATCGTTCGGCGCGACCCGAGACGGTCGGCGCGGAGCCGGATGGCCAAATGGCTCCGAGTTTGCGCGAAATCACCGCCTTCTCGAATCCGAATGCGCTGCGCGATGCGCTCACCGATGCGAACACGATCGCCGCGCCAGTGGTGATCGAGATTCAAGACAGTCTCGTCCACACCCTCGACCTGAACGATGCATTGTTGCCGACGGTCAACGAAGACGGCGGGCGGAATCTCCTGCTCGGCAGCTCGATCGTGATCCGTGGCGCCGACGGCCACCGGCCCATCATTCGGTTGACGGTACCGCTGCGTTTTCGCCCCACGCGCGTGCGCGCCGCAGTGGCCACCGACCAACCTGCCGTCGACGCCGCGGTGCGCAATCTCCTCGTCCGCTTCGAAGGCGTCCACGTCGTCGCAGGCCCGGCCTTCGGAGCAACCGATGCGCTGGTGATGCGCGCCGCCATCGCACGACTCGAGTTGATCGACTGCACGTTCGACCCGGGCGGTGATCGCGAACGCCAGACGGTTCCAACGCCACAGCGGGCGGCGCTGCGACGCGCGCTGCGCCTCAAGGAGCCCTACGGCTTCGCCGACCCGCTCGATGAAGATGCATTTCTGCCGACTCCGGACGTGGTGATCCAGCGCTCGATCTGCGGCGCCTTGTACCTCGACGAAGGGTACGCGCTCGCGATCGAGGACAGCATCGTCGACGCCGGCCGCGGGCCCCAGGATCCGGCCGGCACCGACTTCGCGCTCACTGCGGCGACGAATCCGACGACCGCCTTCGGCGCGCCATTGGTGCTGACGAACGTGACGTTCTTCGGCCGCGTCCGCGCCACCTCGGCCCGGGGGCAAGGCGGCGTGTTCTGCCAGCGGCTGGTGGTGTTCGATCACCAAAACGGCTGCCTGAAGTACTGCTATTTCTCCGGCGACAGCGATGTGCTGCCGCAGAACTACGCGTGCGTGGACGGCGACGACGCGCGCTTGGAATTCACCAGCACGTGGTTCGCCGATCCGGGCTATGCGCAAATCACGCTCGCGTCGGACACGCGCATTCTCAGTCGCGGCCCGCGCGATGACACGATGGGGGCGACGAATTTTCTCCTCGCGGCGCACAAGTGGACGAATCTGCAGATTCGCCTCCGCGAGTTCATGCCAATCGGCGTACGGCCCATCGTGGTCGCAGTCACATGACGACGAGCCCGCTCAAGGTGGCACGGGCGTCCCGCCCGTGGACGGCGCTCTGCGCCGCCCGCATAGGCGAGACGCCCATGAGACAGCACGGGCAGGATGCCCGTGCCACCTTGGCCACCACCAAGACTTCACCGACACAACGCTGCACTCCTCTCCGCTTTAACCTATCATGAAAGGCGACTTCTCCTCCCTGCAGTTCGATCCGACTGAGAATCTCAGCGGCGTTCTGCAACAACAAGGCCGCGTATTGCTGGATCGCGATTGGAACGATCAATCGCTCATCACCCAGCACTGGCAGGACCGGGCCGGCGAGGACGTGATCGGCGCGGGAGTCGCCGCCGTCCCCGTGGAGTCGCCCGACGGCTTCAAAATCGTCCAGGCCAACGTGACTGGCGCGTCGCCCAACCAACGCGTGGAGCTCGAAGTGATGCCGGGGCGCGTGTGGGCCAATGGCCTCCTCTGCTATCTTGCCGGCGATCCGGCCGCTCCGGCGGCGCCCGTCGTGCGCGTTGCCGACTACCTGCAGCCGCCGATCCAATCGCCGGCGGGAACCGTCGCAACCATCGCCGCCGGCGTGCGCGATATTGTCGTCCTCGAAGTTTCGCGCGAGGAGCTGAGTTCGTTTCAGCTCCCCGACGCCCTGCTCGAACCGGCGCTCGGCGGCGTCGACACCACCGAGCGCGTGCTGCTGCGCACCGCGTTCAAACTTTACCGCGCCGGAGCCGGCGAGACCTGCCACACGATCGTCGACCAGCTCAAGGACGACCTTTCGACGCAGGGCCATCTCACGGTACAGCTGCAACCCACGGTCACGGTGCCGGGCGATTGTCCCGTCGTGATGGGCGGCGGCTATACCGGATTCGAGCACTTTTTCTACCGCATCGAAATCGCCGCACAGAACGCCGCGCAGCCGGCGTCGTTCAAATGGTCGCAGTTCAACGGCGGGCTCGTGGGCCGGGGCCAGCTGATCACGACGCCGAGCAATCGGATCACGATCCGCGCGAACCACGCCGCAATCGTCAATTCCGGCATCACGAGCTTCTATTGCGAAGTCATCGCCTTCGATGCCGACCGCGGCACATGGAACCCGACTTTTGGCGCGAATGTGACGTTGAGCGGCAGCGATCTCGTCATCGGCGCCGTGCGGCTCGGCGCGTTTGCCGCCTCGACGGACACGGTGTTCTTCCGGCTGTGGAACGGCCTCAAACCGATCTCCGATTTCGATCAGGCCACGCCGACGGAGCTGCTCGACGGCATCCAGCTGAAATTCGACGTGGCCACGGCGTCGAACTACACGCCCGGCGCTTATTGGACGTTCAAGGTCCGTGCCGGCGAAATCACGAATGCGGATACGCTCATCGACGATCAGGGTCCGTTCGGACCATTGCACCAACGCGTCCCGTTGGCGGAAATCGATTGGGACGCCGCGGGCGTTGCGGTGGTGCCGCCGGACATCGAAGACTGCCGCAAACGCTTCCGGCCGCTCACGCGTCTCGACACCTGCTGCACCGTTCGGGTCGGCGACGGCGAGACGAGCCTCGGCGATTACGACTCGATTCAGGATGCCATCGATTCGCTGCCCGCCACCGGCGGCACGGTCTGCATCCTGCCCGGCACGTACCACGAAAACATCACGCTCGATAATCGCATCGGCGTTACCCTGAGCGGTTGCGGCCCGCGCACGCGGCTGTTGTCGGAGAACTCCGACGCGAAGGTCGCGGTCATCACGATCCAGGGCGGCTTTGGCCTTCGGATCGAGTCGCTCGCGATCGAAGCGGCCGACAATGCGCGCGGCATCGACGCGATCGGCTACGATCCGTTCACGAAAGCCTCCCAGGTCGCGACCAGCGGCATCACCGGGCTGGCGCTGGCGGAATTGTCCGTGAGCTCGAGCAAGCGCGCCGCGATCCGGGTGTCGTATGTGCGCGAGTTGTCGATCGTGGATTGCCACGTAAGCATCACCGATGACACGTCGTCGGAGCACGCCGTGGAAGTGCTCGCCGACGACGCGCTCATCGAGCGGAACACGATCGAAGTGCCAGCCCGCAACGACGTGATTCTCTTCGCCGGCTTTGCCTCCAGCGGGTCGTTCACGCCCGGTTCCATGGCGCATGGCGGACTCCATTTGCACAGCTTGTGCGAGCGGGTCCGGGTTATCGACAATCTCATCCGCGGTGGCGCGGGTCATGGCATCACCCTCGGCTCGATCGCGTGGTATAACGACGACGGCGACCGGGTTCCGCCCGAAAACGTGCCGGAGCAGCCCGATCCCGATCCGTGCGATCCGACGCATCCGGTCGACGACGGGATCATCGTGATCGTCGTCGAAATTGGCGGCGATGTCGGGAAGATCCACATGGGCGCCGGCGGGCCGCTCTACGACATTCGCATCGAGCGCAACCGCATCCATGCGATGGGCACCGACGGCATCGGCGTGGTGGGCTTCTTCGATCTTTCGGCGGTCGACGAATTCATCTCCGTCGTGAACCTGTCGATTCTCGGCAACGAAATCCGCGACTGTCTGCGACGGGCGATCACTCCGCCCTCTGAGGCGATGGTTCCCTACATGGGCTACGGCGGCATCGCGCTGGCCGACGTCGAGAACCTCGTCGTCCACGACAATACGCTGGTCGATAACGGTACCGATTGGGCGGACCCGGTCTGCGGCGTCTACGTGCTGCATGGCGAGGGCATCGATCTCGCGCGCAATCGGATCGTGAACACCGGGGCTCGCACGGAGCAGCCGTCAACCGCGGCGAGCGCCGGTCAGCGCGGCGGCATCGTGATTGGGTTCGCCGTGCCGCCCACCCTCCTCATCAAGCCGGCTGCGACCATCGAGGCGCCGACGCAAAACGGCGTGCCGGCGTTGCGCGTGCAGCAGAACATCGTATCGCAGCCGCTCGGTCATGCGCTCGCCGCGAACGGCGTCGGACCGATGTCGATTCTCGGCAATCAGTTCACGTCCCAGGCGATCGTGCCTTATTCGGTCGACGCGCTCGGTTTCGTCGCGGGCGCCGTGCAGGTCATGAATCTCGGCATGTCGAACGAGATGTATCTGCAGCTGCTGCTTTTCAAAATTCTCGCGAAGGCCAACGCCGGAAAGTACGTGGGCAACGCCGGCCAGAACGCGATCGATGCCGGCCGCGCCGGCCTGGACGACGCCACGCTCGGCCGCCTGCTCGCAAACGGCCAGGTGCTGTTCAGCGACAACCAGGTGAATCTCGATCTGCTCGCGAAAGGGCTGAGCCTTGCGCTAACCTCGGTGTTCATCGTCACGCTCGACGACCTCGCGTGCCACGACAATCAGTTCGAGGCCAATTTGCTCGACGACTTCCTGCTTTCGCACGCGATCCACTTCGCGTTTTCGCAGAATGCGAGCGGCAACCGGTGGAAGGAAGGGCTGCTCAACGCCCTGATGTCGGCGTTCACGCTCACGTTCACGATGAACACGACCACGGACAACCAAGGCACGCATTGCATCGTCGCCCGCTCGGCCGTGCCGACCCACATCGTCGACGAGCACAACATCGTGCTGCTGCAAGGCGTCCTCGGCGAAAGCAAGGGCCTGTGCGACGGCTTCGCCAAATTCCTGCCGTCGATGGCGAAAAACGAAGGATGAAACTCATTAATTCCGAACGGAGCGCGCAATGAATACGAACACCGATAGCAGTGCCTACGAAACGCCGATGTCGCACGACGACATTGGGAAGACGCTCACCGGTTCGCTGTCCGGCGTCGATGCCGCCCGCGTGACCCGCTTCAACGAGCTGGGCCAAATCCGCAACGCGAAGTCGCGGAGCCTCGCCCGCGAGCAAAGCCTGCTCGCACAAAAGCACGGCACCGCCGACCACCCGCGGATCGCGCAAGCCCGCCAGCGGTTTTCGACCAACGAAAAGTTTCGGCTCGAAATCGCGGTGATGACGGAGCTTGGCGAGACGCCGCTGCCGGACGCGGACCCGAATCAGCTCATCGTGCACGGTTTCGTACGCCGGCGCAGCGATCGCGTGGGGATTCCGGGCCTGACGCTCGCGTTGACCGACCGCGAAGGAAACTGGTTGCGCGAGCTGGGCTATACCTGCACCGACCAACGCGGTTACTTCCTGCTCGATCCCATGCTCCGCGAGGGACAAGCGGGCGGCGAAGTGGAGGCCACGGCGTACGACATCAAAACCGACATGAACGTCGACGCCGCGAAGCGCGAAGCGGAAGCGAGACGCGAAGCCGAGGCGAAGAAAGCGGCGGCCGCGGGACAGACCGGCCAGGGCACTTCCGATGCTTCCACGGACAAGGCGACCTATTTTGAACCACCGCCGGTCGCGTACTTGCGCGTGTTCGATGCGAAAGGCCACGTGCTCCACACCGAAACGCGTCCCGTGAAGCTGCACGGTGGCAATGTCGATTACCGCACGATTTTACTCGGCGACGAAGCCGCCGAGTGCGGCTGCGTGCCACCGCCGACCAAAGCGGGCGGCAGACCGACGACCAAGGGTCCGACGCCCGAGTCGCCGCGCTCTCCCTCCTTGCCACCGAGTGCCACACCCACGACGACGCAGCCGCGCGTCATCGGCCTGAAGCCCTATGAGCAGCCAGATCCGAATGAGGCCGCCCAGCAAAGCCAGCCGCTCGAAGCCATTCGCGGGATTGGCCCGAAATCGGCAGACAAGCTGCGCCGCGCTGGAATCAAAGATGTGGGCGATTTCGAGCGCCGCCGAGGCGAGGAATTCGTGAAGCTCGCAGGTTTCGACAAGGCACAAGGCAAGGCGCCCTCGACCAAGCCTCAAGCCGCGTCGACCCAAGCCGTCGCGCAAGCGCCGACGCCGCCCTCGCGGAGCGCCGAGTCGGCACCGCCGGCGAAGGCGCCAAAGGCAGCGGCAGGGAAACAGGCAGCCGCGCCAAAAGCGCCGGCGAAGCGCACGAAGAAAAAAGGCGGGTGAGGCTGGTTCGTTGGCCACCGATGGGCACAAATGGACACAGGTTCAGGCCGGAGAATGAGGGGGCTCGGCGCGTTCAGCCCGTAGCGAAAGCCGTGAGGCTTTCATCGACCGAACGAAACGCTCACGCGTTCCGCTACTCCGAAACGATAGCGCTGGGATTCCATGTAGGGCGGGGTCTCCGAACCCCGCCGTCAGGACATACGAACGCCATTCACCATGGCGTGTCCCATGGCGGCCGGGACAGCCGCCGCACCCTCAACTGACCCATGCCAGCGGCCGCACGAGCTTCTGCCAGTCAAGGTCGCGCCGCGCCGCAGCGCGCGCGTAAACCGACGACGCAGATTGCGCCGCAACCCGTCGCCACGCCAGCCCGCCCGATCGCGCAACGTGCCGGCGGTCACGCGCCCTGCGCCTGCGGCGGAACTTGTCCGCGCTGCCAGCGCGAGCATGGGCACGCCCATGAACACGCCCGTACTAGCAATTCCACGGCACCAAAACGGCGGAGCCCGATGTCCTCATCGGGCTCTTCGGTACAGACGGGCCATCAAGCCCGAGGGGGACATCGGCCTCCACCGAAGCGGGCGGCGCTGATCGACCATGACGCATTCGAAACCGAAGCGGAGGCGGTCGCGGAGCGCGTGGTGTCGATGCCGGTGGCGCCGAGGGATTCCGACGGGAGCGGCGATCGTCCCGATCGCCATCCGAGCGAATGGCCGTCGGGACGACGGCCGCTACCTCGAGCGCAACAGTTCGGGCACGGGGAGGGCGCGCGTCGTTCTCAGGCTTCAGCGCACACTTTCTCCGCAACGGCGGGGTGCGGAGAGCCCGCCCTCCAGACGAACTTGTCTGAATTTCGCACCGCCCATCCGCGGCCGATCGATCGTCCGACTCTTCCAGGCGGACCGCCCGCACGCACAGAGCGTCCCTCGGTACGCGTCACCTCACTACCCTGGACGGAGCTTGGATCGGGCGAACCGATCGCCGCTCCGTGGCGCGCCTGGTTCGAAGCGCGCTTCGATTACGATTTTTCATCCGTGCGGATTCATCGCGGCTCGGCCGCGGCGAGTTTGGCGGAGCATTATTCCGCCCGCGCCTTTACCTACGGCAGCCATATCGTGCTCGGCGCCGACGCGCCTGGAGCCGATACCCTGGACGGCCGTCGTCTGCTCGCGCACGAGTTGGCGCACACGGTTCAGCAAGCGAGCCCGCTCGCACGCGGCGAGCTATCGCCGCAAGCGCGGCCGCGCGGTCCGCCCGCGACGGCAAGGCGACTTTCCGTCAGCCAGCGCACCGTCGGGCTCGGTGTCCAATGCGACACGTTCGACGACGTCACCGGAGCGGTCGTCGATTTCGGCGTTGGCGCCTATCATGGAGCCCGCGACCTGGGTGGTGCAGCCATCGACTTGGCTTCGGAAGGCTTTGAGACCGTCGTCGACTATTTTGCGCCCGGCCTGCTCGCGTTCGTCCGCGGGGGTTACGTCGGTCAACTGACCGATCTTTTCTGTTCGGGAATCGATTCGCTCGTGGGCTCGCTGATCTCGCCGCTCGCGGACATCGATATCGTTTCCACCATCGAGCAGACGTTCAATTCGCTGACGGACGGCGTGAACGGCGTGAAAAACGCGATCGGTTCCGCGGCGAGCACCGCGATCGGGAGCCTGATGCGGCCGGTCGTCGAGGCCATCCAGGTCTACGGCGACCCGATCCTGCAAGGCATCACGAGTGTCGCGGACACGATCGAATCCATTTTCAGCGGACTCTGGGACAACATCGCCGTGCCGGTGCTCGACTTTCTCGGCACGGTCGGCGGCGCGATCTGGAGCGCATTCAACGATCTGATCACGTGGATCGAGGACATCACCGCACCGCTGCGGGCCGCCGCCGAATGGGCCTGGAACGAACTTTGCGAGGAATTCGACCTCGCGTGGAATGCGACGGGCGGAATCCGAAAGTGGTTCTCGGATACGGCGCAAGATATCTGGGATTCCTTCCAGGAGACGATCGAGCCGATCAAGACCCCGCTGATGGTCGTCGGCGGCATCCTGCTTCTGCTGTCCCCCTTCGGGCCGGTGATCATCGTCACGCAGGTTATTCCGCCGCTTTACGACAAGCTCGTTTGGCTTTGGAACAACTGGAACACCGACGACATTCTCGTGCAGGCCCGCGAGATCCTCGCGCACGACATCCTGCCCGCGATCATCGGCACGGTCAGCACGGTAAGCGCCGCGATTGCCGGCGCCGTCTCTTGGCTCGCCGGGATCACGGTGAGCGTTTCCGAAGCGTTCGGCGACGTGCTGGGGGTCTTCGGCGTCAACCATTGTCTCGCCGCGGTGACGCGAGTCTTGAATCACGTCTCCGATCAATTCAAACGCCTCGCCGATTGGGCGAAGGGCGGGTTCAAGGGCCTCGGCGAGGCGGTGACCGCGGTGTTCAACGCGATCGTCGCGATTTTCGAGCCGATCCTCGACTTCCTGGTGCGGTTGCTGATCGCGGCGACAAATCCGCCGATGATTCCGGTGATGCTGGCGGCGACGATCTGGCTGCTGTGTCCGGACGAGTTGAAGCCGCCGGTGATCGATTTCGTCATCGATCTGTTGATCCAGTTCGTGCGGATCTTCAGCGCCTTCATGGTCAGCCTCTGGCCATTGAACGCGTTCATGAAGGAAGCGGCGATCGGCTTCCTCGAAGAGCTGCGCGGCAACGGCACGAGCGACACGGCGCGAAAGATTGCCGTGACGAACAAGATCGCGAATCTCCTCGCGGGCGGCGGCCTGCGCTTCGCCGCCGGCTTCGTGGTTGGCCTACTTGAAGGCTTGCTCGACGGCGTCCTCGATCCTTTCCGGATCATCATCATGATCGTGCAGCTGGTCGCCGGCATCTGCCGCGCGCTCGGCAACATCATTGGCCCGCTGATCGCCCGGATGAGTCCGGCGGCCGGCGGGGTCATCAACGATTATCGCACGAGTCTCGACGCGGCGCCCTTCCCTACGGGAGACGCGGCTGCCGGAGCGGCGGCGGCAGCGCCCGCCACAGCGTCCAGCGGTCTCGTCGCGGGGGCCGCGGTGGCACCGGCGGCGGCTCCCGCGTCCGGCGGAGCGACGACGACGGAGGCCGCGCCTGCCACCGGCCCGCCACCGGAAATCGCCGCGGAAATCGAACGTTATCGCGCTGCAGCCGAAGCGTCCGCGCAATACGCGCCGCCGACGCCGCGTCGCGCCTACTCACATCGCACGGTGCCCGTTCCACCGACGGTCGCCGCTCCGCCTGCGCCGACGGCAACCTCGGAGGGCGCGACCGTTGCGTCCACGCCCGGCACCGCCCCGGATGCGGCCGATGCATCGGCCGGCTCACCCGCGACGTCCACGGACGTTAGCGCGGGGGCGCCCGCGCCCGCCTCCGGCGCCCAGGCGGCGCTCATGCAAGACGAAACGCTCGCGAGCCTCGTCGGCCCGGGGCCTTTGCCGAGCAACGAAGACGTGGTGGCGGCCTTGACGCCCGACATGGCGGGCGAGCTTACGCAGTCGGGCTCGGAACTTTCGAGTGCGGCCGAAGGCGGCGAAGGCGAAGTCGCGGGGGAGATGAATGCGACCGGCGGCTCGCCGCGCGCGCTCAGCCAAGTGCTCGGCGATCTCTGGGACACCGCGCTGACCGGGGCCGCGAATCTCGGCGCACGGATCGCGCGCGCCTTGATGGAGTTCATCATGCAGCCGGATTACGCGCTCGGGCGAAAGATCGGCTGGGTTGCCGGATTCGTGCTCTTCCAAGTCATCCTGGCGTACTTCACGGCCGGCATTTCGGCCGAGGCCGAAGCGTGCTCGCCGATTCTGAAGGCGATCGTGCGCTTCCTCGATCTCGGCGGCGAAATTCTCGGTTTGATCGGCAAGGCCGCCGGCCGCGTTGCGCCGATGGTCATGCGCTTCCTCGGGCCCGTCGGACGCTTCCTCGGCCGCTTCCGCTTCCTGGATCGCATCATGGGCGTCATCAGCCGGGCCGTCCGAGGGCTCGCCCGATTTGGCGAACGCGCCGCGGGCGCGGTCGTCCGGACGGCGCGCCGCGTCACCGATCCCCTTGGCGCCGCCGCCATGCACGCGGTCGGATTCAAACCGTCCGCCATCGCACGCGTCATGGGCGGAGCGGAACGCCATCTCGCAGGCGAAGCCGCGACCTCCGCGTTGGCACGCGACACCACGGGGGCGGCCGGTCACGCCACCACCGCGCCACTCTCCCGCGAAGCCAACGCCGCCGCCCACGCGGAAGGCTCCGCGGTGGGCGGCACCGGCGGCGTGGTCGACGACGCGAGCCGCGCCGCCCGCGAGACCGCCGATCCGGCCGCGCATGGCGCCGGCAGCGAAGTCGACGACGTCGCCGCACGGGAAGCGCGCGAAGCGGAAGATGCCGCGCGACGGGGCGAAGCTCGCGAGGCCGACGAAGCCGCCGACCTTGCACGCCGCAAGGAGGCGGAAATGCCGCTCGCGATGGCCGAGATGGCGCTGTTCTGCGAAACGAACGATGCCGTCAACACGCCGAAAGCCGTGCTCATCGCGGGCCTGTATGCGCTCTTCGGCGAACGGTATCCCTGGATCAAGCGTTTCTATGCGCGCGATCTGCCGATCCCGCATCACTACCGGATTCTCTTCGAGGCGAGCCCGCCGCACGAAATCGACGGCGATTATTCGGACGACGAAACCAGCGCGCCCGCGCCCGCGACCACGACGGCGACGCCCGATGCACCGCCGCCCGCGCGGACATCCGGACGACCCGATCTCACCGAGATTCCTCCCGGCACCCAAATCACGCATTTGCCGCCCGGGCCCCGGCCGCCGCCTCAAGTCATCGAAGTCGGCGGACGGCGCACCACTGCCGGCATCGACATCGAAGACGACATCGCGGAAGGCCTGCTCCGCGACGTCCGCACGCCCGGCGGCGCACCGATGCCCCGCGCAGCGGAGATCGGCAACTTCGCGCACGAATACGCCGAGGAGCTGCCGCGCTTCGCGGAGGAAATTTTGCCGCCGGGCACGCTGCCGTCGGGCCTCGAGCGCGAGTACGAGATCGTCATGCCCAACGGCGACGTCTTGCGCGCCGACCGCGTCGACGTGGTCAACGGCATCGTCTACGAGATCAAGCCGAACACGGGCAATTGGCCGCAACGCGGCGCGGTGCAGGCCCAGACCTACGCGCGACGACTCGATCAACTCGAGCCTCTGGGCGGCGGGCGGCGTTGGCGCACCCAGGTCATCACTTACGACATGGAAGCGCTCGAACGCTGGCTCGTGCGGCGCGGTTATCTCGAACCGGTGCCCGGTCGTTTCGAACGCGAATTGCTCGGCGAATTCGGCGAGCGCAGCGGCGCGCGCACGACCGGCAGCCCGAATCCATTCACGTCCGAGGATCTATCGCCGATCTCCACCGGTTCGCTCGCGGATCCCGCCGAGCGGGCGCGGCTCGGCATGACGGGCGATGGCCCGCGGTACAATGTCGACCGCGAACTGGCCGCCGATTACCCCGAGCTCTTCACGCCCCGCGGCCGGCCGCGCGCCCGACGCTGGGCGACCGGACCGGCGCCCGCGGCGACGCCCTCGGTCGTACACTCGGCCTTGAGTTCCCCGGGACGGCCGCTCGACCCGCCGACGCGCGCGACGTTCGAGCCGCGGCTCGGCGTATCGCTGGCCAACGTCCGCGTGCACACCGGCGCGACCGCCGCCTCGGCCGCGAGCTCGATCAACGCTCGCGCCTATGCGGCAGGCAGTCATCTCGTGTTCGGCCGCGGGCAATACGCGCCGCATACGACGACCGGGCGGACCTTGCTCGCGCACGAACTCGCGCACGTCGCGCAGCAATCGCGCACCCCGGCCGCCGGCGCGGCCGTCGATGCCGCCGATTCGCGCGCGGAACGCGAAGCGCATGCTTTCGCCGCGGGCGCGGCGCCGGCCCCGGTCAGCTCGGCCACGCCCTGCATCCGGCGTGAACCGACCGTCGCGGATCCCGCCGACGAAGACATCAAGGTCGAGGACGTCCCGGACGAGAAGCCAAAGTATTCCTGGATCAATTACGACGACGCGATTCGCAAGAACCGGCTCTGGTTCGAGATGTTCGAGCTGGCAAACGTCAATCCGTTCTACCCGTGGGATCCATTTGCGTACCCGATCGCGTTCACCAATCACGTCGCCAGCTGGCAGATTTCCGCCAAGCACGCCAAAATCGCCGAAGTGGTCTTCGCGGCGGAAAACCCCGGCACGCAGAACAGCGCGGCGGGCATTGCCGACGCGGTGGCGGACGCCGATCAGAAAATCGCCGCCGGTAAGCTCAAGGCGGCAAAACCGATCAACGCGGATGGCGTGCTCGGCGGTCGCACCTTTTGGCTGATGCTCGCCGCTGCGGCGCTCTCGAAGGACGAAAAAAATCGCGAGATTCTCATCAAACAGGGCCTCGACGTCAGCGTGCTGGAACCGCTGACCCACGACGAGAGCGACGAGTGGGGCCGGGCGTGGCGCGCCGTCCACGCGTATGTGTTCAACCCGCCGCACTTCCGGGCGACGTGGTCCATCGTAATCGGATCCGACATCGTGTTTACGACGTTCGAGAAAATGGTCGCGCTCGGCGAAGCGAACCGCGCCTTTCTTGAATCGTTGTTCTTCCCTGAGGGCGTGCCCGCCGACGCCGAGATCGAGGAGGAGGATTACATCGCGATCATGGCACGCGGTTACGTGGGCCAGGCGTTGGAGGGCGTGGTGTCGTTGTTCGAAGTCGATCGCCCCTACTTCCACGACGTCGACGTCCAGCGTTTGCTGCAGACGACGCGGCCCGATTGGAAAAACCACGTCGACCTGCGCATGGGTTTCGCCGACTGGGAATCGGCCCAAACGCTGGTCGAGGATTTCGGCTTGGAAGTGCCCGGGGATAAGAAAGCGCAGTCGACCTACGAGAAGCTGCAGCAGCAATCGTCGCCCGGGGCCGGTTTGATTTCGCAGCCCGATACGTCGCGCGCCGTGCTGGCGGTCGTGTTCAACCTGCCCGATCACGATGCGGATTTCTGGCAGGAAACCGCGAAAAACTATGTCGCCGAAAAGAAAGCGCTCGCCGAGGCCGCGGACAAGGCGACACAGGAGCATCTCGCCGAGCTCAAGCAGAAGTTCGACGAACGGATGGCCGGCGCGCCCGACATCACGAAGGACGACGCGATGGCGTTTCTCGAGCTGCTGGTCGGCGACACGTTCACCTCGGCGCAAAACGACGCGCTGGCCTTCCAGCAGAAAGACGCGGCGAAGAACGACGTCGACATCATCGGCAAGCGCCAGGACAGCACTTCCGCGAACAAGGCGGCGACATTGCGCGATCGCGCCGAAAAAGAAGGGTTCCTGGTCGTCCAACTCGGGGAGAAAGCGGAGTCGCGCTTCCCGCTGCCGTTCCTCCAAATCGAACGCTCGCGCGCCAATGCGGGCATTAATGGCAAGCGGCCGTTGGCGTTCGACGTCATCGACACGCCGCATGCCGCGATGCATTCCTACCTGCCACGCCGTTTCACGGCGCGACCCAGCGACGACGGCGGCAGCGAAGCGGCCTCCAATCCCTATGAGCTCACCTGGGATTCGAGCATCCCGGGCGGCGGCAGCGGAAATGCCTGGGAAAATTGGGCGTATTTCACGCCGCGCCAGTTCGGCACGTTGGATCCCGTCCTCGTGGAAATACGCCAGTTCAATCCCGACGCGGGCCAGCTCGTGCGCTTGGGCCGGCAGATCGGCGGCACGGACAAGATCGTGCTGCAGTACGTCTGGACGCTCGGCACCAGCTTGCCCGAGCTGAACAAGAATCTCTGGAGCGCCCAGGGGAAGGTGAACCTCGTGGGCTGGATCGATGCCGGACTCACGCTCCTGGCACTCGGCTCGCTGGTCGCGGCGCCGATGGCGGCCGCGACGGAGGCAAGCGGCAGCGTCGCCGCGGCGGAGCTCGGCCAAGCCGCCATCAACGCGGCTGTGCGGAAGGCTCTCGTCCAAGCGCTGAAACGCTTCATCATTCAGGAAGCGATCGGCGAGGGCCTGGGTCGCATCACCTACTACGTCAACGACAGCCCGGACGTGCCCGACTGGCTGAAGAAGGCCTGGAACGGGTTGATGATCGCCCTCCTGATTTACGGTCTGAGCAAGACCGTGAGGGCGGGCTTCAAGAGCCTGCGAAATTCGCCGACGGCGAAGTTCAACGCCGAACTCGCGGCGCTCGAGGCTTCCCTCGAGGCGGAGGTGAAACCCGGCGCGACGAAAGTCAACGCGACGGCCGAAGCCGCCGCCGAGGCCGACATCAAGCAGAAGACGAAACAAGAGTTTGATGCGGCGGTCGGCGAGCACGCGGGGCCGGACACCGGACCTGGCCGCGTGCGCACCGACGATCCGCGGGCTGAAGCGGCCGTGAAAGCGGACGCGCCGCCGGACCCAGGCGCGGCCAACACGAAGCTCGGCAGCATCCTCGGCGAAGATGCGACCAAAGCCCTGGCCGAAAAATTGAAGCCCGGGACGCTCGGCCGGCTGGCCGCACTCGGGGATGAGTCGCTCATTCGTAAATTGGTCGAGTCCCTCTCGCCCGAAATGCTCGAGCGCGTGCTGGCGACGGTCGCGCCCGAGACGCTGCTGAAGCTCGCGCAGAAGGCGGAAGGCGCCGTCCTTAAAACATTGCTCGAGGCCTTTGCCGGCAGCACGGGCGGAGTCGATCTCCTACGGGCCTTCGCCGGCGACCCGACGCGTCTCGCGGCGCTCTTGGAAAAAATCGGCGCGAAGCGGCTGCTCGCGATCTCCGGCAATCCCGGGGCCGACAAATTCTTCCGCTTCGCCTCGCGGGTCGACCCGGCGGCCATTGCCGATGCGCTCAAGAACATTGCGGCCAAAGCGGACACGCAGCTGTCGCGTTTTCGTCAGTTGATCACGGACCTCGGCCCGGAAGGCGCCGCGGACGTGCTCAACACGTACACCGGCGCCGAGATCAAATCGCGCTGGAAGCCGAAGGAAGGCATGTCGGCCGCGCAAAATCTCGGCCGACTGGCGATTCAACGCGGCGCACCGACGAAGGCCCGACTGGCGTCGGGGATTCCGATCACGCCGACGCCCGGACGAACGGCACATTTGTTAGCCGCCGACTTCCGTCCGTTCTTCGCCATCGGTCCGGAAGCGACGCTCCCGTCCACCATCCGACGCCTCGTGGCGATGGTACAGGAAGCGTCGGCCAAGGCGGCCAATCATCTCAACGAACTCATCGAGCGCGCGGCGGCGGGCAAGTTGACCGACGCCGATCTCCAGGCGCTGCCCCCGAATGCGCGCGCCACGGTGGAGGCGTTTCTCAAAGCCGGGGCCGAGGACGGCAATCGTCACGCGCTCTATGGCTCGGCGCTGCAATACATGGCCGAAGGCGAGTTGCGCGCGCAGTTCGGCGGACAACTCCCGCCCGGCGTCGCGTTGCGGCGGACGGAAGTCCGCTATGGCAAGACGCTCATCCCGGATGCGCAGCTGGAACTCACGATGAGCAAGGATCTGCGTTATCCGCAGACGAACACGACGGAGCGCGCGGTGGTCGATTGGACGACGGCCGGCGAGGCTGGCAAGATCACGAAGTACCGTGGCGGCAAACCGCCGGTCACGTACGCCGTCGAAATCATCCAACCCGGTCCGCCGCCCGTGCCCGAGCCCCCGCCCAAAGTGCTGCCGCCGATCATCCCGTCGATGCCCGACGCGCCGCCCGACACGACGACGGATCCCAATCCGAAGAAACAATGAACCAGGCATGCCACAGAGGACACGGAGCTCTGACACAGAGACTGAGGGAGGCTCAAGGGCGACACACGAGGCCCTTGACGCACGCGCGGCGGATAGGGTGCGCAAGCGCAAGGCTCACCCGGATTGCCTGTGCGATCTCTTTGTCGGAGCTCCATGAACTCTGCGCCTCCCTGAATCGTACGCTCCGGGCCACTCCATTTGCCGTTTGGTTAGCGCATCGGCCCTGAAAGTTTTGAAGAAAATATCAGCATCGGATTGATTCACCCCAATACCACGCAATTCTCCGTCAACTCTGTGTCCGAGCTCCGTGAACTCTGTGGCTAAGAATACCCGTCATTCTCGGTCTCATGCCGCAACCTAAAGATCCCCTCGCTTCACGCTGGAAAACGCCGGCGGGCAAAGTCGCCGTGCGCGCGATCGAGCAGGCGTTGCGCGCGGGGACGAACGTCGACGAGTTGAAAGGCTCCGTGAAAGATTTGCCGGCGGTGGACGAGGTCGCTCCGGCGTTGGACCTGCGTGGGATCGCCTTGCCGGAACTCGTCGCGGCGCGAAAAAGCGACCTCCCTGGCACGCGTTTCGATGGCGCCAAACTCAACTGGGTCTTCGGCGGCAGCGTGCTGCGCGAGGCGGTGTTCGATCGGGCGGAAGGTCGCAACGTCGATTTCGGGGGCTGCGATCTCTCGGGGGCGTCGTTCCAAGACGCGAATCTTCCCGGCGGCGTGTTCTACGGCGCGAAGCTCGTCGATACGAACCTCGCCCGAATCAAAATGCGGTCCGGCCAGCTCAAAGCCGCCGATTGCCGACGCGCTAATTTCGAGAGTGCCGATTTGCGGCTGGTTTGGGCCGCCGATGCCGATTTGCGCGGCGCCAACCTAGCCAAGGCGCAACTCGTCGGCGCGAGCCTTGGCGGGGCGAAATGGGACGAAGCCACTCGGTGCACCGACGCGGAATTCGGCCTGGAAGGCACGCCCGCGACTCTGGCGGCACATGCACTCGCGCAAGGCGCACGGTTACGCAGTGAGAAAGCCGATTGGGAGCTCGCGCTGCTGGATGCGACGAGCGTGGCGCTGAAGAACGAGAACGAGCGTGGAAAGCTCGACGGCTTGATCGACCGGATCGCCGCGGTACGGCCTCAAGTCGAACGCGATCACGCGTTCAACTGGTTCGCCCCGGTGCAGGAAGGCGCGACGCCTGAGCAACGCACGGCATTGCAAAGCGCGATCCGCACCGCCAGCAGCAACATCGGCGCACTGCTGGGGTGATTAAATGGGCGGGGCCTCCGAACCCGCCGTTCCGCTGGAATGTGCGGCGGGAAGCGCACGCATCAATCCGATGTACCGCTGAAATCGCGACGGGGGGGCGGGAGCCCCCGCCCTACAACCGAGCTGATCCGACGGCTCGAATCGCCGGCACATCCAGCACGCGCACGCCTTCGGCCGGCGGGTGCTCGACCGCCTCCACGAGGGAGCGGGTCATTTGGGCGAGCGTCACGAAGCCGAGTCGCTCGGCCGCGTCACGCGTCGGCGGCAACCGGCGCAACACCGCGTACACCGGCACGAGAAAATATGGCCAACGATGACCGGGCCCGAGCACGTACCATGGCCGCGCGAAGGTCGCCCGCACCCCCAGCTCGCGCAGGAGCGCTTCGCCCGTCGCCCGCACGTCGAGGTACGCGCGCATGATCGGCGCCGGCTGGGCAACGCTCAAATACACGACATGCGGCCGTGTCCCCGTGGCCGCGATCGCTTTCGCCATCGCTTGAATCGAAACGAGGTCGATTTCTCGAAATTGCCGCGCCTTGGCGGGCGACGGCTTCGGCACCCCGACGAGATGCACGACGGTATCGGCTCCGACGAGGGCCCGTTTCACGTCGTCGACCTTCAAGGCGTCGCCGACGATCGGCAATGTGCCCGTCGGCACTCTCGCTCCCGCGCCGGGACGAACGAGGGCGCGAACCGAATGGCCGCGGTCGAGCAACGCCCGAATCAGCGTACGTCCGAGATAGCCGGTGCCACCGGTGACCAAGACGCGGCGACTCGCGAGCGAGAGGGAATCGATGGAGTCAGTCACGATAGGAAGAACGAAAGCCTACGCGCGAAAACGTCGTTCGGATGCAGGCGATCCCGCCGTCATGGTCGTTGTTCCGAGGTAACGGCGGTCGTCCCTGAGCGCCATTCGATCCTGGCGATCGGGGACGATCGCCGCGACCTGGGTGGAGTCTCCAGCGTGAGTATGAGGAGAAGTCACGCCGCTCCCGGCACCATCACGCGCTGCGCGCGCCGCGGCCGATAGAGAAACAGGATCGCGGCCATCACGGCCGTGAGGGTCGCCGAGGCCAGGAACAAGCGCCGATTGCCGAGCGGCTGCGCCAGCCAACTAAAGCCGAAGAACCCGACGAGATTCCCGAAGTTCGCGGCGTTCGCGAACACCGTGGTCGCGAGACCCGGCTGTCCCGGCACGAGATCTTGGAAGAACATGATGCCGACATTCGAAATGATGGCGAACGACGTGCCGTGCAGCGCTTGCGCCAAAAACACCTGCCATGGCGCCTCCACGCGATTGAGGAGCACGAAATAGATCGCCGTGATCACTCCGCCGAAACGAAGCAAGGCCAGCGAATGACCGCGGCTGGCCAGATGCCCGAACCAAAGCATGAGCGGGATTTCGACGAGCGGCCCGATGCCGAACGCGATGCCGACGTCGCGGCCGGACGCGCCGAGGACATTCGTCAGCATGAGCGGCAGGTTCATCGCGTTCATCGTGTGCGACACGTACACGAGCAGGAACGCCACGAACATCGCGAACAAATCGGGGCGCACAAGGACCCGCCATACCGGTTCGCGGACGACCGCGCGAACGTCGGCTTCGCGGCGCCGGTACGGCACGAACCACGCGACCGCCAAAAAGAAGGCGAAGTAGAGCGAGGCGGCGCCGAGGAACACGCCGCGGAATCCCAGCACCACCATCATCCATGCCCCGATCGATGGGCCGGCTGTCCACGCGATCGAGAAACAGACCCGGACGACGCTCAAGAGAAAGCCGCGCGGCACTCCCGGAATGTGGGCCTCGTAGAAATGTTCACGCGTATATGCGAAGAGCTGCGAAAAGCAGAGCGCTGCCAGCGCGAGCACGGTGCAGCCGACGACAATGAGAAGGCGCGGATCGTGCAAAAACGCATATGCACCGTATCCGAGGGCGCCGCCGGCGCCGCCGAGCAGCAGCATGAATTTGCGCGGCAGATGAGTGTCGGACCAGCGCGCGAGCGTCGTCGCGACCAGGATCGCGCTCAGCGACGTCGCCGTCATGTACAGCCCGAACGTCCGCTCGGACATTCCGATTTCCTTCGTGCCCCACAGCGAGAGAAAGGGTCCAACGAAGGAGAAGCCGAGCCCCAGGGAAAAGGCGGCGCCGAGCAACCCGCCAAAGCCGGGTTGCACCAGAATTGTTCGCGCGCGTGACAACCATCCCCCCATGAGGAGGCGAAACCAACAAATCGGCTTCGACGGTGCACGCGAAATCGCGCGCTCCCAGCGACGCGCATGCATGATGTAGCGGGGTCCTAGACCCCGGCCCGTTTGCTCGTACTCGTGCTCTTAATCGTAATCGTGATCTTGATCTCGATCGATTCCGACGATCGCGATCGTGCGTGGGATCCGATCACGATTACGATCACGAGCACGATTACGCGAAGACCCCAAGTCCCCGCGCCAACCAATGAAACGCCCTCCGTAACGCTCGGCGTCAGGGAGGGCGAAGACTCGACAGCGCGGGGATGACCCGCGCGGCACGATCCGATCAAGGCACTTCGTAGACTTCAACCAGCGCGATGCCGGTCGTACCGTTGGCACCCGTCACTTGCGCGGTGTAGGTGCCGGGCGGAAGCGTAATCAGGATCACGGCATCTTTGCTGGCCGAGGTGAGCGGAAACGCGCCGACCTTCGTCGCCGCATCCATCACCAAGGCCGCGTCGTTGCCTTGTGCCCAGTTGTCGTTTTCGCGGACGGTCGTGTCGACGCCGCTGACGAAACGGCTCAGACGGAGCACCGGATCCGAAAGCGCGCCGCTCGAAACACCCACCGTCTCCAACGACGGGCCGACGCCGCGAATCAGAACCTTTTTGGCGATATTGCCGCCGACCACGAAGCCGGCGATCAGCTGCGCTTGGCCGGTGCCGACGACGCCGCGCGACGAGACGTTCATCACTTTTTGCGGCGAGAATGGCGTCGGGCTGTCCACGTCGTAAAATTCAACCATCGCGACACCGGTGGCGTTGCCGACGCCGCTGACGACCGCGGTGTACGAGCCGGGAGCCAGACGCACGAGCAACGCGGAATCCGCGCTCAAGCCGCTGACCGGGAACGCGCCGACTTGGGCAGCGGCGTTCGCGATCTGCGCGAAATTACCCCAGTTGTCGTTCGCGGCGATGACGCTGGTGCCGCTGTAGAGTTGGAGCATCGGGTCGACCAGCGGGCTGGTTACGCCGTAAGCGGAAAGCGACGGGCCGATGGCGCGAATCAGCACTTGCTTGGGCGTGGTGCCGCCAACGACGAAGCCCGCGATGAGCACGTTTGCGCCCGTGCCGACTTGGCCGCGCGTCGAAAGATTACGCAACGAACCGTCGCTGAAGGCGGGACCCGTCGCGAGCGCGGCGGTCATCGCGCCGGCGTTCGCACCGGTGATGGTGCCGGAGAGGAATCCGGTGACCGGATCCACTTTGACCGCGAACTTGGCCCCGGTGATCGGAGACGTGAGCGTCGCCGTGCCCGCGCTGGTCAAGGTGCCGGCGGCCGCGTCGCTCGCGCTGCCATTGATGAGATAAACGGTGATCGAGGCGTCGGAGCCGACGATCGCTTCGATGACGCTCGCGCGATTGCCGCTGATGCTGCCGAAGTAGTGGCCGGCGGGAATCGTCGACGTGCCTACGGCATTGGTCGCGATGCCGATGAGCAGCATGCGCCCATCGATCGTCGCGGTCGCACCGGTATCGTTGACGGAACCGACAATCGTGCGGCCCTCGGCATCGGTGCCGGTGAAGCCGCCCGCAGCGTCGACCGTCAGGCCGGGGAAGTAGTAGATCTTCGCTGGCGCGACGGTGGAATAACCGATGAATGTCGCGGTCGTGCGATTCGCGATGAGGGCAAACTTCCCCGTATCGCCGATGCCATTGAACGGACCGGTGTACACGAAGTCGGCGGCCTTCGCGGAAGCGGCGCCGAGCACCAAGATGGTCGTGACCGGCGAGGCGGACGTCGCCCCCGCGTTGTCGATCGCTTGGGCGGTGATGCTATAGATGCCTTCCGCCGCCGGCGTCCATTGCGTGCGATACGGGAAGGTCGACACGGGGCTGCCGAGCGCCGTGCCGTTCACGAAGAATTGCACCCGATCGATCGTGCCATCGGTGTCCGTTGCGTTCGCCGTGAGGGTGACGGCCTTGCCGGAGGTGGTGGTCGTGCCGGATGACGGCGAGGTAATCTCGACCTTCGGCGCGACGTTCGGCGTCACCGTGATGGTCGCGGGACTCGAGACCGTGGTCGTATTGCCGCTTCGCGCCACGGCGTGGACGACGTACGTTCCAGCGCGCGTAAGGCCAGCCGTGTATTGATAATTCTGTCCCGTCGTCGTGCCGGCAGCGGGCGAGACCGTGGTGAACTGCGCGCCGTCGATGTAGTAATCGACCTTGGGCGGGTTCACCGTGCCGAAATTGTGCGTGGCGTTGAAGATGATCTGCCCGCCGACCACGTAAGAGGAGCCGTTGGTCGGGCTGACGAGCGTCACTTGCGCCCCCGCCGCCTGCGTCGACGGAATCGTCGAGATGAGAATCGGATTGGTGTAAACCGCGTTCCCGCTCGAATCGGTGACGATCGCGGTGATGACCACGTCGGCCAGCGTGTTGAGCTGGTACACCGTGTAATACGGCGCCGTGCTCACGACGGCGATCTTCGTGCCGTTAACAAAGAACTGCACGTTATTGATCGAGCCGTCTTCATCGATGGCGTCGGTCGAAAGGATCAGCTTGGAGCCATACGTGACTTTGACGGGCTTCAACGCATCGGCGGCCGACGTAGTCGTCGTGCTAGTGGCGCTCGGCGTATCGACGGTCGGGTTATTGAAATACAGCGCCGCGGCGGGCGCCGATCCGACGGGATTCAGCGCCGTCAAGGTGGCGCCGGTTGAGGTCGTGCGGTTCCCGGCGTCGTCGATCGCGACGGCCGTGATCGTGTACGTGCCGGCCGAGGTCGGAACCCACAGCGTGATGTAGGGCGCGGTGGCGATCGAATCGATCAGCTGGCCGTTTACATAGAAGGAAACAGCGGCGACTTTGCCGTCGGGATCGCCGGCATTGGCGGCAACGAACACCGGGGTGCCGACGGCGAGATTCGTGTTCGTGGGGCTCGAGGTGAGATAAACCCATGGGCGGCTCGTGCTCGTCGGAGAAACGGTCAGCGTCACGGGCACGCTCGTCGTTTGATTGCCGATGCTGTCGGTCGCGACAGCGGTGATCGTATACGTGCCGAGCGCCGATGGCGTCCAAGCTTGGACATACGGGAAAGTCGAGACGGGACTGCCGACGGCCGCGCCGTTCACGTAGAATTGTACATTCGCGATCGTGGCGCCCGTCGCCGCGGTCGGCGTGGCGCTCAGGACTTCGCTGGAACCGATCATGATCGATCCGCCGGTCGTCGGACTCGTCACCGTGATCGTCGGCGGCGCGCCGAGTGAAACGGCGACAACCGAGGCCGTGGAATCGGTGGAGTTGCCCAAGGCATCCGTCGCGCGGGCGACGATCGAGTACGATCCGGCCGCCGTGGGCGTCCAAGCCACAGAGTACGGCGCGGTGTTATCGGTCCCGACCGAAACGCCGTTCACCAAGAATTGGACCGAGGCGATCGTGCTGCCGCTGGAGGTCGCGCTCGCGGTGATCGTCTGCGCGGTATTGGCGGGGATGGAGATGCCATTCGTCGGCGAGGTCACGCTGACCGTCGGAGCGGTGCCACCCGAAACCGTAACGGTCACCGGCGCGGACGTGGTCTGGTTGCCGCTGCCGTTCACGGCGCGGGCCGTGATGGTGTAGTTGCCGGGCGAACTTGGCGTCCACGGCGTGGTGAACGGGAACGCGGTGAGCAAGGCGCCTTGCGGCTGGCCATTGACGAAAAATTGAACGCTGGCGATCGAGCCCGTGTCCGAGGCGGTCGCGCGCAGCGTTTGCGCGAGGCCGACATTGAGGGTCGAGCCGGTCGTCGGGGTGGTAACGGAGACGGTGGGCGCTCCGGGCGTCGGATCGACGACCGAAACTTGGGTCGCGACGCTGGTGGTCGTGTTGCCGTCGTTGTCCGTGGCCTTCGTCGTGAGATTGTAGTTTCCGAGACTGCTAGGGGTCCACGTCGTGCTATAGGGATACGCCGTCGCAGTACCCACGGCCTGGTTGTTTGCGAAAAATTGCACGGTCGTGATATTGCCGTCCGTGTCGGCGGCATTGGCCGTGATCAGCACGGGCCGGTTCACCGACAGCTGCGTGCTCGCCGTCGGATACGTGACGGACGTCGTCGGCGGAAGGCCAATTGGGCCGCCGCCGCCGCCGCCGCCGGCGGTGGCAGCGATGGTCGCGATGGGCGTGACCGTCGAAAGACCCAGCGCATTGATCGCGAGGGCAGTGAGCTGGATGGTCGGATTGGCTCCGGTTGGCGTCCAAGAGAACGTGTACTGGTTGCCCGAAGTGGGGGTGGTGCTTTCGCCGAGGAATACGCCGTCGGCGAAGAATTGGACTTTCGCAATGGTGCCACCAATGTTGCTGTCGGTTGCGGCGGCCGTGAGCGTCGTTGGCGTGCCGACCCCCACCGTCGCTCCGGTGCTCGGCGAGACGAGCGTGACCGTCGGCGAGGCCGCGACCGTGACGGACGTCGATGCCGGCGCGATGCTCGAGGCGACGACATTGCTCTTATCGTCGTAGGCCAGCGCCACCAACTTATAGGTGCCGACGACCGTAGGATGCCAGGTGAACGTATACGGGAAGGTGCTCGCGGTGCCGTAGAGCACACCGTCGATGTAGAGCTCCACCTTCGTGATCAAACCGGTCGGGCTGCCCGCCGAGACGGCGACGGTGATGTCACCTGACGTGCTGCTGGGAATCGGAAGAATCGCGCCGTTGACCGGACTGCTGATCGTCACGGTCGGCGGGGTGCCGATTGGCGGGACCATTGAAAGACCGATCGTGGCCGCGCCGTTCGGCGAAACCTGCGTGCCTAGATTGTCGAAAGCGCGCGCTTCGATCGTATGCGTCGCCGGCGTGTTCGCCGGCGTATAGATCAACGAATACGGAGCCGTCGTGTCGCTGCCGATCAGCGTACCATCGGCATAGAAATCGATCTGCTTCACGAACGTATCGGAACCCGTGAGCGTGAGTGCCGTCACCGAGCCGCCACCGATCGTCGCGAACGCATTTGCCCCGGTTCCACCGCCGCCGCTGATCGTGACGGTCGGCGCACTGGTATAGCCCGTTCCGGCGCTCGTGATGGTGAGGCCGGTGACTTTGCCGCCGACGACCGTGGCCGTGGCCGTCGCACCGCTACCCCCGCCGCCGGTGATGGTGACGGTAGGCGCGCTGGTATAGCCGGAACCGCCAGAAGGTCCGGACAACGGTTGGGGTGTCGCGGAGGCCTGCAGGACAACCGACGAACCTTGAGGAACAATGGTGTTAGGCGTCGGGCTGGTAATCGCGGTGCCAACGGCGAAATAGCGCACGGGCAGCGAGGTCGCTTTATTCGTGCCGTCCGTCGCCGTAACCGTCAAAAAATACGCCCCTGGCTGCGGCGGCGTCCAACCGATCATGTTCGGCACTCCGGCGGGGGGCGTCGAAGCGGAAACGCCGATCGACGTGCCATTGATGAAGTATTCGTAGGTAAAACCCGAGGCCGGGAAAGTACCCGTGGCGATCGCCCGAATTGCGATTGGCGTGCCGAACGTTCCGTACGATTCGTTTTGCGCGGGTAGCGTGAAACTCGTGCCGGCATACGCCGTACCGGTGGCTTGAATTGGATTCGTCCCCGTGGGGAAGGAGAATACAACCGTCGGTGGCGAGGTATAACCCGTGCCCGGATTGGTGATCTGCACGTACGACACCGTGCCGCCAATGGTGATGTTCGCGGTCGCCGCCGCGCCGGCGCCACCGCCACCGACGAACGTAATCGTGGGAGCCGACGTATAACCGCTGCCGGAGTTGGTAACGTCGATAAACGCGACCCCACCAGCACCGGAAAGCACCGAGACGTCCGTGATGGCGACCGACAACACCGGTTGCTGCGCCTGCGCGTGCATCGCCGGCGCGGCCGCGCCGATGAGCAGGATGAGAGAGAGAAGCTGCGACCAACGTTTCATAAATATCTTGGGTTTGGCGGAGCGCGCTGAGCGCTCAGCGCGATTTGCCGGCTGCGCCGGTGTGCACCGAAGCCTTCGACGACTGGAGCTCGCCCACATAGGGCGTCGTCCCATCGCGATAGCCAGGCATGTCTTCGCGGCGCATTTCCAATTGGCGGACGCGAGACGATTCGAACGCCTGCTCGAGGGGAGCACCCTCCGAGCTGACGGTCTTGGCGGTGATGAAGATGATCAGATTGGTCGTGGTCGAGTCCTTGGTGTCAGACCGGAACAGGCGGCCCATGACGGGGATCGAGCCCAGCACCGGAACCTTCGTTTGGCCCTTGGTGGTCTGCGTGCTCAAGAGGCCGCCGATGCCCATGGTGAAGCCGTCCTTCAACGAAACCTGCGTGACGGCTTTGCGCGTCGCGATGATCGGGATTTCCGCGACGCCGAAACGCGAGACGCCGTTCTTCTGGCTCACCTCGGGCGCGAGCGTCAACTTGATGAAGCCGCGCGCGTTCACCTGGGGCGTGACTTTGAGGATGATGCCGATGTCTTTATACGTGAAACCGTTCACCTCGAAGCTGCCGGTCTGTTGGTTGAACGCGTAGTTCGGAATTGGATCCGATTCGCCGACGTTGATCGTCGCTTCGGTGTTGTTGAGCGTGACGATCGTCGGGTTCGAAACGATCTTCACGTCGTTCTGCGTCTGGAGCGCGCTCAGGATCAGACGGAATTCGTCGGCGGAGAACAGCGCCGTGACCTCGCGCGCGGTCGAGCCGGTGTTGGCCACGTTGTTGAGGAAATTCAGCGCGTTGGTGATCGTGTTCGACGTCGACCCGTTGGTCCCGACCGAGCCGGTGGTCGTGGTGCCGTTGGTGATTGCGCCCGTGTTGCCGGTCGTCGACACGGCGGTCGTGGTGCCGTTCGTCGAGCTGATCGTGTTGCTCGTGTTCGAGCCGGTGTTTTGGCCGTTCGTCGTGGTCGTGGTGTTCGAATTGGTCGTGCCCGCCGACGTATTGCCGGTGTTGCCGCTCGAGCCGTTCACGCCGTTCGACGTGCTTTGTCCGCGGGTACGATTGAACGTGCTCGCCATGTTACCGACGCCGACGCCGTAATTTTGCAGCGACGCCCAATTGACGCCGATGTTCTTCACGTCCGTGGAGCTGACCTCGACGAACTTGGTTTCGATCACGACCTGATCGGTCGCACGGTCGAGCTGCTCGATGATCGGGCGAATCCGGCTCAGGCGCGTCGGGCGCTCCGTGATGACCAAACTGTTGCTGCGCGCATCGACCACGATTTTTCCTTTGGTCGTGTCGACGAGCGAACTGATGGTCGGGAGAATATCGGCGGCGCGAGCGTAGTTGATGATGAAAACATCGGTCGTCACGGGCTCTTCGTTGAGCGTTTCTTTGCTCACGATCTTAATGATATTGCCGTCTTCGACATACGTGTAACCGACCGGGTCGAGGACGTTCTGGAAGATCTGGCGCCAGGTAACGTCGCGCAGCTTGATCGTCGTTTTACCCTGCAACGTTTCGGGCATGATGATGTTCAACTCGAAGAGATCGGCGACGTTGCGGAGGATGTTGCGAACGTCTTCGTCGGGGAAATCGACGGACAGCGTGTCGCGGCCGGCCGCGTCCTTCGTTTTCGCCGTGCCGGCGGCCGGAGCCGCTCCGTCCGCGGGCTTGGCGGTGGCGGTGGTGGCGGCATCGGGTGCGGTGGCGGCAGCGGCGCTCGGAGCGGACGTCGCCGCGGTAGCGGCCGTCGGTGCCGCGGGCGTGGGCGTCATGGATTCCGGCAAGGTGACCACCGTCGTGGTCGTGGGCGTCGCGGCAGCGGCGGGCGCGGCCGTCGTCGTCGTGACCGTCGTGACCGTGGTCGCCGCCGGCGCGGCGACCTCGGCGGCGGGGGCCACCACGAGGGGCGCGGCGGCCGAGGGCGGAGTCGCCGGCGCGGGCGCGGCGGCGGGCGCCGCACCTTGCCCGTGTAGGGCTAATCCGAATACGCAAACGGTTGCAGCAACGGCTAGCAGGCGTGTTCTCATGGGGTCTTTCCTAGTTTGATTGGCCGGGTAAACTCCTCGCCTTTGTAGCGCACCGTGAACGTGGTGCGGTCGATGGCGACGAGCTCGAGTTCGTATTCCTGGCCGTTGTAAACGACCGTAAAGCGCGAGCCGGCTTCGATCCGGTTCGTGCCACTGACAAGAAGCGGTTTACCACCGAGGATGATGGAGCCCGTGGTGGGAATCTTGGCGGCGACCGCCGCGAGGACGTCGCGATCGGTCTGCGGTGCGGCGGGCGCGGCCACCCCGGGCTTGCCTTCGGCCGCCGGTCGCGCCTCGGTGCTGGCCCCGTCCTCCGGCCGATCGAAATTCGGCGGATTGAACGGCGTGACCAGCTCCGTCGGCAAGGCGGCCGGCGTGGTCGGATGCGAGAGGCGCTCCGCTTTCTGCACGGAAAGCCGACGTTGCTCGGGTGGCACGATGTCCGAGACCGGTTTGGCGGCCCAAGCGACGGAGCCAAAACCGGTGGCGAAAACGCCCGCCGCCCAGCAGAAAAATGCGCGCGTCTTCATGGGCGACCGAGGAGTTCGAGGTTGAGCGCCACTGTGACGGGGCCTTTGCGTGGGCCGCTGCAGCTGCCCGACTGGACGCGACAGAAGTGCGCCCCGTTCTCGAGGGCGCGCAGGAAAGCGAGCACCTGCGCGTAATCGCCCTGCGCACTGACTGTGAACGAGATCGGCACGGTGCCGCCCTTCGGCGTCCCCCGCGCGCCTTGCCGCAGGTCGACGAGTTTCACGCCGCTCTCGGTTTCAAGACGATAAAAGTACTGCTGGTTGATGCCGATGTCGCTCGCGCGAATCAGCCGCGCCTCGATCTCCTTGTTCGCGGCGGTGAGCGCATCGAACTGTTCCTTCAGCTGCGCCGCATTGTTGAGGTTGAGTGCATAGCGCCGGCCTTCCGCGGAGCGCTCCTCGAGCTCCGCCGCCGCCTCGGGGATCGCTCCGCTGCGGAAATAAATTGCGACCGCAAGCGCCAAGCTGAGCACCCCGCACGTCACCGTGATGGGATTTTTCTTCACCGCCGCGACAAGCTCCGGAGTGGTCATGGCCGTTTGTCTCCTCCGAATTGCGCCGTAAATCGCAGGAAAAATTCCACCGCGAGGCGATTGGTCGTCGGGTTGCGCGCCTGGTTCGTGAACTCGAACTTGGTGCGATCGAAAGCCGTGAGTTCCTTGTCCGCCCGGAGCTGCTCCAGATAAGCGGTGGCGTACCCAGCCGCTTCGGCTGGCGTGCCCCGCACCGTCAGCCGGAGCGAAACGCCGTTGCTGCGCAGTTCGAAGCTATCGACGGCGATATTTTCCGGCAGCGTCTGCGCCAGTCGTACGAGAATCTCAGATACGACGGGACGGGCTTTCACGAAGCTGTCGACATCGTCGACTTTCGCTTCCTCGGCCTGAAACTTCTTGAACAGCGCGACATCTTGGTCGCTTTGCTTCCGGTCGCGATCGATCTGCTGCTGCCACTCGGCGATCTGGCCGCGAATGACGTGCAGCTGCCACTCGTGAATGCCGAAATAGATCGCGAGCGAAACGAAAATGAGGATGGCGGCGCCGTTGACGAAGAACGCCGTGCGCACGACCTTGACGTCCGGGAGCGTTTCGTAGTCCCGGAAGTTGGGATGCCAGGCCGGAACCGCCGGCCCCGTGGCGGCATCACTTTTTTTCTTCAGCAGGGGCATGAACGGCGTCGTAACGTCCCATCAACGCCAAGACGCCGAACCAGCGGACGTCTTGAGTTTGGCGGGCGAGGTTTTCGGGCAAAGCGATCTGGCGCGCCTTCAACCAGGCGGCGGGGTCGAGCTTCAACGGCGTGATACCCAGGGCGCTCGCGATCGCCGTTTCGAGCCAGCCGAGCTTGGGCGCCAGTTGCGTCGTCAACAGCTGGCCGACGGATTGACCGGTCTGCACTTCGTAGAATCCGATCGACGACTGCAGTTCTTTCAAAAGCCGCTTCGTGAGCAGCGGACCCATGCCGGTGAAGTCGAAGGTGTTCGAATAAAAAAGCTTCTTCGCCGACTCCTCATCCTTGAGCCCGAGTTCTTTTTGGACGATGGGCACCATCGCTTCGAGGCCTTGCGGGATCGGTCGCGACGCTTCGACGCCGTTGGAAGTGACAATGAAGGAATGGGTGGAGTCGGCACCAATCTCCAAGACCAGCGTCGGCATCTTCGATTTCGCTTCCGCCAAATAATCAACCAAGGCGCCGAGCGCCGAGACCGTCGCCAGTTCGAGCCGCTCTGGATAGATGCCCATCTCGAGCAGCGATTGCTGCGCCGCTTCGGCATCTTCGGCCGGCAGCCCGCAGAACAGCACTTCTTTCTGCGTGGCCTTGGCGACGTCGTAGTCCGCGCCGTCCGCGGATTGCAGGATGGAAATCCTGTACTTGTCCGGCTCGATGCGGAACTGCTGGCTACAAACTTCGGCGAAGTAGCCCGGCTCCTTGACCCGCTTCAACTCCAGCGCATGGCGGCGCACCAATCGTTTGGCCGGATAGATCCCGACGGTCGCGTGCAGGTAACCGCTCGGGCTCTTCTTCGGCTGCAATTGCGCGATCGCCTCGCTCAGTGCGGCGGCATCACCCGGAGGACACTCGCGCAGCTCTTCGACCGTAAAAGGCGGAACCGCGGCCGACGTGCGCGCCAAAAGGATGGCGTGCTCGCTGAGCTCGACGAAGTAGCCTTTGGTGGCGGACGAAAAAAACATGCGGAAGCGCGATGGACGAACAGCTTAAAACAAAGCAATAAAGGGTGATAAGTGGCAGCGAATCCCGGCCCGGTACCAACTGTGTGGTTATCGCTAACCGGATGCGAAGGTCCCAAGACCGCCCCTGAGTGACAAGATTAAACATCGGGCATTCCCCTATGAAGGCCCCCATTTACTTTTTCTTCAGTGATGGTCCGTTTCCCTCTAGAAATGCGCGGAAATTTTCGGGTTTCTCGCCACTTTTTGACGGAACCGGACCGGGTAGCATCCCCGTTTTTCGGATACCGCGCCGCTTATGAGGCATTGAGGGGCCGCGACGCGTCGCGGGCGCATAATCGAGTTGCCGCGCGGGAGTGCGCCGACGCTCGTCGCAGGCAGAAACAACAAAACCCGCCGCGGGAAAACGGCGGGCTCGCAAATTGACAGGACCGGCGACGTGCACCGGGCGCGCTCGCGGCGCGCTTACTTCTGCCACGTACGCTTCTTGTGGCGATTAGCTTTCAAGCGCTTCCGGCGCTTGTGCTTGTTCATCTTCAGACGACGTTTCTTTTTCAGGTTGCCCATGGTGATAGATGGCGAAGGGTCAACGTGCGGGGCGGCCCGCGCGCTGTCCAGCCGATTTTCCGCGGTTTTCTATCCGTGAACGTTCACGCGCCGCGCGACCTGCGTGAACACGATCTCGGCCTTGACCGCTTCGATCGGCAACGCCGTGAGCACGGCCGCCACACGTCGATAGACCTTCAACTGCTCGGCGTAACGCCGTCCATGCACCAGCAAGTCGGCATCGGCTTCGACCGCGTCGGTTTTGAAATCGTACACCGTCGCCGCCGTCGCCCGACTATCCGCGCCGCGCTCGATCACGACGCGGTCGAACACGCCGGTCACCCAAGCACCATCGAGGACGATTTCGAAAGCGCGTTCGCGCCACACCTCGGGGCGGCCGGAAGGTCGATGCCACACTCGCGCGAGCTCAGCCGCGGCCAGGCACTTCGCGGCGGCGGTCACGAGCGCGGGCGCTTCGCCCCGGTCCCGCCACCGCATGGCCCATGCCGCGGCCTCCGTCGGGGCGGACCATTCGACTTCCGCCAACAGCGCGTGCAACGCGGTGCCGAACTCCGCGGCGGCCCCGGCATCGACGGCGAACAGCGCTGCCGCGGGCACGGAATGAGTCGCCTGGCGCGACGGACGGCGAGCCACGTGGCGGACGGAGCGAGTGCCGGCCGTTGAAATCGGCACGATCCGGTTGGCCGGCGCCGCCGCCGCCGATGGCTCCGGCACGATAGCCGCCGCCCAATTCGGATCGCCGCTCGACCAGGCGCCGGTAAACACCGCGGCCCCGACGCGGATCTCGCGCGGCTCCTCCCCCAGCGTCTCGGCCAGCCAGCGCGGAAAATTACGCGAAGTCGTTCCCGCCACCGGCTCCGTCACCACGTAAAGCGCGCGCTTGGCGCGGGTGAGCGCGACGTAGAGCAGCGACATGTTTTCATAGCAGGCCTCCGCTTCCGCCCGCGCGACGTGCGCCGCGACCACTTCGTCGCGCGCGTAGAAAAGCTTCGGCGGCAAATCCAAGATCCATTCGATCGAGCGATCGCCCGCCTTTTGGATGGCGAGGCCCTCGCGGCGCTCGTCGATGCGATTGCCCTGCAGGTCGGGCACGACGACGACGTCAAAACCCAGGCCTTTGGATTTGTGCACCGTCATCACGCGCACCACCGCGGCGCTTTCCGGCGGTCGGATCGTATGGCGCTCCATGAACGCAATGAACTCGCCGACGTCACGACTGCCGGTCGCGTCGAACAAACCCGCCGCCGCGGCGAATTCGCGCGCTCGCTGGCGCGAGAAAACATCGTCGGACGCCAAGCGGCGTTCGAGTTCGGCGAGCCAGAATTCCATCGCCCGCTCGAAGCCATCGACGTGGATTTGCCCGAGCACCCGCCGCGTCACGGCTTCGGGCGTCGTCAAGCCATGGTCCGCGAGGGCCGTACCGAGCGGCGTCATGCGCACCTGCTCTTGTGCGAGCGTGTCGCCGGGATGCGCCGCCGCTTGCACGAGCGCCAACAACGCCGCGCCGAGCGGATTGTCGACGGCGACGTGCAGATCGGATTCCGCGATCGCGGGAATTCCCTGGCGCCGAAGATAGTCGGCAAGCGCCGCCGCGGTGTCGTTTTTCTTCACGAGCACCGCACAAGTGAGTCCGCGCTCGAGCGGACGTAGCTCCGCCAACAGACGCTCCACGACCAGCCAGCGTTCCCGTTCGTCCGTCGCATGCAGCAGCGCCGCCTGTCCGTTGCGTTGCGGCACCGCCGAGCGATGCGCCCGCCATTCCCGATTCCAGGTCGCGCTCGCCGGGCCGGGAAACAGGCCGTGCAACACGGCCGCGTCGCCGAACACGGTATTGACCATCTCGATCAGCGGAGGGCCGGAACGCCACGATTCCACCAAGTGACGCTCCTCGATGGAATCGGGCGACGCCGCATTATAGTGCTCGAAGATTTCGCGAAACAGACGCGGATCGCCTTCGCGCCACGTGTAGATCGCCTGCTTCACATCGCCGACACAGAAGAAGCTGCGGCGGCCTTCCGGATCCTGCACGACCTCGTCGATCAGATTGCGCAAGATCGACCACTGCCCGAAGCTGGTGTCCTGGAATTCGTCGAGCAGCCAGTGATCGATTTGCGCATCGAGGCGAAAATCCAGCAAGAGCCGGCGTTCGTCGGCGTCGGGTTCCGACGTTTCGCCAGCCGCCGGCTTCGTCGCGAACAGCGAAAGTTGGCCATCGTCGTCGAGTTCGAGACTCTCGCCGAATTCATCCGCCACGCCCTCGCTTCTCCTTGCCGGTAGTGGTAACCGGGTGAGGACGACGGGCGCGAGGAGTCGCTGCACGTCGGCGAATGTGAGGCGACCCGCGCGTCGAACCGCATCGTGATACCGCGCTTCGTAACCCCGCAGCACCGCGAAAATACCGCGCGTCGTTTCGAGCCGACGGCGCAATTCGGCGCCGATGATGTGCGTGATGAGTCGTTGGAGCGCGCGACACGCACCGGACGGCAGCGCAAGCTTTCGGCGCTCCACGGTCATTTCCGCGCCGCCGCCGCAAAGGTCGTCCCATACCGCGAGCGCATTCTTGAGGATGTACTCGACGGGCGGCGGCAGAGGCGCGCCTGGCACCCATTGCTCCAACCCCGCAAAAAACGCTTCCCAGCGCGCCCGCTGGCCGTCGGTCAAGGCGCCGAGCGCAGCGCGCAGGTCACGGACCTCCTGCGCGAGCATGATGTCGTCGCCGAGCCACGGCGAGCCGTGGGGCCAAATTGCCGCGGCGGCGCCCCAACGCGCCGCATCCGGCGCGGCGAGAAAGTTTTCCTGGTATTGATCGAGAAAAGCATCGAGGCGCTCCCCCAGCCGCTTTTCTTCCGCCCCGAACGTGGCGCGCTTGAAGGCCTCGATAAACTCCGTTTGCGCCGCCTCGAGCGTCCCACCGCTGCGCGTGAACATGCTGCGCAACACCCGCTGGCGCTCGAGCCGCGCCGCGTGCTCTTGGAGAATTTCGAACTCGCCCGTGAGTCCCAGCTCGAGCGGAAACGCCCGCGCGATCCGCGCAAAAAAACTATCGAGCGTCCCGAGCCGCAAGCGATGCATGGCATCGATCATTTGCCGCAACAAGCGCAGGAAATCGGCCGCGTTCAGTTGCGGCATCCCAATGTCCTCCGCGAGCCCGCGCGCGTACTCGGGTTCTCGGGCGGCGCGCGCCAGCTTGTGAAGAATCTCGTCGAAGAATTCGCCCGCGGCTTTGCGCGTGAATGTCAGCGCGACGATGCGATCCGGCGCCGCGCCGGCCGCGAGCAACTGCACGAACCGATTCGTCAACGCGTAGGTTTTTCCCGACCCGGCCGACGCCAAAATCATCACATGGCGCAGCGGTGTCATGACGATCGGCTGGATTTAACCACGAAGGGACACCAAGGGACACGAAATGAAATCCGAGACAGGGCTCTTTGTTTCCTTCGCGAGCTTTTGTTCAACCGTCCACCTTCAGCAAAGAAGGTGGCCGCTGAACACCCGGAATGCACCGAGGCCTCAGCGCCTGAATTCCGTGTCGTCCGTGTGTTTCGTGGGCGATCGGTATTCGCATATCCGCGATGGGCGTTCATTCGGCGACGACCTCCGTGATGGGGCTTTTCCACTCCACGCTCTCGGCCACGCCATGATGAAAGAGCGTCGCGAACTCGTCGCTTTCGACGCGGATGTTTTCGTTCGGCGGCCAGAATTCGCCCGCGCGGATCGCCGTGCACACGCCTTCGGCGCAGCGCATGGCCGACGCATGCAGCTCGAGCGTATAGTCCTCCCACAACGCGAAGGCAGTTTGGCCCACCGCCTTCGGCAGGTTGGCATAACCGCACGCGATCGCATCGCCCCACTCCGGCGCCAGCGCGTGACGATAGAGCGGCAATTGCAAATCCGACCACACGCGCGCTTTGCCGTCCACGGTCACGACGGCCCAGTCGGGCGGCGACTCGTCGCCAGCGAACGGTCGCAGATGCGCGATCCGCGGCGTCACGGCCATGTCGGACGTTTTATAATCGACGACGCGCACGGCTCCGGTGCGCTCGTGGCGATCGATCCGGTCGATCTTCCCTCGCACGACGAGCCCAGCGATCTCGACCGTAAACGGACGCTCGACCTCCTGGATTACCCAGCCGTCGGCGCGTTCGCGCGCCTGCAGTTCCGCAAACTTCGCGAGCCGCTGCCGCGCCGATTCCACTTGGATCAACAAAGGCAGCGCCAGGTCGGCGCCGTGACGCTCGCGCGCCGAGCGGGTAAGCTCGCCCAATAAAAAGTCGCGCAAGATCGAGGCCTCGGTGCAGTCCCGCAACGCCGGCTCTCGTCCCATCGCCTCGAGCGCCGCATGGCACAACGACCCGAAATCGAACGCGTCCAATTCGCTTTTCGCCGCGTCGACCGACTCCATCCGCAACACGTACTTGAGATAAAAGCGAAACGGACAGAGCAACCACCGCCGCAAGGCCGTCACCGCGACTTGGCGCGGCGGTTCTTCGCGTCGCGGGCGGAGCCGCCACGCGCGCCTCCACGGCAGATGCGAGCCAACCGGATCCGGGGCCCGAAACAAAAAGGCGACGCGCGCCGGCAACTCGTCGTCGGGGCAACGCAAGAGCAAGCGGGACGGACGCAGCGGATCGCCCGTCGCCGAGATTTTTCCGCACAGCAAATCGATGCGGCCGCCATCGGCGCGGCACGCGGCGATGGCCTGCAAAAGATACGCGTCGCGCGCGAAACGCGCGGCATTGGTCTTCAGCCCGAGGCGCGCGCGCAGCGATTCGGGTAGAAACGCATCCTCCCCGATCGCCTCGGGCACGAGGCCGTCGTTGACCCCCGCTACGACGAGATGCGGCGCATCTTCGAACAGGAGTTCGAGCCAGCCCTGCAACTCCAGCGCTCCCGCCGGTTTGTCCTCCGCATCGCGCCCCTCGCCGAACGCCCGCAACGCAAGTTCCCACCACTCCGCGAACGCCAGCGCCGAAAAACGTTCGGCCGCGATCGCGCATTGCCGCAACACCTCCGTCCATGCCGCCGCGGCGTCGCGCAGCTGCACGTCGGCCGCGTTCGACGGATCGAGCATGCGACCCGCGAAGAGCAGCGTCAGCGTCGCGCTGACGCTGCCGGGAAATTCGCCGTCGCTCAGGGTCTGTACAACGTCTTCCACCGCGCTCAACGCGACGCCGAGTTCGCCGGTGGCACGCGACCGCGCGCTGCCGAGATCGGGCAACAAGGCGTGGCGGCGCAACGCGTCCAGTTGCTGCAGAAACCGCGCCGCCGAAAACGACGGCCCGATGCGACGGCGGAGGAATTCCAAGACGTCGGGACAACGCGCGAGCGCAGCGACGGCGTCGAAGGTCGGACTACGCGCGCATTCGCCCAGAGCGACGAGCAGGTGATATAACGCGCCGTTGCGCCGCCGCCGTCCTTCCGGATTGAAAACGGAAACGCCCGCTCGCGAAGCCTCGCCTTCGAGCAACGGCAACAGGTCGGGATCCGCGACCCCGACGGCGAGAGCTCCTTCCGCCGACGAACTCGAGCGCACCGCGCGTTCCGGCGCCGCGCCGCTTCCCGCCCGAGCGCCCATGTATTGCTTTGCCAGTCCGACGATCCGCAACGCTTGCTGCGCCGGATCGGCGGCCAAGTGCACGCGCTCGTCGAAATCGGCCAGGGACAACGCGCGCTCGGCCCAGGCGCCTATCCCGGGCCGGCCCCAGGCATCGAACGCCTCCGCCTCGTGGCGCGGCGCAAAAACGAGCACGTCAATCGCCGCAACTTGGTTTTGCGTCGCGAGCAATTCGAGCGCGATCGGCAGCGGATCGACCACGCCCACCGCCACGATGCGGCTCACGCCCTCGAGAACGTCCAGCTGCTTCGGCCGTGTTTCGAATGCATGGCTGGGGGGCTGCAAGCCTGCGCGTTGCAACCGCTCGAAATAACGCTGTTCAAGCTGCGCGAGCTGAGCCCAGCGCGCGGTCTCGGGAAAATCCGGGCCGGCTCGGCGCGCGACGTCCGCCAACCGCAGCCCGGCCTCGGCCAAGGCCGATTGCAGGCGAACGAACTGCTCGGCCAACCGCGAGCTCCAAGCGAAATTGCGCGCCGGCGGGTCCGTGGGAAAAACGTCGCGAAACGCCTCGAGTTCGATCGCGCGCAGGACCTCGATCCACGCGAGCGTCGCTTCCAGCCGTGGTGCGGTCGTCGGAGCCGTCGCCGCGGCGAGCAGCGCTTCGGGCGTCAGGACCTGCGGCGGAAACACCGCGGATTGCCGGCGGGCCGCGTAGCCCGCGAGCGCTTCGCGCAAGCGCCGGCCGGATTGGCGCGTCGGCACGAGGATGAGCAATCGCGAAAGATCGAGCGGCTCGGGTCCGGTCCAGTCGCCCGCGAGAAATGCCACCGCCTGCGGGAGCAGCGGCCGATCCCAAGGCAAAAAATGTCGGCGCGGAACGTGGACCACGGAAAGCCACAGCTGAATGCCGTCCAGCGTGGCGGCGCAACTGAAACATCGCGGTCACCACTAGCGGCACGCGTCAGCGTTTCGTCGTCGCGGAATCGAAAGCGCGAAAGGCTCACGCTTTCCGCTACGAGTGAATTTTCGGCGGCGACATCGCGTTATCGCCAAAAAGCAAAACGCCCCGGCGCGCAGTGCGGCGGGGCGGAAAGGGACGACCCGAAAACGGGCGATGGGCTTACTTCGCGAGGACGTATTTCGAAACCAACGCCTTGGCGCGGGAGGCGGCGTTGCGATGAACGACGCCCGACTTGGTGGCCTTGTCCATGGCAGACGCGTAAGCCATGCCGGCGGTCTTGGCGGCGGCGGCGTCTTTGGCCTGCACTGCAGTCGCGAACTTCTTGTGCAACGTCTTGAGACTCGTCTTGACGGTCTTGTTGCGGAGGGTGAGCCGCTGCGTTTTACGGGCAGCTTTGATGGCTGATTTGGTGTTGGCCATGATGGGTGGACGGATCGGAGCCGGCCAAAAACTCAAACGCCGCCCGGTGAGTCAAGGGTATTATCGATCGGGTTGGCGATCCACGATATGGCCGATCGGCCCTGTCGACGGCAGGGCCGTATGTTGTGCCAACGTCCCCTACCCGGAACGCACGGCTGACGCTATGCTCGTTCCCATGTCCTGCGGCAACCGACGTCCCGCTTCCAGCCGGCGCCCTCGAGCGTTCCGAGGCCTCGATGCGGGCTTCACCATCTTCGAGCTCACCATGGCCGTCATGGTCATGGCGTTTGGCATCGCGACCTCCATCACGACGATGAATTACGGGTTTCGCGCCCTGGATACCGCGCGCAACACCACGATCGCATCGCAAATCCTGCAGAGCGTGATGGAAGACACGCGCTTGCTGCCCTGGAGCTCCGGCAGCGGAAACTCCATCTCCTCCCTGCAGGCCGCACAAGGCTCCAACGGGAGCACGGTCACGCTCGACTCCTCCTTCACGGCCGGGGACTCGGCCGCCCAGGCGATGGTCAATCGCTTCACGGTCACCCGCAAGATTACGGACGTGTCCGGCATCGCCAATATGAAGCGCATCGATCTTACGGCCACGTGGAAGGGCATCGATGGCCGCAGCCACTCGGTCAGCTACTCCAGCTATTACGGGCAATATGGTCTCCATGACTACTTCGTTCATTGATCGCCGCGCGCCGCGTCGGCGCGCCCCAGCCGGCTTCACGCTCGTCGAGGTCCTCATCTCGGCCGGGATCGGCTCCTTCGTCCTCATCGCCGTGCTCACGTCCTTCCTGTTCATCGGTCGAAGCGGCGCCATGCTCTCGAACTACGTGCGGCTGGAACAAGAGGCGCGCCGCGGACTCGAGCGCTTCGGCGAAGACACGCGGATGGCCAGCGCGCTTACAACCTCGACCAATCGTGTGGCACTGACCATCCCCCACGCCAGCGACTCGAACACGAACACCGTGACGTGGTGGTGGGAGACGACCGCCGGATCGAATTACCACTGTGTGATGCGTCGCGAGGTCGACAATCACGGCACGACGCTGTCGACCGAGCGAGTGATGCCCAATGTCGCTTCGTTCCAATACGATCGCTGGGTGGCGGGCTCGACCACCGGGGTGCAAGCCACCAGCGACGCGTTGACCGACCAGCTGCAAATTCATCTTACGCTGCAACTCCAAGCCAGCGAGTTCGGCGTCACATCGAGCGCCGTGGCGGCAGCCACGAACTTGGTGGTCTCGGCAAAATTCATCCTCCGCAACAAGACCTGATCGTATTTCGCCCGCCATGAAACACTCCCTTCGCAGCGAACGCGGCTCGCTCCTCATCGTCGCGATGCTCTTTTCGGCCGTCGTGTCCATCGCCCTCGCGAGCTATCTCACCATCGCCACGCACGCGATGAAGCTCTCGGGTCGCTCCTTCCTTTCCAACAATGCCGTCAATCTCGCCGAGACCGGCATCGAGCTCGCGATGACCGCGATCAATTCGAACTCCTGGTCCGGCTGGACCGTCAGTGGCAGCAACGCAACCACGACGTTTTCCGGTTTCACCTATTCGCAAGGTGCCACCGGTTCCGTGAAAGTATTCGTGCAGAATTACAGCACGACGAATCCGGTGGTGGTGGCGAAGGCCACGCTCACGCCCTCGACCGGCAGCACGATCGAGAAAATGATCGCCGTATCGGGCTTCATCCAACGTTCGCTTTTCTCCAAAGGACTCGTGGGCAAACACGGCCTGAACTTCCGCGGCAACAATCCGAGCGTCGATAGCTGGGATCCCCTGCTGAACGACGACGGCAGCGCGCGGGGGGCGCCCGCCAACTACAGCGCCGGCATCGCTCACGCCAAGGGCAGCATCGCGGCGGTCGACGTCACCGCCGCGGCCGACGTCAACAACGCCGATATCTGGGGCACGGCTTCCGTCGGCTCCTCCTCCTCCAGCGCCATCGACGTGGGACCGCAAGGTCGCGTCGGCCCGTACGGCACGGGCAACGGCGTGAAAAATCCGGATTACATTTCCACGAACTTCACGACGAATCTGCCGACCATCACCACCCCGGCTCCAACCGCGGGCCAGCTCAACGTCCTCGCCGCGAGCATCAGCACCGACACCACGCTGCCGCGCGCCGGCGACGTGTCCGTCACAGACGCGACGGGCAAAGTAACCTATTACTATAAATTCCCCTCGATGACCGGCGGTACCCTGACGATCAGCGCCAACAAAAACGTCGTTCTCCTGCCGACTGCGGGCGCTGGGACCAACGCCATTTCGCTGAGCGGCAATCATGACGCAATCTCGGTCGCGGCCGGCGCGACGCTGAACATCTATACGGACGCCAACATCAGCCTCACCGGCCAGGCGGAGATCACGAACGCCAATGGCACGGCCAGCACCACGAGCATCCAGATTTGGGGCACCAACACGTCCAGTTCGTCGCCTGGCCAAAGTTTCACGATCGCGGGCAACGGCGTGCTCGAATGCACGTGCTACGCGCCGAACGCGGCGATCTCGGCAAAGGGCGGCGGCAACAGCGGCGCCATCTATGGCGCGTTTGTCGGCTACACGATCGACATGACCGGCAACGATTCCTTCCACTACGACGAATCGCTCGGCCGAATCGGCACTTCGGGCACGTACACGCCGACGAAGTGGATCGAGCTGACGAAGAGCAGCGACCGCGCGACCTACGCCGCGTATTTCTAAAACGGAGGCTGGCCCGAAACTTAGCTTTGGGGCCGATAAGCCGGATTCTGTTCCTCCGCTCGCGCGGGTTCAGTCGTCATTTCTCTCAGGGCCCTTGCGAACCCCGTCACGCCGAAGCTCGCGCTCGCGCGCGCGCCAAGGCGGATGCGGCATACCCGTGGCTATTGGACGGGCCGCCCAGCCACCTATTTTGCCTTGCACCAGAAGGGGTTTTTCCTGCCGCCGACGTCGCCGTCGGCGCGGTGGGCTCTTACCCCACCTTTTCACCCTTACCCGTCCGATCCGCCTTACGGCGGCGCGAACGGGCGGTATGTTTTCTGTGACACTGTCCGTCGACGCGCCTTGACGCGCGCCGCCCGCGCTTGCGGTGAAGCTTGCGCGGCATCCTGCCCTATGGTGTCCGGACTTTCCTCTCCGAACTCTAAAACGGGCGCGGCGTTACCCGCGCCTTGGGATCAAAGAACTCGGAGCGACGACTTGGCCCCAAAGCTAAGAGGATCAACCAACCGCAGACCCGCGTGCACTGCAAGTCCCCGGTTGGCCTGCGTTCCGCGAAGTTCGCGTCGGTCCACGCAAACTGGGCTTGGCTATGCGACATCAACGCCCAACATCGGCGTCCTTCGTTGCCCTGCCCGATGCATTTCTTCACCCACGCTCCTTCCTTCTCCCGCAAGCTTCGTCTTTTCGCCGGTCTGACCGCCGCGCTGGCGCTCGCGCCGGCATGGGCCGCCGAGACCGCGGCGGCCTCGAAACCCGCGGCGGCGGCAGCCGCCGGTCCGCGCATCGGCTTCGCCGCCACGACGCACGATTTCGGAACCGTCCCACAAGGCCAAACTGCCTCCTTCGAATTCAAGGTCACCAACTCGGGCGACGAACTGCTCGAGATTTCCGAGGTGAAGCCCTCCTGCGGCTGCACCACCGCGGGCGAATGGCCGCACCAACTCAAGCCCGGCGAATCCGGCACGATCCCGCTGAAGGTCGACACCGCGCACTTCGTCGGCGGCATCACCAAGACCGTCACTGTCACGAGCAACGATCGCGAGCATCCGAACACCGTGCTCGAAATGAAAGCGACGGTTTGGACGCCGGTGAAAATCTCCAGTTCGGTGCTGATTTTCCCCGCCTTGACCGACCCGACGCAGGCGACGACCCGCTCCGTGACAATCGAGAATCAGGTCGAAGGCACGCTGACGTTGTCGGAAGTCCACTGCGATCTGCCGCAATTCAAACCCGAGCTCAAAGAGGTCGCGCCCGGCAAGCAGTACGAGCTCGTGGTGACGACCGTGCCTCCGCTTCAAGAAGGCACCCAAACGGCCCGCATCACGATGCGTTCTTCGAACGCGAGCATGCCCGAGATCTCCATTCAGGCGGTCGCCACCGTGCTGCCCGCGATCCAAATCGCCCCGACCGAGCTGATGTTCTCAACCCGCAAACTGACCGCCGCCGAAAAGCGCTTCGCGGTCGTCCTCAATCACCGCGGCGCCGATCTCCACGTGACCGATCTGACGACGGACGCGCCAGGAGTGGAACTCACGACCACCACGTCGTCCGATCGCAAGCAGTTCACGATCACGCTGAACTTCCCGGCGGGCTTCGAGATTCACCCGAACGATAAGTTCACGGTGCGCGGCAAGACCGATCAACCGAGCGTGCCCTCGTTCGAAATTCCGATCGTTTTCGCGGGCGATCGGTAAACGACTTATCGTGTCGCTGGGCTCCTCGAGCCCGGCCCGGGGTCACGGACTCCGGCTACAGCCACATGATCTCCACGAGTAATCGGACTCTACTGCGCGATGGCGCGATGGTCGCGATCGTCGGCGTCCTGTTCGCACTCGGCGCGAACGCCGTGTCGCCCCGCGGCCTGTCCTTGCGCCGCGATTATTTTCCAGCGGCACCGGCTCCAAAACCGGCTTCAACGCCGGCGACCGGCGCCAGTCCCACGCCGACGTCTGCGCCGACGACCGTCGAGCCCGCGCGGACCAAGCGCGGGCTGCCGCTCGCGAGCCATGCGGAGGTCGTCGCCTTGTTTCGCGACCCGCGCTACGCGGAGGGCCGCGTGATATTCATCGATGCGCGGGACGACGACCACTACGCCGCCGGCCATATCCCGGGCGCGCACCAATTCGATCACTATCATCCGGAGCGCTACATTGCCACGGTGCTCGGGGCGGCAATGGTCGCGGAGCGGGTGGTGGTGTATTGCACGGGCGGCGAGTGCGAAGACAGCGAGCTCGCGACCCTCGATCTGATCGCGCTCGGCGTGCCTGACTCGAAGCTCGTGATCTATGGCGGTGGCGTCACCGCATGGAAAGAGAATCACCTCCCGTTCGAACGCGGCGCTCGCGGCAGCGGTGCAACGGCTTCACCATGACATCCCAGGCCCGGGCCAATTTAGCGACCGCCGCGCGCATTTTGCTCGGGGGAATTTTCCTCTATCTCGGCGTGGTGAAGGCTCTCGACCCGGTCGGGTTTCTGAAGCTGGTGCGCCAATTCGATGTCGTGCACTCGCCGCCCATCTTGAACTTCACCGCGGCGGTCCTGCCCTGGTTTGAAATCTTTTGCGGCGCGCTGCTGTTGCTGGGGGTCAAAACGCGCGCCGCCGCGCTGCTGCAAACGATCTTGCTGGCCGGTTTCACCGGGCTCGTCGCGTGGCGCGCCCTTGCGATTTACCGTGCGGGGGGCACGCCGTTTTGCGCCATCCGCTTCGATTGCGGCTGCGGCACCGGCGAAGTGCTCATTTGCCTGAAACTGGTCGAAAACACCGCGATGCTGTTGCTGGCGGCCTTCGTGGTCGCGAACGGAAGCAGGACGCCGCCATCGTAGCGGATTGGACAAACGCTCTCGCGGCGACGACGTCGAACGTGGACTTCGCCCCGATCCAATGGCGATAACAGGACAGAATATGTCCTGTTATCGTCGATAAAGGGACATATTCTGTCCTGTTATCGGCTTGGTGGTGGATCGACAGGCGGAACGCCCGGGGACCCGAATCCGCAGATCTTTCGAGCCTCGTGGGACCCCCGACGAAATTTTGCGTGGTAGGGCGAACCGTCCTCGGTGAGCCAGGACCGCTCAACCAGTTTGGGACCTTCCTGGTCGAACGGCTCGGCGAGACGCCTCGCCCTACCGTAAGGCTCCTTGGCGAATCTCTATCGCTCGAAAAACTACCGTTTCTTCTCCGGCGTTTTCGCCGCCAAGACCTGTTCGGCCGCGCTGCGCCACTCGGGATTCACGATCGTCGCAGCCCAGCGTTGGGCGAGCGCGAGATCGCGATCCGCCAAGCCGCTGGCCACTCCGCGCACGACATCGACATTCATGGCGGCGGCGCCGGCTTGCGCCGTCCATTGCGCCGCGGCGGCGACGTCGGTTTCGGCCCAGCGTTGCAGCGTCGTCGTCAATGCCATCGTACGCGTCGTCGGGTCGCCGATACCGGCGGCCCAAGTCGTCGCCCCCTGGCCTTCCTGCGTGGCCCAGGAGCGCGCAATCGCGAGTTCGGTTTCGGTGCGAAGCTTGGGATCGGAAATCTGCGCCGCCCACTTTGCGGCGGCCGGCAAATCCTGCGCTGCCCATTGAAACACGGCGTAGTGCAGGGCGCGATCGCGCGTTTCGCCGGGAGGAAATCGATCGACCCACTCCGCCGCGGCTTTGCCGTCTTGGACCGCGAAGATCTTCGCCATCTTCATGAGCACCTGCTCGCGCAGCGGCGCCTCGTCGAGCTTCATCGCCCATTCGTAAACCGCCTGGGGGTCTTTCTGCGCCCAAGTCCAGGCGACGCCTTCGAATGCGCTCACACGTCCGGCGTCGGACGGCAGCGAGCCCGCCCAAGCCAACGCGCCGTCGAGATCCTTCCCCGCCCATTGCATGGCAAGCGCATTGTACGCGCCGGCGCGCAATTGGGCGTCGGGCAACTCGGCGGCCCAGCTCGCCGCCCCGGGAAGATCGTGTTCGCCCATGGCTTCCACGACCGCCGTGACGAGCGCATGCCGGTCGCGGAAGTCCGTTAGCTCGGCCAATACGGCGAGGGCCCATCCGGGCTGCCGTTCTCCGAGCCATTCGCCGACGTCGTGAATCGCCTGCGCGCGCTCGGCTCCGTTCAGTTGGTCGATCGCCAGTCGAAGGAAATCTCTAAGCTGCGCCTGGTCGATCCGCGTTGCACCGAGCCGTTGCTCCAGCGCGAGAGCGGTTGCGGATTGCGGTGCGTCCGAGGCGTTCGCCGGGGTCGCCAACGGCGTCGCCGGCACTCGGTTCGATTTCAACTGCCCCGAAGCCGCAGGCGTCGGAGCCGAATGAGCGGCGCGCGAATCGACCGCGCGGCGCGGAGTCGGCGTGCCGCGCGAGGGACGCAGCCGCATCGTGATCGCCGCGCCGACGGCAACGAACGCAACGACCAAAACCACGCGACGGAAGCGGCGAATCACCGCGCCACGAAACGCAAACGCAGGTGTGGATCAACGCAATTGCGGGGTGAATTTACGACGGTGGAGAACAATCTGCCGCTCGCGCCGAACGCCTCGTGTCACCTAATGGGTGACACGGCGCCGCTCTCCGCCCGCGAGCAGAGCGCACCAAGAAAAAGCCGGCCAGACGCGAGGTCTGGCCGGCTCGAGAAACTGACGTTTAGCCTAACGGCTTATTTCTTGCCCTTCGCGCCGGGATTACCGGGCGAGGTGCCAGCGCTGTCGTTACCGCCGTTGTGCGTATCGCCCGGAGTGTTGCCGTCGACGCCGTTGCCGACGCCTTCGTTAGCGGGACGGAGCACGTTCACGACGTAGGTGCCGGGCGTGGTGTTGCCACACGCGTCCACCGCCGAAGCCGTGATCGTGAAGTACGTGCCCACGCCGCCGGCGTTGACGATGTTGATCGTGCCACCGGACACCGACCAGACGGCCGAGCCGGACTTGTCGACCACTTGGCCTTTGCCGTTCACCGCTTGCGCCGTGACGTTCGTGATCGTGGTCGTCGCGCTGCTGCAGATGTCGGTCGCCGAGATGGTGAACGAGATCGGGGCATCCTTCGGGAGGATGTCATGCGTCGTGCTGCTGAGCACCGGAGCCGTCGTGTCGACGATCGTGAAGGTCGCCGTCGTGCTCGAGGTGTTGCCGCACGCATCGGTCGCCGTGAAGGTCACCGTCGCCGAGCCCGTCGCGCCGCAGGCCGCGGTCAAGCCCGTGAAGTTGTTGCTCCACGTGACCGAGCCGCAGGTGTCGGTTGCCGAAGCGCCGCCGTGGCTGGCGACCCAAGCGGCCAACGCGGCCGTGTTGCCGCTGCCGTCGCATTCGACGACCTTGTTGCTCGCCGCCAGGAGAGCCGGAGCCGTCGTGTCGACGATCGTGAAGGTCGCGGTCGTGCTCGAGGTGTTGCCGCACGCATCGGTCGCCGTGAAGGTCACCGTCGCCGAGCCCGTCGCGCCGCAAGCCGCGGTCAAGCCCGTGAAGTTGTTGCTCCACGTCACGCTGCTGCAGGTGTCCTGAGCGGTAGCGCCGCCGTTGCTGGCGACCCACGCGGCGAGTGCCGCGGTGTTGCCGCTGCCATCGCACTCGACGACCTTGTTGCTCGCGGCCGTCACGGCCGGAGCCGTGGTGTCGACGATCACGAACGTAGCGGTCGTGCTCGAGGTGTTGCCCGAAGCATCCGTCGCGACGAAGGTCACCGTGGTGCTGCCCGTGGCGCCGCAGCCCGCCGTGAGCGAGCTGAAGTTGTTGGTCCAGGTGACCGCGCTGCACGCATCGGTCGCAACCGCACCGCCGTTGCCGGCGAGCCAAGCGCTGAGCGCCGCCGTGTTGCCCGCGCCATCACACTCGACGGTCTTGTCGCTGGCGCTGGCCGTGATCGTCGGAGCGGTCGTATCGATGACGTTAAACGTCGCGGTCGTGCTCGAGGCATTGCCGCAAGCATCGGTCGCGGTGAACGTGACGGTCACCGAGTTGCCAGTGAGCCCGGCGTAATTGTTCGTCCAGGTGAACGCCGAGGCATCGGTCGCAGTTGCGCCGCCGTTGCTGGCGACCCAAGCCTGTGCCGCCGCGGCATTGTTGGCCGCATTGCACTCGACGGTCTTATTCGAGGCGGGGGTTACGATGACCGGAGCCTTCGTGTCGACCACGGTGAAGGTCGCCGTCGTCGCGACGTGATTGCCGCTGGAATCCAACACCGTAAACGTAACGGTGGCCGTACCGCCGGCGCCACAGGTCTGCGACAGGCCGTTGAAGTTATTGATCCACGTCAGCTGACCGCAGTTATCGGTGGCCGTCGCGCCAGCATGGCTGTTGATCCAGGCGGCCAGAGCGGCCGAATTGCCGCTGCCGTCCGCTTCAACCGTAGCGTTGCTGGCCGGGCTGGTGAGGACCGGAGCCTGCAAGTCGAGCACGACGACCGCAAAGGTGCCGGATGTCGTGTTGCCGGCGGCGTCAACCGCCGTGGCGGTCACGATCGTGTTACCACGGGGGAAGCTAGAGCCAGGAGCCGGGCTGTAGGAAATATTAACTGCGCCGCAGTTGTCGCCGGCAGTCGCGGCAAAGGTCGGCTGGGCGTAACACACGCCCGGGAGAGCCGAGGCGACGACCGTGCCCGGGACGTTGAGCGTCGGAGCTTGGGTGTCCTTCACGGTAACGACAAACGTCTTCGTGGTCTTGTTGCCGGCGGCATCGGTCGCGACGGTCGTGACCGTCGTGTTGCCAACCGGGAAGGTGGAGCCGGAAGCCGGCGTGCTTACGACCGTCGGCGTCGAGCAATTGTCGGTGGCGCTGGCCGAGAAGTTCACGACCGCGCTGCACGCGTTCGGATCGGCATTGACGGTGAACGAAGCCGGGACAGTCAGCGTAGGAGCGATGCTGTCGCCAGCGATCACGGTGACGTTGATCGTCTTCACCGACGTCTTGCCGGTGTTGTCCGTGGCGGTGATCGTCAAAACCGTCGTGCCCACCGGGAAGAAGGAGCCGTTCGGCTGGCTGTAGGTGACGACCGGGTTCTTATCGCAGTCATCGACGACGGAGATCGAGCTCGCGAACATCAGGTTCGCGCCCGTGCAGTCGCCGACGGCGGTGATGTTGTTCGCCGTGATGACCGGCGCGCCCTGATCGGTGAAGACCTGGCCCGTAATCGTCTGCGGGTAGACGCCGGCGCAGGCTTCGGTCGTGACGACGGTGGTGCCGGAATTGATCGTGATCGTAACGGGGGTATTGCAGGAGCCCGGTGCGAAGTCCCAATAAAGCCAATCGTTATAGGTATTCGCTTCGCCGGGACATTGGGAAAGAATATGGATGCTCGAGCCGAGGCCGGGCAGATTGTTCCAGGCGGTGTTAGGAACCTCGCCCATGGCATTGTACGTTTGGGTAGTGGTGCCGCTGGAATTCGTAATGGTGATATTCAGGGGCGAACCCGTGAGACCGGGATGGTCGCCGTGCCAGTGCTCGACGTAAACGCGCACGAAACCGTTCGCGAGAGTGCCGTAGCCGATTTGGACGCCGTGACCGAACGCAGATTGCGCAGCACCGAGCAGCACAAACGAAGCAATGCAGGAGCAAACAGCCCGTAGCCGGGCAGATAATTTCATCATAGCAGGTAGTGGGTTGAACTGGACTATAACCAACGCTTCGCAAACGACTTACCTACATCCTGGACAGTGGCATGGGGTAAACCGAGCGATCGAGGCGCTGGAGTAAAAAAGCTGCTAACGCCCACGCCTGTCTGTCAATCATCATCCCGAAGGCGGCGGGAATTACGTATTCACGATCCGATGACATGGTGCAATGTAATTACACCATAGATACAATCGGGTCGGACAGGACGCCCGCTCGGCCTCATCGGCCACCGCGATCCGCGCCCATCGAAACAGGGTAAGGTGCCATCCAGGCAGGCGCGCATCGTGGCGCGCGGCTCATGCCGGGAGCTCGCGCGCCGCCGAGGCGTTGCTGAGCACAGACCGGCGCGAACGCCGCTGCACTCATAGCCAACGACAGCTCACATTTCCCAAAAAACGATCCGGCCGCACTGATCGCAGGTCGGAAGCGCCGCGATCGGATCGATCGTTTTGCCGCGGGACGCCGACTCGACTTCGCTGGACACCTTCAAATGGCAGCCGCCGCATTTCCCGGCGTGAATCGCCACGACCGCCGGCATGTTGCGGACCGCGATGCGGTCATACACTCGCAGCCGCGGCTCCGGCACCGGTTGCCGCGCGGTGGCGACCTCGGCTTCCGCCGCCTTCAACTCGGCGGTCAGGCTCGCTTCACGCTCGCGCAGGGTGCGGATTCGCCCTTCGTGGCCCGAAATATTCGCCTTCAACTCCGCTTCGGCCGCCGCGAACTTTTTCTTCGCCTCGTCGATGGCGTACATGATCTCGAGTTCCTTGCCCTCCAGTTCGGCAACCGCCCGCTGGAGCGTCTCGATCTGATGACCGAGCGCCTGGTACTCGTCGTTTTTGCGGATGGAAAGCTGCTGAGTTTTATACTGAGCGAGTTTCTGCTCGCCGGCCCCGATTTCGGTCTCGACGCCCTTCTTTTTGACTTCGAGGTCCTTTAATTCGGTCCGAGCCGCCTCGATCGCCGCCTTTTCGGTCGCAATCTTCTTCTCCACTGCCGCGATTTCGCCCGGAATGGCTTTTAACTGGGCTTCCAGGCCCCGGCGCTTGAGGTCGCGATCTTGCAGAATCAAAAGGCTTTCGATGATCGGACTCGGCATGATTGCGGCGAGCTTGCGGGTACCCCCACCCCGGTCAAACGAAACCTCCGTTTAAACGCCAAGGAACGGTCATTTTAGGCGGATTTTTTTCCAAAAAAACCCTCGCCAGCCTGTCCGAATCCCGAGACATTTTTCCTTTCATTTTCTCACCGATTTTCGGTCGAATTTCCACTGTTCATGCCCGACGTTCCCGATTCCCAAGACGAAGTAAAAGCCAATGCCGCCGCCGACGCCTACGATGCGTCGAAGCTCGGAAAACTCGAAGGCCTGGAGGCCGTCCGCAAAAAGCCCGGAATGTATATCGGCGGCACCGATGAACGCGCCCTGCACCACTGCGTTTCGGAGGTCTTGGACAATTCCGTCGACGAACATCTCGCCGGCCACTGCTCGCGGATCGAAGTGAACATTCACGTCGATGGCTCGATCAGCATTCGCGACAACGGCCGCGGCATCCCGGTCGACATCCACCCGCAATATAAAATCCCGGGCGTGGAAATGGTCCTCACCACCCTCCACTCCGGCGGCAAATACGGCCAGGGCGGCTACAAGTTCTCCG
>CBINOT010000003.1:0-64561 GCA_966252355.1 uncultured Opitutus sp. | reverse complement strand
GGCCGATCAGCCGCTTTATGGCGTGCCCTTCGCCATCAAGGACAACATCGATCTGGCGGGCGCGCCGACGACGGCCGCCTGCCCCGCCTTCTCGTATGTGCCGAGCGAATCCGCGCCCGTCGTTCAGCGGCTGATGGATGCCGGCGCGCTTCCGATCGGCAAAACCAACCTCGATCAATTCGCAACGGGACTCGTGGGCGTGCGTTCTCCCTACGGTGTGCCACGCAACCCGTTTCGCGCCGAGGTGATTCCCGGCGGCTCCAGCAGTGGATCGGCCGTGGCGGTCGCGGCCGGACTCGTTTGTTTTGCGCTCGGCACCGATACCGCCGGCTCCGGCCGAGTCCCGGCGGGGCTGAACAACATCGTCGGCCTCAAGCCCACGCGCGGCGCGCTCAGCACGCGCGGTGTCGTGCCCGCCTGCCGCTCGCTCGATTGCGTGTCGATCTTCGCGCTGACCTGCGCCGATGCCGCCGAGCTCGGAACCCTCGCGGAAATGTTCGACCCGGCCGATCCATTCTCGCGCGAACGACGGCCCGCCGAGAAGGCGCCGACGCGCTTGCGCATCGGCGTGCCGGCGCCGTCTCAACTCTCGTTTTCCGGCGATCGCGAAGCCGAAACCCGCTTTCACGCCAGCCTCGCTCGCCTGGCTGTGCTCGGCGCGGAAATGGTCGAGATCGACTTCGCGCCGTTTCGCGAAGCGGCCGCTCTGCTTTATCAAGGGCCGTGGGTGGCGGAGCGCTGGGCGGCGTTGCGGCAATTCCATGCTGGCCACGCCGACGCATTCTTGCCCGTGACGCGGCAGATTATCGAAGGCGCCAAGTCGCTCAGTGCGGCGGATGCCTTCGATGGCATGTACCAACTCGCCGACGTGGCGCGTCGCGCCGCCGCCGCGTGGGACCGGATGGACTTGCTGCTGGTGCCCACCGCGCCGCGCCCGTACACCCTCGCCGAAATCGCCGCCGAGCCGATGGCGCGCAATACCGAGCTCGGCACTTACACGAACTTCGTCAACCTGCTCGATCTCGCCGCGCTCGCCGTCCCCGCTGGCATGCGCTCGGACGGCGTGCCGTGGGGTGTGACCGTCATCGGCCCCGCGTGGTCGGAGCCCACGCTGTTGAATTTTGGCGCGGCGTGGCAGGACGCGGTCGGCGGCCGCCTCGGCGTGACAGCGAGCTCGGCACCGAGCCAAACGTCGCGGCCCGCGGCAGTCGCCACGGCAAACAAAAGCTCGGCGACCGCGGCGGCGGCCGGCTCCCCGGCAAGCGCCGTGGCCACGGTTCGTCTTGCCGTGGTGGGTGCGCATCTCTCAGGGCTTCCGCTCAATTCTCAACTCACGACGCTCGGCGCGCGGTTGTCGTGGTCCGGCAACACGGCCCCGAGCTATCGGCTGTACGCGCTTCCCGCGACGGTTCCGGCGAAGCCCGGACTCAAACGCGTCGGCGCAGGCGGGCGGGCGATCGCCGTCGAAGTCTGGGAACTCTCGGCCGAAGCGTTCGGCCAGTTCGTCGCCGCGGTGCCCGCGCCGATGTGCATTGGGACGGTGACGCTCGAAACCGGAGAAGCGGTGAAAGGTTTTCTTTGCGAGCCGATCGCCGTCGAAAACGCCAAAGATATTTCCGACTACGGCGGCTGGCGGGCGTATCTCGCTCGCACGTGCCCGCACCCACAGAGCAGATGAGGTGGAGCCCGATGTCCCCATTGGGCTTGGCCTGAGAGCGGTCGAGATTCCAGCCTTTACACGTATCAACGTTTACGTATGCGTTGATTCGTACCCATGACGCCCGACCGGCCGATCTCCGAACTTTTCGCGCAACAACGCCCGTTGCGTTCGCTGGAATTTTTCCCGCCGAAAGACGATGCCGGCGTCGAAGCGCTACGCGCGACCGCGACGGCATTGCAGCGGATGAACCCAGATTTCGTGTCCGTGACGTATGGCGCGGGCGGGACGACGCGGGATCGCACGGCGCAGGTGAGCGCGCTGCTCAAGACCGAGTTGGGGTTCACGGTGATGCCTCACCTGACCTGCGTGGGCCATACGCGGACCGAGTTACGCGAGCTGGCCGATCGAATCTATAGCGGCGGTTTCCGAAACGTGATGACGCTGCGCGGTGATCCCCCGAAAGGCGCCACCGAGTTTCAACCGGTGCCGGATGGCCTGCGCTACGCCAACGAACTCGTCGCGCTGTTGAAGGAGCGCCATGCCGACTTCTGCCTCGGGGTCGGCGGCTATCCCGAGAAACATCCGGAAGCTCCGTCGCTCGAACTCGACCTCGACCATCTGAAGCGGAAGGTCGACGCCGGTGCGGCCTTCGTGACGACCCAGCTCTTTTTCGACAACGCGGTGTATTATCGCTTCGTGGAGCGATGCCGTGCCGCTGGCATCGCCGTGCCGATCGTGCCGGGCATCATGCCGGTGCTCTCGTTGAAACAAGTGCAACGCTTCACGTCGATGTGCGGCGCCACGCTGCCGGCGAAGCTCATTAAGCGACTCGAGGTCGCGGCGGACCAGAGCGACATCGTCGAAACCGTCGGCGTCGACTGGGCATTGATGCAGATCCGCGATCTTCTCGCCCAAGGCGCGCCGGGTTACCACCTCTATATCCTGAATCGCGCGAAAGCGGCCCTAGCCCTCACGGCCGGCCTCGCCGCGTAGGCGGTTAAAGGCCTTGGCCCTAGCCGCCGGTATTATGCGAGCGAGCGCTACTGCGGCGCTGACTTAGGCTTTGAAGGCTCGTCGAATCGTCGCTTGGCAGCGCGAAACGCCCGCCAGGACGCCACCACACATACGACGGCCCAGCCGAGGTGAACCAAGCCGAACCACCCCGACGGCTGTAGAATGAAGACAGCTACGGCGAGGTAGACTATACTTGCGCTGAACAAACCGCGCAGCAGGAAAAGTTGAACTGCAGGCGAAAAGGAATTCATGGAGCGACCGTCAAGGAACACCTGGATCCCCCAAAAGTTTCGGTTGTATCTCGTGTTTTGCCGAACCTTCAAGGTGAGCTGCGGCCGGGTGTCAGCCCGGACGACTCGTTAGCCTTTCTTTTTTTGCGGTGAAGCCAAATCTTCGAGTTCTTTTCGAAACGCCTTGATCGCTTCGACGGCCGCGGCGCGCGATTGAATCACAACATCCGGCGCCGCAATACCCGCGATCTTCAACGAGTCCGCGCACTGGCCAAACATATGTTCTAGCATGTCGAGCGATCGCATCGTGAACGCAGAACAGTACGCCGCCATCTCTTCATTCTTATTATTTCTGGCGGACGCCAATTGGATCCGCAGCGCGTCCTGGATCGCGATCTCCGCGTCTAACTCGGTGAGTCTCCAGTGGAGAACACGTCCGATCGCTCTTTGATCGTCCTTTTTTTCAGCTGGAATAGCAGCGTCATACCGCGCCTGAAACTCACGCGCCGCGGACATCACGGCATTCGCATCGGCTCGCGCGATACTTGCCGCAACGACAATCAAAACGAGATAGCGGATAGGTTTCATATTTTTGGGCTAGCGTTAGCGGTGACCCACGCCCGCTGCGAGGCCGAAGATCTTGGAGCGGCGCGGAAACGAAGTGCGTCCCGGCGCTGGCTCGGCTGTGGATGGCGTTCCGCGGGGGGGGGACATGGGCGAGACGCCCATGATACCACACGGGCAAGAGCCCGTGCCACGACCAAGCCCGATGAGGACATCGGGCTCCACCGGCGAGGCATCGATTCGATCGCGAGAGTTGGCCGCTTGGCAGCGAGGCCGGGAGGGCGATCTTCGCGCGGATGTTCGGCGGTTGCGGCGGGGTTGGGAGATGCCGCGCGACATCGAACTCGTCCTGGGACGGCGGGGTTCGGAGCCCCCGCCCTACATTCGATCCTATTGGACGTCGACGAAGCCGAGGTCGCGCTTCCAAGTTCGGGACCAGCGTTCGAAGTCTGACTTCGCGACGCTGTTCGCGGCGAGGTTGTCGGCATTCAGGCCGTTGAGCTGAGCCTCGAGCGCGCCGAGAAATGCTGGCCAATCGGCTTCCGTCAGGCCGCGCTCGTTGCTCATCACATTGCGGATCACCTGCCGCGCGGTGTAATTCGTCAGGCCGTTCATCACGATCGTGCGGATCAGGATCGCAATGGCGTTCGCGTGCGCTTTCGCCATGCGGGCAACCGCAGCGGCATCGGGCCGAGCGGCGGCGCCGGACGGTGGCGGCGGGTTCGGCGAAGACGCAGCGTTGCTGGACGCCGCGGGAGCGGGCGATTGCGACGGGGTGGTCTGCGGGGCGGCAGCCGGCGGCGAAGTCGTCGGCGTTGCGGGAGCAGAAGACGGCGACGCCGGAGCTGCGGTGCCGCGCTTCCGCGGCTGGGTCGCTGGCGACGGCGCGGAACGCACATGCCGGACGCCGCGCTGGCGAATTCGCGTCGCGCCTGCCTCCGGAATCGGAGCCGCGCCAGTCGTCGTCGGCGCCACCGTCAACGCCAGACCTAGCACGTCCAACACCCGCGCGAGCTGCGGAAGCGTGATCGCCACCGAACGCTCGAAACGGGCGTACGTGCTCCGCGACATCTCAGCCCGCGCCGCGACGTCCCGCTGCGTCCAACCCAGCCGTAACCGTTGCTGGCGGACGCTTCCCACGACGATCGAAAGCAATGAATCGTTCATCGAAGCGGGCGTTAGCTAATCGAAGGCTGAAAAAGATAACAGCTCAAAATCTGAACCTTTATCTAAGATAAGGGTTCAGATTCTGAACCCTATCGGTCGTCGAGCGACGACGGTACACGACGGCTGCAAGGGCTACGGGCGCAACGGCGACTCCAACGCGTCGCACACGCCGGGCCGCAGGGCTCGTCCAAAATGCTTTTGCCGGTCAGCGCTCGAGCGCCATGCTGCGCGCCTGCGATGAAGCTTTCCCCTTGGTTTGTCGTGGCGGTGTTTGGTCTCGCGGCGGCGGCGGTGGACGCCCGCGAGCGTCTTCCGATCGAGGATTTCGCACGCACGCCGGACACGGCGCAGGCGCAGCTTTCGCCAGACGGCAAGTTCATCGCCTTCCTGCGCGAGTATGCCGGCCGCGCGCTCGTGCATGTGGCAAATCTCGAGACCGGCAAAGTCACGCGCTTCGATCTGAGCGAGGCAGCCGTCGCCAACAACGCGCCCAAAGAAGTCGGCGGCTTCCAATGGGTCAGCGACCACCGCTTGATCATCACGACGCTGGTCTGGGATTCGTTTTATGGCGTCGTCGCGGTCGACAGCGATGGCTCCCACGCGGTGCCGATCAGCGGCTACGAGGACGAGATCGCCAGCGCGGGACCAAAGTTCTTCGCCCACGAAGTGATTCACCGGTTTTTCGACGCCGACCAACGCGTGCTCATGCTCGACCGCCACCTGGGCGGCCCAGGCTCCATCAATCGCCCCGACGTGATGCTCGTCAACACCTCGACCGGGCTCGCGAGCGAGGAACTCAAAAATCCCGGCGAAGTCGGCGCGTGGGGTGTCGACGGCCAAGGCGTCGTGCGCTTGGGCATCCTTTCGCACGGCGATCTCTCGGGCGCGATCTACCGCGAGAACGAAAAGGCGGCCTGGCGCACGATCTTGCCGTTGAAGGATCGTCGCGGGCAGCTCAAGCCGGTGGGCTTCGATGCGGCGAACAATCGCGTGTTCATCGCGAGCCAGACCGAGGAGAAACGCTGGACGATTTTCCCGATGGACCCGACGAACGGCGCGGTCGGCGCGCCGCTGTTATCGGATCCTGAATACGACATCCTGCCACAGCGTTTTATCCCCTCGATGGACGGGCATGCGTTGTGCGCGCCGATCTTCTCGCCCAAAAAAGACGCGCTGCTCGGCGTGCGCTTCGTCACGGACGCGCCGCGCGTGAAATGGTTCGACCGCGACTGCGCGCGAATGCAAGCGGCCGTCGACCGCGCCGCGCCGGATACGGTCAATATACTCGTCGATATTTCGCTCGATGGGAAACGGCAGCTTTGGTTCGGCTATTCGGATCAAAATCCCGGCGTATATTATCTCGCCGACCTCGAAAAGAAATCGTTCAAGCCGCTCGGCCGTCACATGGGCTGGATCAAACCGACGGAGATGGCACAGACGCTCGCGGTGAAATACAAGGCGCGCGACGGCCTGGTCATCCACGGCTTCTTGACCGTGCCGGCCGGACACGAGCCGAAGAATCTGCCGCTGGTGGTGATGCCGCACGGCGGACCTTGGGTGCGCGACGTGTGGGGCTTCAACCCGCTCGTGCAATTGCTGGCCAACCGAGGCTACGCCGTGTTGCAGATGAATTATCGCGGCTCGCCGGGCTACGGCGAAGAGCTCTACGCCAACGCGAAAAGGCAGATCGGGCGTCAAATCCAGGACGACATCGAGGACGCGACCCGCTGGGCCATCGATTCCGGCGCGGCCGATCCGAAGCGGATCGCGATCGCGGGCGCGAGTTACGGCGGCTACTCGGCATTATTCGCCCTCGGGCACAATCCGGAATTATACCGTTGCGGCGTCTCGTATGCGGGCGTGACGGACTGGCCTGCGATTTATACGAGCAGCGATGCCACTGAATATAAGGAATCGAAACGCTATTGGCGCGAGCAGATCGGCGATCCCGCCAAAGACATGGACATGCTAAAGGCGATTTCGCCGGTGAACTTCGCGCAAAAAATCGCCGCGCCCGTGCTCATCCTGCAGGGCAAAGAAGACCGGCGCGTCCCGCCCGATCAGGCGAAGCGAATGATCAGCGCGCTCGAAAAAGCGGGCCACAAACCGGAGGCGGCATTCTATTCGGGCGTGGCGCATAATTACGGCCGACAGAAAGATCGCGTGGAAATCTACAAGGCGATCGTCGGCTTTCTCGAAAAACACCTCGGGCCCGGCGTGGATTAACGGCCCGGCGGACGGGCGTGGCCTTTCCCTCCCCCGTGTCAGTGCGCCGAGGGGGCATGGGGCGTGGAGTGGATTGCGGCGCCCCGAAAATCGCACCATATCCTCTCACAGCCGATATCACGCAAGTAGCTTATTTTAAGGTATTAACGGATAACATAGGTCGACTTTCGCAAAACCGATGAGATAAACACGAAAATATTACGGCAGCGGGCTTTAGGTAGGCGGGAGGCGGAGGATACAGTTTTTTGCATCACGCTTCTGAATATGAATAAAATTCTCCGCTTCTGCTTCACGCTGGTGTTGGGACTTACCGCTGCCGGATTGCGCGCCGCCGGAAATCTAAAGGTGACGCTCGGTCCTGTATCGGCGGTCTCAGCCGGTGCCCAATGGCGGGTGGACGCCGGGACGTGGCAGAACAGCGGCGCGACCGTCAAAGGACTCACCAGCGGCACGCACAATGTCGGCTTCAAGACCGTGTCGGGCTGGATCGCGCCGGCTGCAATCTCGGCGAACATAGCGAATGGCAGCACGATTTCTCTTACCGCGGCTTATATTCAGGCGGCGCGTTTGAGTATTTCGCTGGCTCCAAACGTAGCCCAATGGCGCGTCGACCAGGGCGTATGGCAGAACAGCGGCGCGACAGTGACGAATCTCACGCCAGGCAACCACGCAGTGGAGTACTCGTCCGTGCCGGGCTACCAGCCGGCAGCGGCGGAAACGGTCACCCTGACCGCCGGCAATCTCACGACCTTGCAACGAAGCTATGTGCAGTACGCGCAGCTCTCGGTCACGCTCGCTCCAGGCATCGCGCAATGGCGCGCGAATGGCGGCGCGTGGCAATCCAGCGGCGCCACCGTCAGCCTGTTGCCCGGCAGCTATACGGTCGATTACTCGACCGTGGCCGGATACATTGCGCCCGGTTCCGAGACCGTCTCGCTCGCCGCGGGCCAAGCGCTGGCGTGGTCGCGCGACTACGTCCAGCTGGCGCAGATCGCGGTGACGCTTTCGCCGGGAGTTGGACAATGGCGCCTCGACGGCGGAGCCTGGCAAGCGAGCGGCGCCACCCTGGCGAATCTCAACCCGGGCACACATCTCGTCGACTACAGCTCCCTGGGTGGCTACATCGCACCGCCGAGCGAAAACGTCGTTTTAAATAGCGGGCAGACGCTGGCCCTGCAACGCGCGTACATTCAACTCGCGGCGATCAACGTGACGCTTTCGCTTTCGTCCGCCCAATGGCGGATCGACGGCGGCGCGTGGCAATCGAGCGGCGCAACGGTCGCGAATCTCACGCCGGGTAGCCACGCGCTCGAATACTCGGCCGCGGCGTACTACACGGCGCCGGCCGCGGAAACCGTGACGCTGAATCCCGGCGATTCGCTCGCCTTGCAGCGCACGTACGTTCGCCTCGCGCAAATCGGCGTCGGTCTTTCGCCGTCGACGGGACAATGGCGCGCGAATGGCGGCGCGTGGCAGCCCGCGGGAGGTTGGCTGTGGGTTCCGGCGGGCACCTACACCATCGAGTTCTCTCCCCTCGCCGGCTACACGGCTCCGCCGAACGAAACCGTCACGGTCGACGTCGGCGGAGTGTTTGCGACGACCCGTTATTACACGTCGCAAAAACCGACGCTGCAAATCTCGCTGCAGCCCAGCACCGGTGAGTGGCGGCTCGACGGCGGAGCGTGGCGGGCAAGCGGGTCCACGGTGAGCGAGATCGAACCGGGCACGCATACGATCGATTATTCCGACGTCGGCGGGGAATACGCGCCGCTCGCGGCGGAATCGATCACGCTCAATCTGCTCGATCACGTCTCGCTGACTCGCGCGTATCACGCGAAGCCGGCCCAAATCACCGTCACGACGTCGCCGTCGACGGGCGGTTGGGCCATTCACTCGAATCCGGCCGATCCGACGGAGAGTTGGAATGCGAGCGGCGCAACCGTCACCGGTCTCGCGCCGGGGACTTATTACCTGAGCTACCAGCCGCTCGCCGGGTACACGACGCCTTCCGTCGCGACGCTCACGCTGGCGGCCGGCGAAGCCAAGGTCGTCACGACGAGCTACACCCCGGAGTCGGCTCAACTGACGGTGAATCTATATCCCAACACGGCCCAGTGGTCCGTCGACGGCGGACCCTGGCTCGCTAGCGGAGCGACGCTCACGACCACGCCGAATGTCGCGCATACGATCGCGTATTTGCCGCTCGCGGGCTACATCGCGCCAGCGGCGGAGACCGTGACGTTGTCGACGGGACAACCGCAGAACCTCTATCGCTTCTACAACCCGCTCGCGAAGGTCACCGTGACGCTTTACCCGACGACGGCGCGCTGGCGCGTGGACGGCGGCAGCTGGCAAGCGAGCGGCGCGACGGTCTCGGGTCTGGCGAGCGGCGACCATACGCTCGATTACGAACCGTTGACCGGCTACGTCGCGGCGTCCTCCGAAACCATCAACGTCTATGCAGGACAGGATACGACCTTCTATCGGTACTACCAAAACGTGCCCCAGTTTCATGTGACGTTGACGCCCTCCACGGCGCAGTGGCGCGTCGATGGCGGCTCCTGGCAGAACTCGGACACCACGGCATACGTCACGGCCGGCGCTCACACGATCGAGTACAGTTCGGTCGCCGGTTATATCACGCCGTCGCGCGAGATGTACCAGCTATACGAGGGGGAAATTCGCACCGTCTCCACGCAATACGTGGCCGCCGGTCGCGTGTCGTTGACGCTGACGCCGGCGAACGCGCAGTGGCAGGTCGATGGCGGCCCTTGGCAGCCGAGCGGCGCGATCGTCGACAATCTCTGGCCGGGGTATCATCGGATCGATTACAGCGACGTCACCGCGTACATCACACCGGGCTACGAAATGCTCAATATTCCGGGCGGCCAGCTCACGAGCTTGTCGCGGACGTACACGGCGGTGGCGCAGATCTCCATCACGACTTATCCTTCGAGCACGCGGTGGCGCGTCAACGGCGGCGAATGGTATCTCAACGGCATGACGTACACGTTGTCGCAGGGCGGCAACTACACGATCGATTACCTCACGCCCGACACGTATCAGCCAATCCCGTCCGAGGTGGTCACGCTCCCCGCCGGCCAGCTCGTCACCTTGACGCGCTACTCGCCGTCGGTCACCTCGGCGAACGCGGGTCAGCTCATCATTCATGCGAATCCGGGCAGCATTCCGAATTCCTACGCCCAATTCGCCGTCGACCTGAGCACCTACATGTACGCGGGTTGGTATACCTGCGGCCAGACAGTGCCTTTGCCGGCCGGGCGACACTCGATCTTTTTCGCCCAAGGCAGCGTGGGCTGGCAGGAGCCCGCGCCGTTCGACGTCGACATCGTGGCTGGCGCGACGACGGAGCTGACCGTCACGTTCCATCCCACGAATCATGTCCGGTACTTCGTCGACCAAAGCCTCGCGGGCGCGATGACCAACGACGAGTTGGTGCGGCGGCTCAGCCAATACTCCGCCGATCTCAATACGATCTTCAGCCGCGAATCGCTGCGCCGAATCCAGTTCGATTCCTATTACGATGTGAACGTCGTGACGCAGGATCCTTTCACGAATCCGCCCTACGATTTCTATCCGCAAACCTCGCTCTGGGTTTATCTCCGCGCCACGGACAATCTCGCGATCGGCACGTATGGCGGCCAGCCGGCATTGCACGCGTCGGGAGCCGCGGGCGGGACCGACTTCAGGTGGGATCAAATTTACGATCCGGCAACGCTTACCGCCGGCAGCCCGCAAATGGAGCAATACTGGCGCCAGCTGCATTACCTCACGCGGGTATTCGAACTGTCGTTCGGCGCGGGCGCCGGCGAATACGCTTCGCTTGCCGGGATGAAAGATTTGTCGGGCACAGCGCCGCTGGCGCCGGACACCGGTACGGCCGATTCGGCGACGACCGATCCGTTCTGGACGACGCGGTCCGACTACTGGGCTGACCCGCTCACGACGAACGCCTGGAACAATCCCCGCCTCGGTTCGCCGGTCGCGCGCGACAGCTTGCTCGCGGCGGTGCACTTCGCGCCGCTCAGCTCGAAGCTCGTGTCGGAGAACGCGCGCGGCGCCGACCGCCAGGCGGCGACATTGCCCGATCTAACGAACGTCGCGATCCACGTCGTCGATGCGCAAACCGGCCAGCCGATCGCGAATGCTGCGGTGCGCGTCTGGAATCGGTCGGATCCGGTGACGGCGAGCGCAACCTTCGAGGAAACCGTCATGAGCGCCGGCAACGGCGGGTTCAGTTTCAGCTGGACCGACGCCGCCAGCGCGCTGACGAGCGCAGCCAACGCGAAACTGATCAAGGCGTCGGCAACCGGTTATGCGCCGGCGGTGCAATGGGTCACGATCTACGACGCCCAAAAGGCGAAGGTGATCGATGGCAGCGCGAGCTTCGATGTCACCGTAACGCTGACGCCGCAGTAGACGAATCGCTTTCGGTTAGAGGGGGTTGGTCTGAGCGGGGCGCCTAGCGCCCCGCTCTTTTTTTTGGGACGAAGACGCGGTGGCCGCCCGTAGCGAAAAGCGTGAGCTTTTCGTCCGGAGGCCCGCGAAAACCTCACGGTTTCCGCTACGTCTTGCGCACGCGGTCCGGCGAATTACCCGCCGGCGAAAACCGGACGGAAACCGGCTTCGCTGAGGATGCGGGCGATGGTTTCACGTTGGTCGCCTTGGATCTCGATGTTGCCGTCTTTCACCGTCCCACCGCAGCCGCAGGCGCCGCGCATTTTCTTCGCGAGCTGTTCCTTTTCCGGCAAGCCGATGCCGACAAATCCGCTGACGACCGTGACGGTCTTTCCACCGCGGCCGCCGGTCTCGCGCCGAATATCGACGCGGCCACGGTTCTTATTCGGCTCGGACGCGCGGTTTTTCGCAGGCTGCGCGGCCGCTTGCTCCAGCACGACCTTGGGAGCGACCGGGAGTCCGGCGTTGCTCAGGGCAGCAAACGGATTCTGTCCGAGGTTTTGTCCTCCATCGGTCGAAAGTTTGTCTTTTGCCATGACCGGAAAAGAAACCGAGTTCGTGCCGGAATAAAACAGAATCGCGCGCGGACGAAGGGATGGCGCTGCTGGCAAGTAGCACGGGGTATTGGGTACACGCCCGTCTCGTCCTCTTGATCGTAATCCTGATCGTGATCGCAATCGTTAGGATCGTTTCGGGACCCTCCCGGACGTCGCCCAATGGCGGTCACGAGCACGATTACGATCACGAGGATGGCGCGGCGCCATCTTCGGTCTTTTGAGCGCGGATGCTCGTGCCACGCTGGAGCCGCACCGAAAGCACAAAAGGTAGGGCGACGTTTCCATCGATACCCAGTTGCTGACCGGCAACCGTGACTCGCCAGATCCGGCGCCCTACCTCGCGTAACAACAAACCAAAGATCCAACCTAGCTCACCGCTCGGCTCAGTTGGGATTCCAACCGCCCAGCACGTTGCTCTTCGTATAGGCCGCCGCTTGCGTCGACGTCAGACGTTTCACCCATGAGGCGCGGCTCGAGGGGCAGGGGTATTCGGCGAAGCGGCAGGTCGCCGAATTGTTCGTGCCGCTCCATTCGATATAGCCGACGGGAGCGATGACGGTGCCGATGTTGCAATTGATGAAGGCGAGCTCGCCGTAGGCGCCCCACGGGCGGCCCAAGTAGGTCGAACCTGTGGTCGCTGTTCCGCCGGAGGCAATCGTGCAACCCGAAAACACGATGCCGTAGTTCTGCGACGACGCCGTGTTGGGCGCGCCGATCGTGGCGCCGTTGCCGCGCATTTCGCGAATCGTGGAATTGGTGATGAAGACGCGTCCGTCGCCGTACACGAAATCCACGGTGCCTTGGATTTCGCTGCCGGTTACATAACACGACGAACTGCTGCCCCGCACCCAGAGCGTATCTTGGCGCCCGTTGAGATAGGACCAACGCACGGCGCAGCGTGCGGCTTGCACCATGAGCACGTGATTGGTGTTGGTATCGGCGCCATAGGTATTCTGGAGCTTGATATTTTGGATATTCACGTCGGTGGCCTGCACCGTGAGCGTCGTCTGATTCTGCCCGCTCGTGAGAATCGTTCCGGTATTGCTGGCGCCGTTGATGGTCAGGCCGGTCTTGGAACTCGGAACGGTGAAGGGCCCGGTGTACGTGCCGTTCGCGATCGAGATCGTGTCGCCGGCGGCGGCTGCGTTGATCGCGGCTTGGACCGTCGAATATTGCGACGGAACGGAGCGGGTCGTGGCAAAAGCAGCCGGCGCGAGCGCCGCTGCGAAGAGGAGGATGGAGGCAGTTTTCATGTTAGGGGTTGTTCCCAAATGGGAGCGAACTCGCCCTCCCGAAAGCGTCGCAGCGGGAGGGCGAGAGTTTGCGAATCACGGGGTCGTTACAAAGGTCCGCTCATGCGATTGCGCATCGCGTGAACGGTCGTGGAAGTACGCCACGAAAGGACGGACCGGGAATAGCCGGCCGAATAACGGGTAAGGGGTAGCAACGACTACGACACGTGTCGTAGTTAGCGTCCAGCGAATTTTTTGGCCGTTCGTCGATCCACGCTAGCGACGTTATGCCCAAGACGTGCTCGCGCCGGCCAACCGTCGGGCCGGAAAGCCTCGCCCACTCTCGGTCGGCGGGCCGACCTCAGCGTTTCGTTTTTCCGCCGCCGCAGATGCCGGCCGGAATATCGGTATCGCCCTCGAGAAACATCAGCGCCTTTGCATAGCTGCGATTACCGAGGAAATGGGCGAGCTGCGGGTGCAGCCCCGCCCTGCCCCGCTCGAGAAATTCGTCCAACCGGGCCATCTCCGTGGCCACGGTTTGGCCATCAGCGGCTTTGATCGCAGACAGGAGTGAAATCAGAGAGGCTTTAATGTGAGCTTCCATGCGGTGACGTGCGTTCCTTATGCGGCAGTTACTGACCTTAAGCTCGTTTGCAATCTCGGAGCCTGCGCATCGCCGACTTGTCTGCGCGGGGCGGGCATGATGACCTTATCGTTCCGCTAATAGACCGCCCTGCGAAAGACGACCGTCGCAGTCTCTCGCTTGTGCATTTATCTTATCCTCATTCCATTTCTCGCATCCATGAACCGCACCACTGTTCCCACGCGCGCTAACTCCGCCGTCATCGAGGCGGCGTACGAGCGGTGGCTACAAAATCCCGATTCCGTCGACCCGACGTGGCGGGCCTTCTTCCAAGGCTTCAGCTTGGGCGCCAATGGCGCGTCGCCTGCCGCCGCCCTGGCGGCGACGAACGAGGATCATGTCGGCGGCACGCCGATCATCGACAGCCTCAAGCAGTCGCGCGTGCACCAGCTCATCAACGCGTACCGCTCGATCGGCCATTTGGAGGCGCATCTGGATCCGTTGAGCGACGCGCCCGCGGCGCACCCCAAGCTTTCGCTCGATCAATTCGACTTGAACGAGGGCGATCTCGAAACCGCCTTCGATGTGGGCACGTATCTCGGCGGCGGGCAGATGAAGCTGCGCGACGTCATCGCCGAGCTGCGCCGCACGTACTGCGGCCACGTCGGCGTCGAATACATGCACATCCAGGACGTCGACGTGCGCGCCTGGTTGCAGGAGCGCATGGAGGCCTCGCGCAACCAGCCTGAGTTTTCGAAGCCGGAGAAGGTCCGCATTCTGCGCCGCGTCGTGAAGGCGGAGTTGTTCGAGCGCTTCCTCCACACGCGTTACGTGGGACAAAAACGATTCTCGCTCGAGGGCGGCGAGACGATGGTCGCCGCGGTCGACGCCATCATCGAGCACTGCCCGCAAGTCGGCGTCGAAGAGGTGGTGATGGGCATGGCCCACCGCGGCCGGCTGAACATCCTCACGAGCGTCATGCGCAAATCGTTCGACGTCTTGTTCGAACAGTTTTCGGAGAATTACATTCCGGATACGGTCGGCGGCGACGGCGACGTGAAGTACCACCTCGGTTACGAGGCGGTGCTGGATACCGCCGCCGGGAAAAAGGTGGAGGTGCGGCTCGCGGCCAATCCTTCCCACCTCGAGATCGTCAACCCGGTCGTCGAAGGCAAGGCGCGCGCGCGGCAGCGGATTCGCGGCGACACCGAGACGCGCAAACGCGTTCTCCCGCTGCTCATTCACGGCGACGCGGCCTTCGCCGGCCAAGGCGTCGTCGCGGAGACGCTGAATTTCTCGCAGTTACCCGGTTATACGACCGGCGGCACGGTCCACATCGTGATCAACAATCAGATCGGCTTCACCACGGAGCCGGAAGAGGCGCGGTCCACGCGCTACTGCACGGACGTCGCAAAGATGATCGAGGCGCCGGTCTATCACGTGAACGGCGACGATCCCGAAGCCGTGTGCATGGTCGCGCAACTCGCCCTGGAATTCCGCGAGCGTTTCGGCCGGGACATCGTGATCGACATGTATTGCTATCGGAAGCACGGCCATAACGAGACCGACGAGCCGGCGTTCACGCAGCCCCTCCTCTACAAGAAGATCGCGGGCCACCCGCAGATTTCCGCCGTCTTGATCCAAAAGCTCATTGCGGAAGGGACGATCGATATCGCCGAGGCGGATGCCGTTCGAACCGAGTATACCGCGGCACTCGAGAAGAATTTCGAGCAGGCCAAGGCCGCGGAAACGGCCAAAAGCGCGAAGCGCGCCGCGGCGCTGGAGCAGCGGAAGTTCGTGGGCTCGACCGCGGTCTTCCAGCCGGAATACCACTTCAAAGCCGTGTCCACCGGTGTCGCCGCGGAGGTCATCGACCGCGTGGTGCACGCGCTCACGACGGTGCCGCCGGAGTTCAAGGTCAACCCCAAGATCAAACGCTTCCTCGATGCCCGCGCGCAGGCGCACAAAGACGGCGGACCGATCGATTGGGGCTTTGCGGAGGCGCTCGCGTTCGGCACCTTGCTCGTCGAGGGAACGCCGGTCCGTCTCAGCGGCCAAGACTGCGAGCGCGGGACGTTCAGCCACCGCCACGCGGTGTTGCACGACATGGAAACCCAAGCGACGTACACGCCGCTCAAGAATCTCGGGGCCGACCAAGCGCTGTTCTGCGTGTACAACTCGCTGCTCTCCGAGGCGGGCGTGCTCGCGTTCGATTACGGTTACTCGCTCGACTACCCCAACCTGCTCTGCATTTGGGAAGCGCAGTTCGGCGATTTCGCGAACGGTGCGCAGGTGGTCATCGATCAGTTCATCGCCAGCGGCGAATCGAAATGGCAGCGCACCAGCAATCTCGTGATGCTGCTGCCGCACGGCTACGAGGGTCAGGGCCCCGAGCACTCCTCCGCCCGGCTCGAGCGCTTTCTCCAGATTTGCGCCGAAGACAATATCCAGGTCGCCAACATCACCACGCCGGCCAATTTCTTCCACGCGTTGCGGCGCCAGATGAAACGCGATTTTCAAAAGCCGCTCATCGTGATGTCGCCGAAATCGCTGCTGCGCCATCCGGCGTGCACGTCGCGGATCGACGATTTCACGCAAGGCAGCTTCCAAAGCATCCTCGACGATCCGTCCTACACGTCGTCGGGCCAAGGCGGCCGCACGGCGTTTCCGGTCGAGCGCAAAGCCCCCGAGCGCCTCGTGCTGTGCTCCGGCAAGGTGTACTACGATCTCGTGGACTATCGCGCGAAGCACAACAGCGACGCCGCGATCGTGCGCATCGAGCAGCTTTATCCGCTTCATCGCAAGCGGCTCGCCGAAATCGCCAAGAAGTACGCCAACGCGAAAATCGTGTGGGCCCAGGAAGAATCCGCCAACAACGGCGCCTGGACCTGGATCGCCCCGCAGCTCGAAGAGGTGTTCGGCCGGAAGCCGCTCTACGCCGGCCGCGATGCCTCCGCTTCCCCGGCCGTCGGCTCCCTCGCCCTGCACAAACTCGAACTCGGCGCGCTTTTGAAAGAAGCGTTCACGCTGTGAGCACAGTAGCGCGTAGTGAGTAGCGAGTAGCGAGCATATCGATCCGGCGTTCCCGTATTCGCTACCCTGTACTCGCTACTGCCTACTCACTACTATTTCTTCCCGCCTACTCGCTACCCGCTACTCGCTACTCGCTACTCACTCCTTTTCCTCCCCCCAATGGCACTTCTCGAAGTCAAAATTCCCGCGATGGGCGAATCCATCAGCTCAGGCGTCCTCGCGAAATGGCACGTCAAAGATGGCGACGTCGTTGCGAAAGACCAACCGCTCTTCGAGCTGGAAACCGACAAGATTACGTCCGAAGGCACGGCCGAAGCCGCGGGCAAGATCACGCTCAAAGCGAACACCGGCGATGAAGTGAAAATCGGCCAAGTCGTCGCGACCATCGACCCGTCCGCCGCAGCCGGCGGCGGCGAGCCGACGACGACCGCCGGCGGAAAATCGGGGACGGCCACTTCGGCGTTGCCGAACCCTTATCCAGCGCCTGGCACGCAGCAGGCGAAAGAAGCGGCCGAGGGCGGCCGCGCTTCCGCGGTGCAATCGCCGGCGGTGCGCCGGATGGCAGCCGAAACCGGCATCGATCCCGCGAAAGTTTCCGGCAGCGGCAAAGCCAGCCGCGTCACGAAGGGCGACATGCTCGCCGCCGCCACCGGTCCTGCAGCTGGGGTCCCGGATCCCGGCAAACCGGCCGTCGCTGACCCGGGCAAGCAGCCAGGCTCAGGGAGCCCGGCTACAACGGCGGCAACGCCACGCCAAACACGGCGCAAACTTTCGCCGCTGCGCGCGAAAATTGCCCAACGGCTCGTCGCCGCCCAGCACGAAGCGGCCATGCTCACGACCTTCAACGAAGTCGACATGTCCGCCGTGATGGCGCTGCGGTCCAAGTACCAGGACGACTTCGTGAAAAAGAACGCGATCAAGCTCGGCTTCATGTCGTTCTTCGCGAAAGCGGTTGTGCACGCCTTGAAGGAAGTGCCCGCGGTCAACGCCCAGCTGGACGGCGACAGCATCGTCGAAAATCATTATTACGACATCGGCGTCGCGGTCTCCACGGAGAAAGGCCTGATGGTCCCGGTAATTCGCAACTGCGACGCGCTCGGCATGGCCGACATCGAAAAAGCGATCGCCGATGCGGCGAAGCGCGCCCGCGACGGCAAGATCACCTTGCCCGACCTCGAAGGCGGCGTGTTCACGATCACGAACGGCGGCATCTTCGGCTCGATGCTTTCGACCCCGATCATCAACCCGCCGCAGAGCGCGATCCTCGGACTCCACGCCATCAACGAGCGTCCCATCGCCCTCAACGGCCAAGTCGTCATTCGTCCGATGATGTACCTCGCGTTGAGCTACGATCATCGGCTCATCGACGGCAAAGAAGCGGTCACCTTCCTCGTGAAAGTGAAGCAAGCGATCGAGGATCCCGCGCGGCTCCTGATCGGAGCCTAATTGCAGTAGCGAGTAGTGAGTAGCGGGTAGCGAGCATCATGCCTTGGCTACTCTGACTACTCGCTACTCCCTACTCGCTACTTTTATGGACTCTTCTTTCGATCTCATCGTCATCGGCGCGGGACCCGGCGGGTATGTCTGCGCGTTTCGCGCGGCTCAGCTCGGCTTGAAGGTCGCGCTCGTCGAGAAACGCGCGACGCTCGGCGGCACGTGCCTGAACGTGGGCTGCATTCCCAGCAAAGCGCTGCTCCACGCCAGCGAGCATGTGACTTGGGCGAAGCACCACGCGGCCGACCAGGGCATCAAGCTCGGCTCGGTGCAGGTCGATCTCGCCACGTTACTGAAGCGGAAAGACGACGTGGTCGCAAAGCTGGTCGGCGGCGTGAGCCAGCTCGCGAAAGCGCGGAAGATCACGGTCGTGACCGGGGCGGCGTCCTTCGTCTCCGCGAACACGATCGCCGTCGCCGACAAAAAGCTCACGGCGAAGAACATCGTCGTCGCAACCGGCTCGGCGCCGGTGGAACTGCCGTTCATGAAGTTTGACGGCCAGACCGTCGTCTCGTCGGATCACGCCATCGGTTTTGAAAGCGTGCCGAAGAAGCTCGTGGTCGTAGGCGGCGGGGCGATCGGACTCGAGCTCGGCTCGGTGTGGGCGCGTCTCGGCAGCGACGTCACCGTGGTCGAGTTTCTGCCAAAAATCATCGCGACGTACGACGACGATATCGTGCGGAACTTCACGCGCCTGCTGCAAAAGCAAGGGCTGAAAATCGAAGTCGGCGCCAAGGTCACCGGCTTCGCGAACGGCGTCCTCACCGCGGAACGGGAAGGCAAGAAGCTGAACTTTCCAGCGGACAAAGTGCTCGTCGCCGTCGGTCGGCGGCCGTTCACGGACGGCCTCGGACTCGACAAAGCGGGCGTCCAGCTCGACGAAAAAAAGCGCATCAAGGTCGATGGCCATCTGCGGACGAATGTCGCGGGAATCTGGGCGATCGGCGACGTCGTCGCGGGACCGATGCTGGCGCACAAGGCCGAGGAAGACGGCGTCGCGGTGGCGGAATGGATTGCGGGCAAGGCGGGCCACATCAACTGGGACCTGGTGCCGGCGATCGTGTACACCAGCCCGGAAGTCGCGTCGGTCGGATTGGGCGAAGACGGCGCCAAGGCGAAGGGCCTCGCGGTGAATGTCGGCAAATTCAACTTCGCCGCCAACGGCCGGGCCATCGCGGCCGGAGCGACGGATGGCTACGTGAAAATCGTGGCCGACGCGAAAACCGACAAGCTCCTCGGCGCGCAGATGCTGGGTCACAATGCCGGGGAACTGATCAGCGAGGTCGTGACGCACATGGAATATGGCGGCAGCGCCGAAGACCTGGCTCGCACGATCCACGCGCATCCCACGATGAGCGAAGCGGTGAAAGAAGCCGGCTTAGCTGTCAGCAAAAGCGCGCTCCACGCGCTCTGACGAGCTTGGCCCGCAAATTTTAGACTCCAACGATCACAACATTGGGTCACAGAGGTCACGTGCCCTCTGTGGCGATCGCTTGGGTTTGGCTGTGAAATATTTGGGCTAAGCGGCGCTTCGGCGAGCCCATCAGTCTGCGCTTTAATTTCGCGCGCATTGCGCTCGGGGTGCGCGAATTGTTCTGCCTCCGCCGCGCCGGGCGCGCCAAGCTCGAGCCATGAACGAATCCGCCGATGCCATCGTCGCGCGCCGCCACCATGCGCGCGGGATCGGGTTCATGCTGTTTTCGACCGTGTGCTTCACGACCAACGTCCTGCTGATTCGAGCGCTCGGCGAGGTGCAGTCCGTGAACGTTTGGCTCATCAGCGCCGCGCGCTTCGTCGTCGGCATCGCGCTGCTGTGCGCCTTCTATTGGCGCGAGGTGCGTTTCGTGCGGTTGTTTACTCGTCCCAAGCTCGCGGGGCGCGGACTGGTCGGCAGTATCGGGGTGGTGGTCTTTTACCTCACCGTGGTGAAGCTCGGCGCCGGACGCGCGACCTTCATCAACAATACCTATGTCATTTTCGGCGCGGTGCTCGCCGCGTTTATGCTACGAGAGCGTTTCCACGCGCTGCTCGTCGTGAGCAGTATCGCGGCACTGGCGGGGCTCGCCTTGCTCACCAACGCCTTCGCCGCCGGGGTGCATGCGAACCGCTACGATCTGCTGGCCATCGCGTGCGCGCTCGCGAGCGCTTATATCGTCGTGACGATTCGCCAGCTCCACGCCGACGGCGAACACACCGCGACGATTTTCGCCGCGCAGTGCGTGTACGGACTGCTGGTATGCGCGCCCGCCGGCATGCTGCACCTCCGCGGCGTTTCGCCGACGGCTTGGCTGGTCATGGCGATCGCCGGCATCGCCGCCGCGGTTGGCCAGCTGACGATGACGCGCGCGTTTCGGGACTTGCCGGTCGCGGAAGGATCGCTCCTGCAAATTCTCGTGCCGCTGGGCATCGCTGGCGGAGGTTGGTTGCTGTTTCACGAACGCTTCACGCGCCACGAAATCGTGGGCGCGGCGCTCATCGTCGTCGGCACCGCCGTGACCGCATTGCGGCGCTAGGTTTTCGTGCGGACATGGGGTCGCGCCCCCGCAAAACGGATACGCAAACCTACACCGTAAATCGCTTTTTCAGAGTGGCTTTTGAAGGTGTTTATGCCACGTTCCGTGTGCCCCAGTCGCGACGCGGCTCACTTAACTTTGCTCCACCCCGGACGATTTAAGCGTAATCTCACCCGACCCATGGTCTCTTTGTCGGTGGTCGCACCAGTCCCCTCGAGTGTCCCGGCCGCCCACATGGGCCTCGGGATTGCCCGCGCGTGGGGTTTGGGTTCGGACGGCGGCAGCGGTTGGCGAACGCAGATCTGCCGCGCGTTGGCGCTATGCGCCGCTTGGCTCGTCGCGGTTCTGAGCCCCGGCTTGCACGCGGCCGAGCAAGCGGTGCAGGAGCCCACGTACGCGACGACGATCTTCGGCGTCTACGACGGTTTGCCGAATCACGGCGTCCCGGTCACGTGCCAAACCAGCGACGGCTACATGTGGTTCGGCACGGAAAGCGGTCTCGCTCGTTTCGACGGCGTCCGCTTCGTGACCTTCAGCACGTGGACGACGCCCGAACTGCCATCGAATCTGATGCGCCGGCTGTTCGAAGACCGCGACGGCTGGCTGTGGATCGCCACGCAAGGCGGGTTGTGTCGTTACCGGAACGGGCGATTCGAGCGCGTCGGGCTCACGGGCCGGCGGGTCTGCGACATCGCTCAAGATCATCTCGGCCATATCTGGGTCGCGACGCAGGACGACGGGGTGCTCGAGTATCGCAATGGCACCTTCATTTCGCATGCGAAAGATCCTGGCATGCCGGCGGAGACCGATGTCCGCTGCCTGTTCATCGACTCGAACGATCGCGTGTGGGTCTTTTTCCTGCTCTCGGGCGGCTTTTACCTGCAGGACGGCGCGGCGCTGCCGTACAACCCGGGGCCCTATCAATTCCGCGATTATACCCGGGTAATCGAACACCCCCGCGGCACCTTATGGATCAGCCACGGCACTGGCTTGCTGCGTGTCCGAAACGGCGAGGTGCGCAACTTCGATACGAAAAACGGCCTCGATAACGAAATGGTGCGCGGCATCTATGCGGACCAGCTGGGCCAGATTTGGGTCGCCACGAACAATCTATACATGATGCGGAACGCCGATGAAGACCACTTCATCCACGTGCCGGTGCCGGATGCGGAGCATGTCCGCAACATCATGCAAGACCGCGAAGGCAGCTATTGGATCGGCACCGCCGGCGATGGCGTCGCCCGGATGAGGCCCTCGGCCTTCCACATGATTGCCCGGGAAGATCGGCCGCTCGGCGGCAGCACGCGTACCGTGTCGGTGGACGCGAACGGCAATCTCTGGGCGGGGCTCACCGGCACCGGTTTCGCTCGCCTCGAGCCGACCGGCCAGCTGACCACGTTCGAAACGCCAAGCGAAGTATGGTGCATCTGGGCCGCCGCGGATGGCGCCGTCTGGGTTGGAATGCGCAACGGACTCGCCGTCTGGCGCAACGGCGTATTGACCCCGATGTCGCAACTGCAACGCGTGCGGGCGCTCTTCGAAGACCGCAACGGCACCGTTTGGATCGGATCGGAAACGGACGGCGTGACGACCTACCGGAATGGCGAGTTCAAGTCGCTCACCCCTCTCATCGCCCCCAAGCAGAAGATCGGCATTCGTCCCGTGGCCATGGTGTTCGCCGAAGGGCCGGACGGCACCGTTTACGCCGGCATTCGCGATCGCGGCGGCATCGTCACGTTCAAAGGCGATACGATCACGGTGAACCAAGACCTGCCGTCGAACGACATTCGGGCGATCTATCCCGATGCCGAAGGCAACGTTTGGGTGGGAACCAAAGGCCGCGGCTTGCTGCTGCTGCGCGACGGCAAATGCGCGAATCCCGACTCGCTCTCGCTTCCGTTCAGCGACCAGGTCGCTGCCGTCATCGAAGATGCAGATGGCCGGGTTTGGCTCGGCACGCCGAAGGGCATCATGTGGACCTCGAAAGCGAACCTCATTGCCCTGGCCAAGGGCGAGAAGGCGACCGGCGTGATTCGACTCGCCGTGCAAGGCGACGGCGTCCGGCCCGGCACCGTCGGCTTCGGCTCGTCCCCGGCCGCGATACGGGCGCCCGACGGCCGGATGTGGTTCACGTCCCGGCACGGGATTGTCGCGATCGATCCGAAGAAGCTGACCCGCAATAGCGCCATCCCGCCGGTCCAGATCGAGCGCGTCGTCGTCAACAATCAGCCGCACTTCCCTATTCCCGGCAAACCGCTCGAGCTGGCTCCCGGGACGCGCTCGCTCGACATCGAATACACCGCGCTGAGTTTCATCGGACCCGATCAAGTGTTCTTTCGCTATCAGCTCGAAGGTCGCGATCCGCAATTGCTCGACGCGGGCACTCGCCGCACGGCGTTGTATGCGGACTTGAGGCCGGGAAAGCACCGCTTCCGCGTGCTCGCATGCAACGACGACGGCGTCTGGAACCAAACGGGTGCCACCGTCGATCTCATCCAGCTGCCGTTCTTCTACCAAACGGGCTGGTTTTACGGCGGCATCGCCCTTGCGCTCGTAGGCGTCGGGCTCGGCTTGTACCGGTGGCGCACGGCGTCGCTGCGACAACATAATACCGAACTCGAGCAGCGGATCGTGGAACGCACCGCTGAACTCGCGAAATCCTACGAGGCGATTCGCGCCTCGGAATATTTCTACCACTCCCTGGTCGAAAGCTTGCCGCAAGTCATCCTGCGCAAGGACATCGACGGACGCTTCACTTACGCCAACAGCGGGTTCGCCGAGCTGGTAAATCGGCCGCTCGAGACGATCGTGGGCCAGACCGACGCGGAGGTGTTTCCCCCGGCGGAGGCGGAAAAACACCGGGCCGACGACCGTCGCGTCATGCAGACCCGCCAGCCGCTCGAATACGAGAGCGTCGTCGAGCGGACCGGCCAGAAACGTTACTTCCACGTCAAGAACGTCCCGCTGATCGACGACAGCGGACGGAACCTCGGGGTGCAGATCCTCTCCTGGGACATGACCAGCTTCCGCGAGATCGAGGAGAAACTGAAGGTGGCGCAGCGAGAATTGGTGGAGACGTCGCGGCTTGCCGGCATCGCGGAAATGGCGACGGGCATCCTGCATAATTTGGGCAATGCGTTGAACAGCGTGAACACGACGGCGAGCCTTACCGCTACGCGCATTCGCGAATCCAAGGTGGCCTCGATTCCGAAGATCGCGGAAATGCTGGCGGAGCAGAATGGCCGGCTGCCGGAATTCTTTGCGCAAGATCGACGCGGGCAGCAGCTGCCGGTTTATCTTTCCAGCCTCGGCGAGCTCTTGATGACCGAGCGGACGGAGATTTTGCAGGAGCTCGATGCACTGCAGAAGAATGTCGATCACATCAAAGAGATGGTGGCCGCGCAGCAGCAATACGCTCGCGTCGCGGGAATCAGCGAAGTCTTGAACGCGGCGGAACTCGTCGAATTCGCGTTGCGCCTGAGCGACGCGGCGATGAAGCGCCTCGATATCGAGGTGGAACGCAATTTCATGCCGGCTCCGGCCGTGAAAGTGGAACGTCAGAAAGCGCTCCAGATCGTCGGGAATTTGCTCAACAACGCGAAAGACGCGTTGAAAGACTCTGGTCGGCCGGACCGCCGGATCATTGTCGGCGTCCGCACCTCGCCGTCCGGCCGCACGCAAATTTTCGTGACCGACAACGGCATGGGCATCGCGCCGGAGAACCTCTCCCGGATTTTCGGCTTTGGTTTTACCACGAAGAAGACCGGCCACGGCTTCGGCCTGCATTCGAGCGCGCTGGCTGCGTCCGAGTTGGGCGGCTCGCTGACCGTTGCCAGCGACGGTGTCGGCAAGGGCGCAACCTTCACCCTCGAGCTCCCGCCGGCCGACGAATAGCCGCTTCGGCTATCGCGAGGGCACGGGGGCGGCGGGCCTTCTCTTCCGGCGCGAAGTGCTCGGGGGGGGTAAGCCGCTGGGTCCGTTTCCACGGGCGATTCGATCGATCGCTTCGCCTCGGCCGCGTCGTCGCAAACTTTGTCTCGCCCGGAACGCGGTGGTCCGCTTGTGGTGTGAGTTCTCGTGAAGCTTCTTCTCCTTTGGGATATCGATGGGACTTTGATCGCGTCCGGCGGCGCCGGCATGCGTGCGCTTACCGTGGCATTGCGCCAGGTGTTCGGGGTCGACGGTTCGCTCGCGGACATCGATTTCGCCGGGCGGACCGATCGTTGGATCATGCGCGAGGTCTTTCGGAAGTTTTCGATTGCGATCACCGAAGAGAATTTCGCCCGTTACTTCGACGGCTACGTGTCGGCGCTCCCCGCGGAGCTGGTCAATCCGCATGCCCGCGTGTTGCCCGGCGTACCTGAAGTGCTGCGCGCCGCCGCGGAACATGGCCATATTGCCCAAGGTTTGTTGACCGGCAACATGCGCCGCGGCGCGCAGGTGAAACTCGCGCACCACGGCCTGTGGGACCATTTCCCCTTCGGCGCCTTCGCCGACGACAGCGAGCATCGCAACGATCTCGGGCCGCACGCCGTGCAACGAGCCCGGGCCCATCACGGCGTCGATTTTGCCAGCGCCAACGTATGGATCATCGGCGATACCCCGCACGACATCGCCTGCGGTAAAGTCATTGGCGCCCGCACGATGGCGATCGCGACCGGCGGCTACTCGCTCGATGCGCTCCGCGCGCACGCTCCGACCGTGGTGCTCGACGATCTCGGGGACACCGCGAGAGTGCTTAAGCTGTTCGAGAGCTGACGCCGCATTTCGATCCGTCGAACTACCCAAAGTTGGCCGAGCGCGGCGTGCTGGTTCTTGCAACAGCTGTTGCAGCTAACTGCAAAATCGACAACTTAAATTTACCTAACAAAGAGGAAGGAAACGAGGCCGAGGAGGTGGTTCCAAGTGCAGCGGCGCGCGCCGCCAAAAGGAAGGGCCAGTGGCCCTACCGCGCCTTCCGCACCTCTTCGATCGAGCTGACCCGGCCGGTGTGGTCGAAGATCACGCGCATTTTCTCGTCGGGATATCCGCCGCCGGTATTCACGCCGATGCCCGTGCTGTAACCGCTGCGCCCGCTAAACGAGCCCATGCCGAGTCCGAATGAAAATCGCGGCCCGCGGTCGCGGTAGCTCCAGACCTCGAAGTTTCCGGTGACGGCCGATCGGGCGAAAACGTAATCGGGATCGCCCAACGCCATCCGGACCTGGTCCGTGCTGAAACCGACGTCGATTTGTCCGGCGGTTACCTTCTGCTGCACGGCCGGCGGCCAGGAATCGAATGCTGCGCGGTTATTCGACACGCGAGACTCGACCGTCGAGCAGCCGGCGAGCGCGATCATTACAACGCAGAGAGAAACGAGTTTTGTTTTCATGCCGGGGAATTGAGTTGCGCCTGAAAGATACCGCCGAATAAGGACCACGGCAAAACGCACGCGTTTCATCCCATGTCCCGCACCTTCACGATTGCCATCGGTTCCGATCACGCCGGTTTCGCCTACAAGGAAGCCCTCAAAGCCATGCTCCTCGAGGAAGGCCACACGGTGCGCGACTTCGGGACGCATTCGGATGCATCCTGCGACTATCCCGATTTCATCCGCCCCGTCGCCGAAGCCGTTGCCCGTGGCGAATATCAGCGCGGCATCGTGCTGGGCGGCTCCGGTAACGGCGAGGCGATCGTCGCGAACCGGGTTCGCGGCATCCGATGCGGTGTATGCTGGACCGAACAAGTCGCGATTTGGAATCGCTCGCACAACGACGCGAATGTCATCTCCCTCGGCCAACGCACGATCACGGAGGCGCAAGCGCTCGCCATCGTCAAAGTGTGGCTCGCCACGGAATTCGAAGGCGGACGTCACCTGGCGCGCATCCAAAAGATCGACGCGTAGGGCGCCCGACGCCGGCTCTGGCGTTATACGGCCGCCCGCTTGCACCGGCGGAAATTGGTCATAGCCTACAGAGGCGGCTGCACACCGCGCTTTTGAGGCGGAAGGTATGCAACACCGCGATTCGCCTCTACACGACGACGGAACATTCGGTCTGTTGACGTGACATGAGGCAAATTACCCATGGCCAAATTTACCTATCACCACGTTTTCGAGCCAGGGAGCGATCCGGACGCACCGCCGCTGCTGCTGCTTCACGGTACCGGCGGGAGTGAGCAAGATCTCCTGCGAGTGGGCCGGACCGTCTCGCCGGGTTCCACGCTTTTGAGTCCCCGCGGCGACGTGAGCGAAGGTGGCGCGTTGCGATTTTTCGCCCGCATCGGCGAAGGCGTTTTCGATCCGCAGGAGGTTGCGCGCCGCACTCAGGCCCTCGCCGACTTCGTCCTCGCGGCCGCGAAGCATTATACGATCGATGTCAGTCGGCTCGTGGCGATCGGCTTCTCCAACGGCGCTAACATCGCAGCTTCGCTGCTCCTGTTGCGTCCCGAAACGCTCGCGGCCGCCGTACTGTTCCGCCCAATGGTCGTGTTAGATCTCCCCGCCGCGCCTAACTCCTTGGTCGGGAAACGCGTGTTGATCACGACTGGTTCCACCGATCCACTCGTGCCCGCCGATCACCCAGCTCGCCTCGCCGAACTTTTCCGTGCTGGTGGTGCCGACGTGACCTGCCGCAGCCATCCCGCGAGCCACGCGCTCGTTCAAGCCGACGTCACGACGGCCCGCGACTGGCTCCAGGCCGAACGCAGCCGCGTCTCGCTTCCGCGGTAACGCTCTCGTTTCGCGCGGATCGGCGGGTCATAGTCGCCGCGCGCGGGCCGGCCGCGCCGCCGACTATTCCGCGTCCGCGGGGTCAGGCTGTGGCTTCGGCTCTGTCTTCTCGGGTTGAGCCGTGAAGTAGCCGCCCTCGGCGGCAGTGACGAAGCCTTCGGTGACCGTTTTCAGCTCCTCCCAACGGCGGCGAATATTTCGCGCTTCTTCTTTCGTGATCACATTGTCGGCCGACGACGTCGCGATCGTCGCCAGCATGTCGGCGAATTCTTGCACGATGTCGTTCGTGATCGGAATCAGCGGTTGATGCGGCGGAAGGAGTTTGGGGTTCCGGATGAAAAAACCGCCGGCCTGCTCGCAAACCCATTGGGCGACGCGCAGGTCTTTCGTGATGCGGATCAGCTGGCCGACCCGGTCGAGCGGACTGCTCGCTCCGCTGCCGCTATCGTCTTCGGGCGGTTCGGCCCATTTATAGATCAGCGAAAGCGATAGCCCCATATCCGACGCGATCTGTTTCGCACTGGTCTTCTTCAAAACCTCCTTCATCACCTCGTGGGAGTACATGGCAATGAGGAGCCTGCGGGGCGCATTAGCGGAACGCAACTCCGCGGCGGGCTAAGCTAAACAAGCGGCATAGGAGGGTTTCCCACACGTTTTTTGCGTGCTTACCGCCGCAGCGCTATGGCTTACTGGCCGCCTCTTTTGCTGTTATGAACATTCACGAATATCAGGCCAAGGCGCTCTTCGAGAAGTATGGCGTGCCCGTTCCCAAGGGCGCACCTGCCAAGACGCCGGAGGAATTCGTCAACGCGCTCGCCCAGCTGCCCGAGGGCGTGACGGTGGTGAAATCACAAATTCACGCCGGCGGGCGCGGCAAAGGCACGTTCACCGACGGCTTCAAAGGCGGCGTCAAGGTCTGCAAGACCAAAGCCGAAGCGCGCGACATCGCGACCAAGATGCTCGGCAACACGCTGGTCACCGCGCAAACCGGCCCCGCCGGCCGCAAGGTGCAGACGGTTTATTTCAGCGTCGGCAGTCAGATCAAAAAGGAATACTACCTGGCCATTCTCCTCGATCGCGCGACGTCGCGGCCCGTGATCGTCGCTTCGACCGAAGGCGGCGTGGAAATCGAAAAAGTGGCGCACGATACGCCGGAGAAGATCCACAAGATTTTCGTCGATCCCGCTTTCGGCCTCGCGGATTTCCAGGTGCGCGAGCTGGTGTTCAAACTCGGCTTGACCGGCGCGGAAGCGAAGAACGCGCCGAAGCTCATCCGGGCACTGTTCCGCTGTTTCTGGGAAACCGACGCATCGATGGTCGAGGTCAACCCGCTCATCACGACACCCGACGGCGAAGTCCTCGCGCTCGATGCCAAGGTCGCGTTCGACGATAACGCGCTCTTCCGTCATCCGGAACTCGTCGAGCTCCGCGATCTCAACGAAGAAGATCCGAAGGAGATCGAGGCCTCGAAGCACGAGCTCAACTACATCGCGCTCGACGGCAACATCGCCTGCCTCGTCAACGGCGCGGGCCTCGCGATGAGCACGATGGACATCATCAAGCACTTCGGCGGCACGCCCGCGAACTTCCTCGACGTGGGCGGCGGCGCCTCGCGCGAGCAGGTGGTCGCGGCGTTCAAGATCATCCTGAACGACCCGAACGTGAAGGGTATCCTGGTGAACATTTTCGGCGGCATCATGGACTGCAACGTGATCGCCCAAGGCATCGTCGATGCCGTGAAAGAAGTCGGCCTCAAGCTCCCGCTGGTCGTGCGGCTCGAGGGTAACAATGTCGCAGCCGGCAAGGCCACGCTCGCGGCTTCCGGTCTCAAGGTCGTCTCTGGCGACTCGATGGCCGATGCGGCGCAGAAGATCGTCAAGCTCGTCGCCGCCTGAACCACGAGAACTCAGCTCTAAACTTCTTTCACCATGTCCATTCTCGTCACTCCCGAAACCAAGCTCCTGATCCAGGGGATTACCGGTGAATTCGGCGCGCGCCACACCAAGCTTTCCATCGACTACGGCACCAAGGTCGTCGCCGGCGTCACGCCCGGCAAAGGCGGCCAGGTGTTCGAACACAACGGCGTCAAGGTCCCCATCTTCAATTCGGTCAAAGACGCGGCCGCCGCGACCGGCGCGACCGTTTCGGCGATCTTCGTGCCGCCTCCATTCGCCGCCGACGCGATTCTCGAATGCGTCGACGCGGATCTCGATCTCGCCATCGCCATCACCGAAGGCATCCCAGTTAAAGACATGGTGCGCGTGAAGCGCGCCATGAGCGGTCGCAAGACCCGCGTCGTCGGTCCGAACTGCCCTGGCATCGTGACGCCGGGCACCGGCAAGGACTCGCATGGGGGCTGCCGCATCGGCATCGCGCCCGGTTACATTCACAAGAAAGGCCACGTCGGGGTCGTTTCGCGCTCCGGCACCCTCACGTACGAAGCCGTCTTTCAACTCACGACGAAGGGGATCGGCCAGACGACCTGCGTCGGCATTGGCGGCGATCCCGTCAATGGGACGTCCCATCTCGACGTGATCAAGATGTTCAACGACGACCCGGAGACGCATGGCATCATCATGATCGGCGAAATTGGCGGCAGCGCCGAGGTCGAGGCCGCACGGTGGATCAAGGCCAACTGCAAGAAACCGGTCGCGGGCTTCATTGCCGGCGCCACGGCTCCGGCCGGTCGCCGGATGGGTCATGCCGGCGCCGTCATCGGCGGCAAGGACGACACCGCCGCGGCCAAGATCGCGATCTTCAAGGAATGTGGTATCGAAGTGGCCGTGACGCCCAGCGATATGGCCGATGCCCTGCTGCGCGCGGCGAAAGCGAAAAACGTTACGCTCAGCTAAACGCAACCAACGCCTCTTCTCGAAGCCGCGGCACGTCGCCGCGGCTTTTTTGTGCTCACAGGTCGGCTTCCGCGTCGACTTCGATTTCGAACAAAAGCTCGGCGCGACAGACCTCCACCTCGATGGACACGACCGGCATTCGCTCCAGGCCGCGACGGACAAGCCACGCATCGAAGCACGGTTTGAAGCGTGCATCTTTGAAATAAGCCGTGGCTCGCGTAATCGAATCGAAGCGCAGCCCGCGCGATTCCAAGATTCCCCCGACCACGTCCATCGTTAGCTCGATTTGCTTCGTCGGGTTTCCAACCCACGCGGTGCTGCCATCGGGATGGATGCTGGCCGTGCCCGAAATATACAGCCGCCGCAGGCCTGCATAGGCGACCTCCATCGCACGGCTGAACGAGCTGCCGTAGACCAGCGCCGAGCATTGGCCAGGCGAGGACACCGCTCGGACGTCGCACTCGGTGTGGCCCTCCACCGGCTGCACCGCGAGCCCGCTGAACGATAGCTTGGCGCCAGCTGGATTGCCGGCGCCGATCCCCGTGCTCGCCGGCACTGCGCCGCCACGCCACGGCTGGCCGGCGTAGTGCGCAGACCTCGCTTCGTTAAAAGGTCGATACCACGCCACGATATCATCGTTGTAGAACCAGGTGCGAAAGATGTCGGAATACGCGAAGCCCGCCCCGCACAGCGCGCGCTCGGCTTCGGCCAGCGTCGTTTCAACCTGCGACCTCGCGGTCGCGGCACGATCGTTCGGCAGCACCCCGGCCAGATGGCAGAGCCGGACTGGACCGACGCGATAAACCGACCCGATCGGACGACCGGAGGCGGTGAGCCGTGACACCTCACTGCTGCGGATAGCGAAGACCTGCACACCTGCCAGCGGTCCGCCATCGCAGACGCCAGCCTCGACCCATGTCATCGGCCATGGCGCCGGCCCAAAGACCGAAACAAACGCGTCAGTCACTTCCTGCCGGCCAGCGCCACTCGCATAAATCATCGCCGCGACCACCTCTACTTTCTCGGCGAGAAGATGCGCCGCGATCCGCTTGAAGATGGCCAGGGGTGCCTCGCGTCCACGCGGCAATTCCGTGATCACGAATTCGGCGCGTGTCGGCGATTGTTGTCGTGGAGCGGCAGACCGCTCCGGCATCGCGGCGGTCCCCTCCTCACGTCGAAATGAAATCATGCCGCTGCCGACGCGGCGTGCACGTGAACAGTTACGCCCCCCGCACGGCGAAGGAAGCTGATGCCGGAGGTATGACTGATTCAGCTACACCGCATAAGTCGGGCGCGCCGCATTCGTTGTTATTTTCATTACGGGTGCGAATACCCGCGAACGATGCGTAGCGAGCGGCGACGCCTGCCGTCTTGAGGCCCACGTGCGACTGCCAATGCGGCGCCGCATTACCTCTGTCTCCATGTCCCTTTCGCGTCTGTTGCTTTTTATCGCCGTGCTTGCTGTCGATTCGCTTCCTGCACGCGCCGCGGAACCTGCTCAAGCGGAGATCTACGATTTGCCCGACGAGCCCGCGCCCGCCGGGGAAATCGATCGGCTCGTGTTCGCGCGGTTGGCCGCGTTGGGGATCGCACCGGCCCGCGTCTGTTCCGATGCCACGTTCGTGCGCCGCGCCTATCTGGACGTAACGGGCACATTGCCAACCGCGACGGAAGCCAAGGACTTCCTGGCCGACCGTCGCGCCGACAAACGCCGCCGCCTGATCGATCGACTGCTGGAGCTTCCCGCTTACGCGGAATATTGGACGATGCGCTGGAGCGACGTGCTTCGGATCAAGGCGGAGTTTCCCATCAACCTCTGGCCCAATGCCGCGCAGGCGTATCACCGCTGGCTCTTCGCCGCGATCCGCGAAAACAAGCCGTACGATCAGTTCGCCTGCGAGCTGCTCACCGCCAGCGGCAGCAACTTTCGCGTCGGACCGGCAAATTTTTATCGCGCGATGCAGAGCCGGGACGCGTCCGCGATCGCACGCGTCGTAGCGCTGGCGTTCATGGGCACGCGCGTCGACCGCTGGCCACCCGCCAAATTGGCCGAGTTTTCCCGCTTGTTTGCGGCCGTCGGCTACAAGTCGACGCAGGAGTGGAAGGAGGAAATTGTGTTCTTCGACGCGGACAAGATCGCCACTCCGACAAGCGTTGCTCTGCCAAGTTGGAACCCGACAACCCGTTCGGGCACGGTCGCGAAAAACGCCTCCACCCCGAGCCCGTCCAATGGGAACATCGGGCTCGACCGGCGAACGCTGCGTATTTCTCCAGAGTGCGACCCGCGCGAGTTGTTCGCGGCGTGGCTGACGGCCCCGGAAAATCCGTGGTTTGCCCGCGCGATGGCGAATCGCACCTGGGCCTGGCTGCTCGGCCGGGGCATTGTGGAGGAACCCGACGATCTGCGAGCCGACAACCCGCCGTCGAATCCTGAGCTCCTGGACTATCTCACCCGTCAGTTTGTCGCCGCCCATTTCGATGTGAAGGCGCTCCTCCGCGAAATTCTCAACTCGACCACCTATCAGCTTTCATCCCTCCCGCGCTCGGAACACCCCGACGCCGAGGCCAATTTCGCGTGCTACGCCGCCCGCCGCCTGGATGCAGAGGTGCTCATCGATGCGTTGAACGCGATCACCGGCACCACGGAGAAGTATTCCAGCCCGATTCCCGAACCTTTCACCTTCATTCCCGACGACCAGCGTTCGATTGCGCTACCGGACGGTAGCATCACCAGTTCGTTCCTCGAGATGTTCGGGCGACCCGGCCGCGACACCGGCTTTCAATCCGAACGCAACAATCGGATCACGGCCAGCCAGCGTCTCCACCTGCTGAACTCGACGCATGTACAGCGGAAGCTCGAGCAAGGTCCCGCACTTCAGCGGCTCTTTCGAACCGGACGCCTCTCCCGCGAGATTCTCGCGGAACTGTACTTCACGATCCTGTCTCGCCCGCCCACCGACGACGAGCGTCAGCTCATCGCCGACTATGCGCGAACGACGAATGCGCGTTCGGCGGCCATCGACGTCACATGGGCGCTGATCAACAGCACCGAGTTTCTTTACCGGCACTGAACCCACGCCCGTCCGCTCACCATATTTCTCCCCATGAATTCAGGCCTCCATCACAGCGACGATCCGAAACGCTGGAACCTCGACGCCGAACTGCGACTTCTCGGGCTGCGACAGGCGATGTCGCGCCGCGAGGCCATCCGGCTTGGGCTGCTCGGGGGTGCCGCCGTGTGGATGAGTGGCGGACTCGTGGGCCGGTCGATCGCGGCTGGCGCGAGCCTGCCTTCGCTTGCGTCCTCGGTTCCCGCCGCTCCGGACAAACGAATCGTGCCTCGCGCCAAATCCGTGATCCAAATTTGGCTGTGGGGCGGTCCGTGCCACATCGATACGTTCGATCCGAAACCGGAGGCAGGCTACGACTTCAACGGCCCGCTCAATCATGCCATCGGCTCCACCGTCGACGGCATCCAACTCGGCGAACTGCTGCCGTTGCTCGCCAACCAGGCCGACAAATATGCGCTCATCCGCAGCATGACGCACGGTGTGTTCGCGCACGAGACTGCCGCTTACACGACGCAAACAGGCCGCGCCTCGGGCGGACGCGATGTGTTTCCGGGCGCCGGAGCGGTCGTGTCGTTGTTCAAGGGCTACGATGCGGGCTACCAGGGCCTCCTGCCGCCGTACATCGTGTTGACGGAATTGCAGGGGCGTTTCTCCGAGTCCGGCTTCCTCGGCGCGAAGTACAAACCGTTCGCTACCGGCGGCGATCCCGCCGCGAACCGTTTTCTGGTCGAGGGCGTCGTCGCGCAAGGCGTCACGGACGAGCGTCAGCAGGCGCGTCGCGAGCTCCTGCACCGGCTCAATACTTTCGAACGCAGCCTGCGCAGCGGCGATCCGCGGCTCGCCGCCCTCGGCCAATGCGAGAAGGACGCGTACGAGATGATCCTGGGCGACGCCGGCAAGGTCTTCGATCTCAGCCAGGAAAAGGACCAAACGCGCGAACACTACGGCCGGAACACCTTCGGCCAGTCCTGCCTCATGGCGCGTCGGCTCGCGGAGCGCGGGGTGCCGTATGTGACGATCAATTACAAAGGCTGGGACACCCACAAACAGCACTTCCAGATCATGCGGCGCAAACTGCCGGAATTCGATCGCGGCCTCGCTGCGCTCCTCGGCGATCTGGCGGACCGCGGCTTGCTCGACACCACCATCGTCTGGGCCGGCGGCGAATTTGGTCGCACGCCGAAAGTACTTTGGGAATCGCCGTGGAATGGCGGACGCGGCCACTGGGGCAGCGCGTTCTCGACGCTGGTGGCGGGCGGTGGATTCAAGGGCGGGCATGTTTTGGGCTCGACCGATGCCCGCGGCGAACAAGTGACGTCACGTCCCGTGCATCCGTCCGATTTGATCGGAAGCATCTACGAATTGCTCGGCATCCCCGCGGATGCTCGCCTGCCGCATCCTGAAGGCGCGGACGTGCGCGCCGTGCCGACGGTCGAGGACCGGCCGATCAACCGTCTCACGGAGATCATGACATGAAACGAAACCGCCCGCTGCGTTTTTCCGTTTCGATCGGCGTCTTCTCCTTCACCGCTGCGGTATCATGGCTCCACGCCCAGCCAGCTGCCAACCGCGTGCCGCCGCACATCGGCTTCGTGTACCCCGCCGGCGGTCAACGAGGCACGACATTTGTCGTCTCGGTGGGCGGCCAGAATCTCGTTGGTGCAAGCGGCGTCTACTTTTCGGTGCCTGGCATTGCCGCGAGGATCATCGATTACGAGCGGCCGCTAACGCAGAAGGAGTTCACCGCCTTGCGCGACGAATTGCAGGCTCTCCAGGAAAAGCGTGGCTCGCGCGACGTCAGAGGGGATCAAGCCGACCGGCCGGGCGCGGCGAAACGGAAAAACGATGCCGATAAGCCACGCGATCCGGAACGGAACGCCGTGGTTGCGGGATCGGAAAAACCCATGGGCCTTTTCACGGAAACCGACGCGGCGCGAATGCTGGAGATCCGGCAGATCCTGGCTCGACGCGGCAACCGGCAAGCGAGCGTGGCGATCGCCGAAATGGTGACGTTGGAAATCGCGCTCCCGCCGGAGACCGCAAGCGGCGATTGCGAACTCCGCCTGCGCGCGGCGAGCGGTCTCTCGAACCCCGTCGCCTTTCGGATTGGCGAACTGCCGGAAGTTACATTGCCCGTGGCGACCGCCATGAGCCGGCCCGCCGAGCGAAAAAAACCCGAGACGATCGCAGTCGAGCCGGCCCGCCGCGTGGAGCGCGAGACCGCGATTCGATTGCCGGTCGTTGCGAATGGCCAGATCCTGCCCGGTGAGGTTCGACGCTTTCGCTTCGAAGCCCGGAAGGGCCAGCGGATCGTCGCCCGCGTGGAAGGGCGCTCGCTCCTCCCCTACCTCGCCGACGCCGTTCCCGGTTGGTTTCAACCGACGCTCGCCATTTATGACCGCGCCGGACGCGAACTCGCCTACCAGGACGATTGCGGCTTTCGCCCGGATCCGACCTTGCCTTTCGAAATCCCGAGCGACGGCGGCTATATCGTGGAGTTGAAAGACGCGCTCTATCGCGGCCGCGAGGACTTCGTGTATCGATTGACGATCGGCGAACTGCCGGTCGTTGCGAGCGCGGTCCCAGCGGCTTGCGCAGTTGGAACGCTTCCCCCCGCGCTGGAGCAGGAGCGCAACGATTCGATTGCCGAGGCGGAGAGCGTATCGCTTCCACGCATGATCGATGGGCGGATCGACCGGCCCGGCGACATCGATGTGTATGCGTTTGCCGGCAAGGCGGGCACCGAGTTCGTGGCGGAGGTGATCGCGCGGCGGCTCGGTTCGCCGTTGGACTCGAAGCTCACGCTGCTCGACGCGACGGGACGAGTCCTGGCCAAAAATGACGACTATGACGACAAGGCGGCGGGCCTGCTCACGCATCAATCGGACTCACGTGTCTCGCTGAGACTGCCAGCCGACGGAGCCTTTTACGCGAAGATCGAGGACGCCCAGCGCCATGGCGGCCCCGAATACTCGTATCGCCTGCGGCTCAGCCCGCCACGTCCCGACTTCGGTCTGCGCTTGGTCCCGTCGAGTGTGAATTTGCGCGCCGGCGGCACCGTCCCCATTACGATTTACGCGCTGCGGCAGGATGGCTTCGACGGCGAAATCCGTCTGGCGCTCGAGCATGCCATGCCCGGTCTCGTGCTCAGCGGAGCGCGCATTCCCTCGGGCCAGGACAAGATTCAAGCCACTCTCACCGCCCCCGCATCCGGCGGCGAGGAACCGTTTAACCTGGAAATGAGCGGCACGGCCGTCGTCGTCGGGCAATCTGTCAAACGCATCGCAGTCCCAGCGGAAGACATGATGCAGGCTTTTGCCTACCACCATTTGGTCACCGCCGCTCAAGGCCTGACCACGATCGCCGGCCGAGGCGCGGCGTTTCGCGTGCTCACGCGTCCGCCCGTCGCGCTCACACCGAATGAAAAGTCACATGTGCGCGTAGCCGTTCCCGGCGCGCGGGCGCTCGAGAATCTAGAGGTCGAATTGAATCAACCGCCCGATGGACTCATCGTCGCGGCAACCGAGTTTCGCGATGGCGTTCTCGACGTGGCGCTCGCCTGCGATGCCGCAAAACTCAAAACCGGCACGGAAGGGAATCTCGTCTTCACCGCGACCGCCGAACGCCGCAACCCGAACGACAAAAACGCCAAGGGTCGCGGCCAGCGCATCCCGATCGGATGCGTGCCGGCGATTCCGTTCAAGGTGACCGATTCGTCAGCGGCGGTACGATGAGTGAAAGGTGGAGCCTGACCTCCGGGCAGGCTGCTTGGGCTATCGGCCGGGAAACGCGGGCCCGGCGCCGCCCCACGCGACGCTGCGATGCGCGTGCAAGCTGTCCCCAAGAAAAGTCCGGGCGTTCGCTACAGCGCGTTGCAGCGAGCGGCCCTGCGCCAGCTCCGTCGCAATCGCGGCCGAGAGGACACACCCGGTGCCGTGCGTGTTCGACGTCTTCGCGCGGCGGCTTTCAAACACGTGCACCGCGCCATTCGGTTCGGCGAGGATGTCGCGGCATCGATTCCCCGGAGCGTGTCCGCCTTTCAACAAGACGGCGGTGTTGAAATCCCGTGCGAGCGACGTGGCAACCCTCTCGGCATCCGCGATTGTGCCAATCTTCGCGCCCGACAGCTGTTCCGCCTCCGGCCAATTCGGCGTCACGAGCGTGGCGAGCGGCAAGAGCTCCCGTCGCAAGGCCCGGAGCCCCGCTGCGTCGAGGAACAGTGTGCCGGTCGTCGACCCGATGACCGGATCGACCACCAAGGGCACGCGAGATTCGCGCAGGGTCGACGCGATCGCGCGCACGGCCGCGGCGCCCGGCAGCAAACCGGTCTTGAGCGCCCGAATCGGAAGCGCTCCCGGGTCCGACATTACCGCTTCGATCTGGCGCCGAATCATTGCGGGCTTGACCGGCTCCCAAGCCTTTACGCCGCGCGTATTCTGCGCGGTGAGCGCCGTGATTGCCATGCACGCGAAGCCACCCAGCGCGTGAATCGTCCGCGCGTCGGCCTGCACGCCGGCTCCGCCGCCGGAGTCCGATCCGGCGATCGTCAGTATGCACGGCGGAGGAGACTTGGCTCGCATCGGCAGCCGTGACGGGCTCACCCGTGTTTCATGGCCCAGGCTTTGATTCCGCCGCGCAAGCTGGTGACGTTGTCGAAGCCGTGCCGTGCCCGCAGAATCGCCGCCCCGCGCAAACTACGCACGCCCGCCGCGCAGTACACGATGGTCGGTTTCGCCGGGTCGAGTCCGTCGAGTTTCGGGAGCCCGCGTTCGAGCGCGCTCAACGGCACCAACACCGAGGGCTCGATTGCGCCCAACATCCGCTCCCATTCTTCGCGCACATCGACGACCTGCACATTCGCAGCCTCTTCCGCCGCCTCATCAAATTGCTCCACATCGATCTCCTCGGGCAACTTGTCACGTAATACGTGACAAGTGGCCGAAGGCGGGACGGCGCAGGTTTCGCCGTAGCCTTCGGGGGGGAGGTCGGTGATTTCACGGCTGCGGGGGTCGGGCGAGAAGCGCACGGTACGCGTGGCCATCGCGAGAGCGTCCCACAGCAGCAACTTGCCGGAGAGCGGCTCGCCGATGCCGGTCAGGAGCTTGATGGTCTCGAGCGCCTGCACGGTGCCGATCAATCCCGGCAGCGCTCCAATCACGCCGCCTTCGGCGCAATTCGGCACTGAACCCGGCTCGGGCGGCTCCGGAAACAGACACCGATACGTCGGACCGCCGCGCCAATTGAACACGCTCGCCTGCCCCTCGAAGGCTTGAATCGCCCCGTAGACGAGCGGCCGATTTGCCAGCACGCAGGCATCGTTCACGAGATAGCGCGTGCCAAAGTTGTCCGAACCATCGAGCACGACGTCCACGCGTCGGATCAATTCGAGCGCGTTCTGCCGCGTCAGCCGAGCGACGTGCGGCACGATTTCGATGAACCGGTTCAGCGAGCGGAGTCGCTGCGCGGCGGCTTCCGCTTTGAGTTGGCCGGCGTCCGCTTCCGTGTACAGCACTTGCCGCTGCAGATTCGAGACATCGACGCGATCGTCGTCGACAATCTCGATCCGACCCACGCCAGCCGCCGCGAGGTACAACAGCGCCGGGCAGCCGAGTCCGCCGGCACCGATCACGAGCACCGAGCCGCGCTTCAACTTCTCCTGCGCGGCCGGTCCAAATCCAGCGAGCGAAAGGTGTCGTTGATAGCGCGCGATTTCGTCGGGAGAGAAGGTCATGCGTTTTAACCAGAGATTGCGGCGGCGGCAGTCTACCCCGCAGCCCAAAGGGTACTCGCCTCATCCGCCTCGGTCCGCGGGGCAGCACGATTTCGGATCGTCTGCCCGTCGTAGGTCGAGTCCCAGTCCTTCCAGACCGGCTCGTAGCCCGCTTGGCGCAGAAACGCGGCGATCTCGGCGGGCGAGCGGTCGTCGTCGATTTGAAACTGCTCGAGCGATTCCGGCGCGCTCGTGTAACCGCCGGGATTGGTCTTGGAGCCCGCGCTCATCGACGTGAACCCGAGTTTGTAGGCATGGTTCCGAAACGTCGCGCTCTCCCGGGTCGAAAGCGACAACTCGAGTTCCTGGCTGAATAAACGAAACGCGCACGCCGCCTGCACCAGATCGCGCTCGCCGAAAGGCGTAACCGCGATGTCGGTGCCTTCGTGCGGACGCAGCCGCGGAAACGAGATGCTGTAACGCGTCCGCCAATACGTGCGTTCCAGATAGTGCAAGTGGAGGCCGACAAACCACGCGTCCGCGCGCCAATCGCTGAGTCCGAAGAGCGCTCCGAGCCCGATCTTCTTCAGCCCCGCTCGGCCAAGCCGGTCCGGCGTCTCCAGCCGATATCGCATATCGGCTTTGGGGCCCTTCAAATGATGCTTCGGATACACCGCCGGATCGTACGTTTCTTGGTACACCAGGACGGCGCTGAGACCTTCGGCCGCGAGCGCGGCGTAATCGGCCTCGTCGAGCGGTTGCACTTCGATCGAAAGGCCCGCGAATTTCCCGCGCAAAAGCCGCAGCGCATTCCGAAGATACGCCGTGCCGTAACGGGCGGACTCGCCGGTGACGAGCAGCACATGGTCGAAGCCCAGCTGCTTGAGCACGTCGGCATCGGCCAGCGTCTCCGCGTCGTTCAACGCTTTGCGCGGAATTCGGTTTTGCGCGCTGAAACCGCAATACGTGCAGACGTTCGCGCAAATATTCGTGAGGTACAGCGGAGCGTAGAGCTGCATCGTCCGGCCAAAACGTTCAACCGTGAGGCGGTGACTGAGCTGCGCCATTTCCTCGAGAAAAGGCGCCGCGGCCGGCGACAACAGCGCAGCGAGATCGTCGAGCGCGAGCGCGACATCGGAGCGCACCCGGGCGAGCGCGCGACGGACATCGGATTCGGTCTTGCCCGCGATCGAAGCCGAGACGCGACCGAACTCATATTGCTGCCACGCATCGTGAAAACTGTTGGGGAGGTAGGGCGAAGCCTCCGGCTGAGCCGCCACAGCGGGCAATGGCTCCGCGAGGACGTCTCGCCCTGCCCTCTCGATGGCACTCACGCGCTCACCTCCAAGAACGCGGTGAGGGGCGACGTCGCGCTCGCTTCGATCGTGCGGTTGGTCGCGGCGGTTTGGGCCATGCCCGCTTCGTACGCCATGCGGCCGGCTTCGACCCCGCGGCGAAATGCGTCGCCCATCGCGACCGGGTCGGCAGCGGCGGCGATGGCGGTGTTCACGAGCACGGCGTCGGCGCCCATCTCCAGCGCCGCGGCCGCGTGCGACGGCGCGCCCAGGCCGGCGTCGACGACGACCGGCACGCGAGCTTGCGCGATGATGATTTCGAGGAAGGCCCGCGACTCGAGCCCGCGATTGCTGCCAATCGGTGCGCCCAAGGGCATGACCGCCGCCGCTCCGGACTCTTCGAGCTGCTTGCATAGGACGGGATCCGCGTGGACGTATGGCAACACGACGAAGCCGCGTTTCACGAGTTCACGCGTCGCCGCGAGCGTCTCGATCGGGTCCGGCATGAGGTATTTCGGGTCCGGGTGAATTTCGAGCTTCAGCCAATTCGTTTCGAGCGCTTCGCGCGCCAGCTCCGCGGCCAGGATCGCCTCCTTCGCGTCGCGCACCCCCGACGTGTTCGGCAGCAGCCGATAGCGCTTCGGCTCCAGAAAATCGAGGATGTCATCGGCACGACCGTCGGTGCGCACCCGGCGCAGGGCCACCGTCGCGAGCTGCGTCCCCGTCGCGGCGAGGCTCGCGCGCATGACGTCGCCGGAGCTGTACTTGCCCGTGCCGACAAAGAGCCGCGACGCAAACTCCACGCCTGCGATCACCAAAGGTTTCGGTTTCATGAAGGGAAATACTCGGTCGCCCGACAATCTAGGGCGGGCTCTCCGTAAGCCGCCGTGGCGCGGCAAACGAACGTCTTGATCCATTTTTTCGAGCGCGGCGCCAACGACAGGAAAACGCGGTTCCAATATGTCACGATAACCGCGACGGCGGAGTTCGGAGACCCCGCCCTACATTCCGATCTGTGTCCATCCGTGTTCATCCGTGGTGGCTTGAGTTCACCGCAGTTGTTTCGGCTGCCACGCGGCGACGAGCGCGCGATAGTTTTCCTCGATGTTCCCGTCGCGAAAGAGCGCCGACGAAACCGCCGCGCCGGCGGCACCGGTCGCGCGCACGAAAGGCAAGTCGGCCGCTTCGATGCCACCGATCGCCCAAGCGGGCAAACCGTCGAGTTGCCGCACGAGGTCGCGCACGCCGTCGGCGCCGAGGACCGGCGCGAGATTGCGTTTGTTCGTGGTGAAACGCCACGGACCGACGCCGACGTAATCGAGACAGTCGGCGGCCGCAGCCCGTCGCGCGTCCGCCGCATTATTCACCGTGCCGCCGAGAATGCCGCGCGGGCCCAACTCAGCGCGCGCCTCGCGCCAGTCGCCATCCCCGCGTCCGAGATGTGCACCGTCCGCACCGCTCGCGACAGCCAATTCAACACTATCGTTGACGATGCAGACCGCGCGGTGGGCATGACAAATTTCGACCACCTCGGCCGCAAGGGTAAGCCAGTTCGACTTATCCGGCCGCTTCATGCGCAGCTGAATCCATTTCGCACCGGCACCGCATAAGCGCTTTGCCTGCTCTTGATGTGAAAACGGCAAGTCATCTTGGGTGATGCACATCACCGGGTGGAGCTGGGTTGCGGTGAGAGCCATGATTACACCGCTTTCCGTAGAGGTTGCAGGGCATCCGGCTCGCCCACCCCAGAGTTCGGGTTAAGCGGCGTCTTCAAGTGGGACACCCCGCAAGAGGCGGCGATTTCTCGCCACGCTTTCACCGGATCGTCCGCGAGCCAGACCGCGCCAAGGACCGCGACGCCGTCAAAACCGAGCGCCAAGGCTTGCGGCGCCGTCATGGCATCGATCCCACCCAGTGCAACGATCGTCGTGCGCCGCTGCGCAACCGTGCGGTCGCGAAGAAACGCCGACACCTCATTACGACTACGCTCGCCGGCGGCGACTGAACCGGGGCCATAACCGCGCTTCGAAATCGAATCGAATACCGGGCCAAAGAACACGGCGTGGTAAATGCCGAGCGAGGCGCGGAGCGTTTCGAGATTGTGACACGAGCGGCTACAAAACGTCGCGCCGGGTGTCGCCACGATCGGAGCGAACGCCGCGTCCTTCCAGTGACAGCCGCCGAGCCCGTACCGTTGTACGAGTTCGTGATGCTGGTGCGTGACGAGGCGCGACCGAAATTCCCGTGGCACGCGTTCGATCCAGCGCGCGAGCTCGTCCGTCGAAGCGTGCGGCTTCCGAACATGACAGCGCTCCAACCCATCCGCGAACAGCTCCGCCAGCACCGCGTGTTCCCACGGTTGGTTGGATTCGGCCGTGACGACGACGAGCTTCATCGGGTGGGCCGAGTCGACGGCGGAATTCGAAGATCCCGCCCTTACATTCAATCCACTGGTTTCGTCTTCGGCCATGCGTTCGCGGTTTTCAACCGCCCTGGGTTGCCTTGATGAGCAGGACGCGGTCGCCATGCTGCAAAGCATGTGTCGGCCACGTGCTTTTCGGCGCGACGGCGCCATTCACCGCGACGGCGATGCCCTTGCGATCGCCGAATCCCAGCTCGTGGATCAATCCGGCGAGTGTCGCGCCGGCGCCAATGCCGTGCGGCTGATCGTTGACCGACACCGTGACGGCTGCCGTCGTCGTCGCTGTCGCGCTCATTTGGCCGGAACGTTGCCGTCGACGTAAAGTTCGCCGCCGGTTTTTTTGAATTCGGAGGCTTTCGCGCGCAGGCCGGCCTCGATCGCCTCGGTCGTCTGCATTCCGTGCTCTTCGGCGTAGCGGCGAACGTCCTCGGTGATGCGCATCGAGCAGAATTGCGGGCCGCACATGGAGCAGAAATGCGCGGTCTTCGCACTATCCTGCGGTAAAGTCGCATCGTGAAACTCGCGCGCTTTTTCGGGATCGAGCGCCAAGTTGAACTGATCTTCCCAGCGGAATTCGAACCGCGCTTTCGACAGCGCGTTGTCGCGGTACTGCGCCGCCGGGTGGCCCTTGGCGAGGTCGGCCGCGTGCGCGGCGATCTTATAGGCGATCACGCCGGCGCGGACGTCGTCCTTGTCGGGTAAGCCGAGATGCTCCTTCGGCGTGACGTAGCACAGCATCGCGGTGCCATGCCAACCGATCATCGTCGCGCCGATCGCGCTGGTGATGTGGTCGTAGCCCGGAGCGATGTCGGTCGTAAGCGGCCCCAGCGTGTAGAACGGCGCCTCGTGGCACCACTCGAGCTGCTTTTCCATGTTTTCCGGAATCATGTGCATCGGCACGTGGCCCGGTCCCTCGCACATCACCTGCACGCCGTACTTCCACGCACGTTCCGTCAGCTCGCCCTGCGTTTTCAGCTCGCCGAACTGCGCATCGTCATTCGCATCCGCGAGCGAGCCGGGGCGCAGGCCGTCGCCGATCGAGAACGAAACGTCGTAGGCCGCCATGATCTCGCAGATCTCGTCCCACTTCGTGTAGAGGAAATTTTCCTGGTGATGCGAAAGGCACCACTTGGCCATGATCGAGCCGCCGCGGCTCACGATGCCCGTCATGCGCCGCGCCGTTAGCGGAATATACCGCAGCAGCACACCGGCGTGGATCGTGAAGTAATCGACGCCTTGCTCCGCCTGCTCGACCAGCGTGTCGCGGAAGATTTCCCACGTGAGTTCTTCGGGCCGGCCGCCGACTTTTTCCAGCGCCTGGTAAATCGGCACCGTGCCGACGGGCACCGGACAATTGCGAAGGATCCACTCGCGCGTCTGGTGGATGTTCTTGCCGGTCGAAAGGTCCATCAAGGTGTCGCCACCCCACTTCACCGACCAGCGCATCTTCTCGACCTCCTCGTCGATCGACGAGGCCACGGCGGAATTGCCGATGTTCGTATTGATCTTCACGAGGAAGTTGCGGCCGATCACCATCGGCTCGACCTCCGCGTGATTGATGTTCGCCGGAATGATCGCGCGTCCCCGCGCCACTTCGGAACGGACGAATTCCGGGGTGATCTCGCGCGGAATCGCGGCGCCGAATGCGTTGCCCCGATGCTGGCGCCACAGCGAATTGCGCGGTCCCTCCTCGGTCATTTCGAGCAACTCGCGGGCGCGCTGCAGCTTCGTGTTTTCGCGGATCGCCACGTACTCCATCTCCGGCGTCACGATCCCTTGCTTCGCGTAGTGTAGCTGCGTGACGCATTTGCCGGGCTTCGCGCGCAATACCGGCCGGCCCGTGCGATCGAAGTATTTGATGGGGTTGCGGCGGCCTTCGCTCTCGGCCTGCGCGCGATGTTTCTCGGAAAGATAGCCGTCATCCAAGGGCTTCACGTCCCGGCCCACGATTTCGTCGATGTCGCCGCGCTCGCGAATCCATTTCGCCCGCAGCTGCGGCAGGCCGCTCGCAGCATCCCCGGCGAAGTCCGGATCGCCCCACGGACCCGAGGTGTCGTACACGCGCACGGGCTCGTTCGGAATCTCGGTCCCGTTCGGCGAGCGCGTGGGCGAGAGGTTGATTTCGCGCATCGGCACACGCAGGTCCGGGCGCGAGCCCGTCACATAAACACGACGCGAGGTCGGAAACAGGCGATGGCCGGAGGCCGCGATTACTTCGGGAGAAGGAAGGGAAGACATGAGGAGGAGCTTGAGTTTCAGCGCCCGACCTCACCGAAGGGTGCCAGCTCCCCCGCTTGCGCGGCAGATCCTGTTTTCCCTACGGCGATGTTAGTCGCATCAGGTTCGAAGACTTTAGAAGCAGATCGTGCTCCATTCTCAGCCCAGCGCCCCGGGCTCGCCTAAACGAGGTGACGCGTAACAGGGACCGGGCTGGCGGTTTTTTCAAACCAATAGTTCGAGCCCCGCACGCCGGCGCCCGAAAACCTACGCCCCACGTCGCCGTTGGAGATCAAAAACCGTGCCACGGTGGTAACCCGCTCGCCCAGGCGACGGCCCCTCGCGCCTAAGCCGCGAAATACCCGAATTTTCCCGATACTTTATGACAATTTAGGGCAAAAAAAAGCTGGACGGGCCGTAGCGCGATGTCACGTTCGGCGCCGCATCAGGAACGAGCCGGCTGTAAAAAGCCGGCTCCGCCAACCGGGCCGGGAGCGGCCACGGTGGATCGGGTGAAAGCCCGGATGTGCGCCTCCCGCAAGGGCGGCGAACCAAGAACGCTCCCGAAACGACAACCGACCTGATGCCTTGGGTCGGTTTTTTGTTTCTCCTGGTGCGCGATCACCTCCCAACACCATCCGTCCGCCCATGAATAGCTCCCTCACCACGGCCGGCGCGCGCGCCCAAGCCGAAAACCCGAACCATCACCTGTGGAACAACCACGGTACTTGGTTCCTGCATTACACCGTCCATCCCACGCCGTTTACCAAGGAACGTGTCCGCCGTTCGTTGGGGACGAAGGACGTCAAAGTCGCGCGGGCTCGCCGGGATTCCTTTTTCGCGCATCTCGCGTCCGGAACCTGTGTGGTCGGCAATCCTGCGGCCGCTCAGACGACGACCAGCGTGCGCAAAGCCGTCGCCGCCTAAATTTTTCTAGGCCTACCACCCACTTGATGGTCGCGCCGCCGGGCGCGGCCATTTTTTTGCCCACGCGGCCCGTCGTTTACGGAATCTTCAGCCGCTGGCCGGGACGGAGCGCGTTTTCGCCGCGGAGCACCTCGCGATTGGCATCGTAAATATCCTGCCAGCGTCCGCTGGTGCCGTAGTAGCGCATGCTGATTCGGGTAAGGGAATCCCCTTCCGCCACCACGTGCACTCTTGGCGCCGGCGCCGCGGGTGCGGGCGTCGCTCCACCGATCGGAATCGTCGGAACCGAACTGGGCGCGGCGGAGGTCGGCGCAGCAGCCGCATTGCCGCCGTTGATGAAGCGGGCCGCCGACGCGATCTGGTCGAGCGTGCCTTGCGCTTGCCGCAACCGAGCCGCAATCGCGGCGTTCTCCTGCTGGAGTTGGGTCACCCGCGAGGTCCGGTCGCGGTCCAAGGCTTGCACCGTGTCGCTGAGCCGCGCGATTTCGGCGCGAGCATTGGTCAACTCCCGCTGCGTCGCGACGAGCTGGCTTGCCGCCGTGGACAAGCTGGCTGCGCGCTGCTCCGCATCGCGTCGCGCTTGGTCGCTCTGCGCCAGCCGCGCGTTCTCCGCGCGCAGAGCGCTGAGCTGCGTCTGCATATCCTTGAGATCGTTCGCCAGCTTCTCGTTTGCGCCGGTGAGCTCGGCCACCGTGACGCCTTGCTGATCTGCGCCCTTTTGGGCCTCGGCCAATCTGGCCTTCACATCCGCCAACTCGCTGCGCAGTGCAGCGGCTGAATCCGTCGCCGTGCTCAACCGCGCGTTGTCGGCGCGCAAGGTCGTGACTTGCGCCGTAAGATCCTTCACTTGCGCCTGCAGCTTTTCGTTCGACGCCGAGAGCTCGTTGACGTTTGCGAGCTGCTCCTGCGTGGCGCGATCGTTGGCGTTGACGCGCGATTTGAGCTCGGCGAGCTCGGCGCGAGCGACTTCGGCCGACTGGCGGAGTTGTGCGACTTGTTTCTCGAGCGCGGCCTTCTCGCTCGTGAGCTTTTCGTTCAGGCCCGTGATTTCGGCGACGGTCGCGCTGTGTTGCTCGGCGGCCTTGGCCGTATCGCCGAACTTCGCCTGCAGCGCGGCATAATCGGCGCGTGCTTTTTCGGCATCGGCCTTGGCCGCCTCGAGTTCGGTTTTCGCGGTGGACAGCTGCGTGCGGAGATTGTCGGTCGCCGCTTTGGTGGTCGCGTCTTCCGCGCCTTTCACGTGCATCAAGGCGCGATTCGCATCGGCCAAGGCACGGCTGGATTCGCGCGCGCTCTGGAGTTGCGCCGCGATCGAAGCCAGCTCCTGCGCCGAGTTTTTCCGCTCGGTGTCGAGCTGCGTCTCGAGCGTGCGGACCTGGTCTTGCAAGGTCTGCATCTCGAGCTTCATCGCGTCGGTCGGCGCCGATTTCACGGCCGCCGCCTGCGCGGCGAGCGCGGCGGCCACGCTCTGCTTCGACACCTCGAGGTCCTTCTGCAAACTGTCGTTTTTCGCGTTGAGCTCGGAGATGGTCCGACTCGCGTCCTCGAGCTGTGCCGTCAGCTTGTCGAGCGTCTGGCGGTCCGTAATGGCCTCTTGATGCGACGTCGCCAAGCGGTCGCGTTCGGCGCCGAGGGCCGTGAAGCGCTTCGTCAAATCGGCATTCGCTTCTTCGAACGCCTGCGCGGCGAGCTGCTGCCGTGCGGCATTCGCTTTCGCTTCGGCCAATTGCTGCTCGAGCGACGCTTTTTCTGCGGCCAGGGCGTCGCGGGCTCGCGCCGCCTCGCCGCCTTTGTCGCGGTCGGCGGACAGCACCGCAATCTGGTCTGTCAACTTCGCGTTCGCCTGCTCGAGCTTGCGGGCGATGCCCTGTTGGTCCGCCACCTGGTTCGTCAGCTCCGTGACGCGTTGGGCGAGGGCGTTTTTCTCCGCGGTCAGCACTTCGCGAAGCTTCGCGGCATCCGTCAGCGCTTGCTGCGCCTGGACCGCCTTCGCTTGCGTAGAGAGGTTCTGCTGGTTCGCGGCGGCAAGTTTCTCGCGCTCCGCTTTCACCACGCCGAGTTCCTTGAACATCGCGGCATTGCTCAACTGGAGCTTTTCGAATGCCGCCTGTTGCTCGTTGAGCTTTTGCGTCATGTCCGCGTTCCGCCGCTCGAGCGCTGTCTTATCGGCGGCGAGCGCGTCGCGTTGTTTGGCGGCATCGGCGAGCGCTTGCTGAGTTTGTGGGCTCTCGGCGGTTTTGGCCGTCGCCTGCTGCAACGCTTGCGCGAGCTTGTCGCGGTCCGCCTTGAGCGTGCTCAGCTCTGTGTTCAGCCGCGTGTTCGCCTCTTCCAGTTTTTGTCCGAAATCCTGCTGCTCGGTCACCCGGCGATTGAGTTCGGCGACCTTCTGTTCGAGCGCGGCTTTGTCGGCGGCGAGCGCTTCGCGGCGCTTGGCCGCTTCGGTCAATGTCGCGATGCGCCCATTGAGCTGCTCGTTGGCCTGCTCGAGCTTGTCGGCGTACGTTTGCTGCTGCTTCAGCTGTTTCTCCAGCTCCGCCAGTTTTTGGTCGGCGGCAGGATCGCGCACCGGCGCGGCTTTGGCCGTGCGTTGGAGATCCGCCACCTGTTCGGCGAGCCGATCGCGCTCGGCGCGCGCCGTGGCTGCGTCCTGCTGGGCCTTCGCCACCGACTCTTTTAATTCGGCGAGCGCCGCCGCGGCGGTTTGGTCCGATTGCGTCGCCGCTCGAGCTTGGTTGGCCTTGGCCGCTTCAAGCGCCTGATTGGCCGCCGCCAGCTGGGTGCGCAGCTCATCGGCCGCGCGACGGGCGGTGCCGGCATCGGTGGCAGCCTCGCCTAGTTGCCGCCGCATTTCCTGCAATTGCTCCGCGTCGCCGCCACTCCTCGACGTGGCCTCGTTCACGCGTTGTTGCAGCGCGGCTTTTTCCCCCGCCAGTGCATCGCGTTGTTTCGCCGCCTCAGCGAGCGATTGTTCGGCGCGCACGGCCCGCTGCTCCGCGGCAGAAGCCGCCGCCGCCACGGCTTTCAATTTTTCATTCTCCGCCCGCAGCTTGGCGGCGTCGTCCGACGCGACGCTGCTCGACTTCAATTTTTGGTTCTCGTCCCCCAGCGCCTTGTTGATGGCCCGCAGGTCTTCGAGCTGCTGTTTGACCGTCGCCAGCTGAGTATCTTCCGGCGCGGTCGCATTGCTGGGCGTGGCACCGAGCGAGCGGAGCTGCCGATTCAGCTGCGCCAGTTGAATGATCGAGCGCTTTACTTCGTCTTTCAGCTGCGCGTTTTCGGCCTGCAAGTTCGCGACGCGTGGATCGTTGCCCGGCCGAGCTGCCGCGCCCGACGCCGCATTTGCTGCCGCTCCAGCCGCGGAATCGCGCGCCGACTTCAACTCCGCTGCCAATTGTTCGGCCCGTTGATCCGCGGCGGCCTTGTCCCGCGTGAGCTGATCGACCTGGTTCTTTAGCGCCGCGAGTGCGTTGGATTCCGCGGGCGTCGGCCGATCCGTCGCCGCATGCAGTCGGGCATTTTCCGAGGCGAGTCGCGCCGCGGTGGTCCGCGCTTCCGTCAGCGCCGCCTGCGCGGCGGCGAGGTCGGAACTTAATTTTTCCCGCGATTCCGCATCGGCCTTCGCTGCATCGGCGGCCGTCGCCGCGGCGGCGAGCCGCTGTTCCAGCGCCGTTTTCTGCTGGTCCAGTTCGCGCGACGTCGCGGTCAACCGAGCGTTTTCGGCCCGGAGTTTTTCCACGTCCGACTGCAACGCCGCGAGCCGTGCGTTAACCGCGGTCATGTCGACGGCGGGTTGCGCAGGCGTCGAAGGGGCAGCCGCCGCGGGGGCAACCGGGGCGGGGGAAGTCGTGGGCGCGGCCGCGGCAACCTGAGTCGGCGCCGCAGTGGCGGTGGCGATCTGTGTCCGCAAACCCGCGACGACATTCTTCGCCTCCTCGGCTTGGGCGGCGGAAAGCTGTTGCGCGACGATATCGCGCCCGATGGGCTTCGCGCCGTTTTCGACGGCCAGCGCCAGCCACGCATACGCCTCGACCAAGTTCGCTTTCACGCCGCGGCCTTCCGCCAAGAGGATGCCGAGATTATTTTGCGCCGGCCCGTAATTCTGGGTGGCCGCCGCGCGGTACAGTTCGGCCGCGGCCGCGGGATCGGCGGGAGAGCCACGCCCTTCCTCGAGCATCAACGCCAGATTGTACGCGGCGCGTGCATACCCCTGCGTGGCGGCTTCACGATAGTACTTTTGCGCCATCGCTTCGTCCTTCGTGACGCCGTGGCCGAGTTCGTAGGCCAGCGCCAGGTTGTATTGCGCCTCCGGGATACGGCGCTCGGCCGCCTGCCGAAACCACAATGCAGCCTCAAAGTCGTCCTTTTTGACGCCGATCCCGTTGGTGTACATGTTCCCAACGTTGAACTGCGCCGGCGCGAAGCCTTGTTGCGCGGCTTTCAGGTAATAGCGAAACGCCGTCTCCGCATTGGCCGGCACACCCCGCCCAAGCTCGTACAACATGCCGAGGTTGAAGCTCGCCGTCGCCAGCCCCCGATCAGCCGCCAGTTTATAAAGCCGGATCGCTTCCGTGTAATTCTGCTGCAGGCCCGCCTGTCCATTGGCATACGCATTCGCCAGTGCGTTGAGGGCATCGGCATCTCCTCGCTCCGCCCGGAGGCGAACGGTCTCCAGGTCGGCCTGCGCCGCCCGCATCGGCGGCGCTCCAAGCGCAAGCAGCACCGCGGCAAGCAAAAGGCGCTGTTTCCAAATCGGAAGATTTCGGTAGGCCGCTTCGGGTTTAGGCACGAGCCTCGTTTAAGGCCAAAACGGCAGAGGGAAGCAAGGCGGCGTCTTGCATTCCGTGAATGATTTTTTTGTCGGGCGGACAGAACGTCGCCAGCGCCCCGGACAAGCGATCCTGCCCCTCGATCACGAAATAATACGGGCACAGCCGCAAACGACCGGCCTTCGGCGCCGCGACCGCTGAGGTGCCACCTTCGGGACGGTCGAAAACCACGTGGTCGAGCCGACGCGGTTTCTTGTACGCTTGCAGGATGTGGAGATTGGTCGGGGCGAGCGCGATCGCTCGTTCGACGCCCTGTTGCCATTCTTCCCGCGAGCAATCGCTGCCGAGCACCACGCTACGCGCGCCCCAGGCCGTTTCGTGGTAACCGCTGATCTTGATGATCAGATCGCGCTCCTTTTGTGACGCGGCGATCAAATCGCGCCAGTCGTTGAGGGGCCGGCCGCCGACCCGAGGAGCATCCAAGACCGCTCCCGGTGGCAATGGAGCCGGATCCATGATCCACGAGGGCGGAATGAGCGCCCGCAAGAGTTTCACCGTCCGCCCGCTCAGCGCCTCCGTCCAGTAGTCCTGAAGCAAGTGGTGATGAAAAAGGGCGAGGGAGAGCTTCTCCTCCTGGAAATGCCGCATCGGCGGCGCGATCGTCACCTCGCCCGCGGCCCACGCTTCGAAGAAGAATTTTTGCGTCCGGATGTTCTCGAGGTCGAATAGCTCGAAGAAGCGATAGATGATATCGATCTTCTCGGGGTTGCCGTCGGCATCGAAGAAGAGCGAGTTCTCGAGCGGAAACACATCTTCCGGCCGCAGGCAAAAGACCCGTTTGCCCTGCAGCTGGAGCTGGTGCGCCAGCCATTCCATCTCCGGCCGGTACGTCGCCGCCTCGTCGCTCACCACGAGCGCGATCAGGGGATTGCGCGTCTCCGGCCGCAAGGCCGCGAGCGACGCGTAGAAGTTCTTCAGCATCGCATCTCCGGCGCCGAGGATGGCGGCGCCCGAGCTCGGCGCCGACGCGGGGGGATGCGCGACGGCCGCATCGCCGCCATAGAGTCGATTCAGAAAGGCGGTGAGTCCGATGCCCCCCGGCACCGAATCCAACTCGGTGAGCACGAAACCTTCCTCGGTCAGGAGCAAATCGGGCCGGAGCACCGTGGGAAACGCTCCGCGATTTTTCGGATCGCGCGCATGAGCGACGAGGGCCGCCGGTTTGCCGCGATCGAGATAGTCCGCGACCCACGGCGCGAGCAGCGGCTTGTTGCGCAGAAGATTTTTCCCCGTCGCCGAGCGCACATAAAGCGTCTCGAGTGCTTGGTGGAATTCGAGACAGGCCCCGCCGACGGCTTCGAGTTGCGCGACTTGCTCCGGCGTCAACGGCCAGGCCTCGGGCGAAAGCTGCCACGTCTTGTCCTCGAACAACGGCTGCCCAGCCAAAGCGGCGCGAATCGATTCGTAGGACAAGCCGGACATGGCGGGTGAATGACTAACGACGAATGCCCAATGACCAAGGTCCAATGACCAATGGGCGGAACCGCTGCCGTGACGTCGGGCCGCAACTCCCGCTTGCGGTGCGGTGGACGTTCCGCAGAGAAGCCGAACCAATTACCGAGCGATTAACGCCCGCGCATCCCGCCTCCGTCATGGGGCCTTGGTCATTGGTCATGAGTCATTCCGCGTCGCGTCAGCCGCGCGGCTATTCTTCCATCTGAATATCCTTGTTCCGGTGGCGCGGACAGCCGGCGCGAAGCCAAGCGTTGACGAACCGATCGAGGTCGCCGTCGAGCACGCCTTGCGTGTCGCTCGTGCTCATGCCGGTCCGCAGGTCTTTGACCATTTGATATGGCTGTAAGACGTAGCTGCGGATTTGGCTGCCCCACCCGATTTCGCCTTTCTCGCCGTAGAATTTGTCCATCTCGGCGCGTTGCTCGTCCTGCCTCTTTTCATAGAGCCGCGCCTTCAAGACATTCATCGCGCTCGCCCGGTTCTTGATTTGCGAACGCTCGTTTTGGCAGACCACGACGATCCCGCTCGGAATGTGCGTGATTCGCACCGCCGAGTCGGTCGTGTTGACGCCCTGGCCGCCTTTGCCGGACGAGCGATACACGTCGACGCGAATTTCGCTCTCCGGCACTTCGATATTAATCTCCTCGTTGATCTCGGCGATCACGTCCACCGCGCAAAACGAGGTGTGCCGCCGCTTGTTCGAGTCGAACGGGCTGATGCGGACGAGCCGATGCACACCGCGCTCGGCTTTGGCGTAGCCGTACGCATTTTCGCCTTTGAGCAACATCGTCGCCTTCGTGATGCCGGCTTGGTCGCCCACCTGCACGTCTTGGACCTCGATCTCGAAACCGCGACGCTCGGCCCAGCGATTGTACATGCGAAAAAGCATGTCGGCCCAGTCGTTCGACTCGGTGCCGCCGGCACCCGATTGAATCGAGAAGATGGCGTTGTTTTTGTCGAACTGCCCCGTGAGAAACGAAGCGATCTCCAGCTGCTCGAGTTCGGTCACCATGCCGGTGACCTGCGTGTCGAGCTCCTGGGCGTACATTTCCTTTTCGCCCGCCGAGGCGGATTCGACGAGCTCCGTCATGACGCCGACGTCATCGATTTTCTTCTGAAACGCGATGACCGGCAGCACGGCTTTCTTCAAGCCGTTCAGCTTTGCGATATGCTTCTGGGCTCGATCGCTATTGTCCCAAAAGGTCGGAGCGCCCATCTCCGCCTCCATGGCCTCTATCTCGCGGGTCTTCTGATCGACGTCAAAGAAACCTCCACAGGTGGCCGGCGCGCTTCTTGATATTCTCGATGTGGTTGAACGTCTCGGGTGCGATCATGGAAAGGGACAAAGGGACTGAAGGAGTGACGGAATAAGAGATCAGTCAATTCGCAAGGCGGCTACTCGACCGCGTTGGCCGCCGCGGCTTTGCGCTTCTTGCGCTCCCAATACCATGCGATCCAAATGCAGATTTCGTAGAGGAGGTACAGCGGCACGGCCATCGCGACTTGCGTGATCACCTCCGGCGTCGTGAGCACCGCGCCAAGGATGAACGACAAGACGCACACATGACGCCGATAACGGGCCAGTTGCTCATGGGACAGCACGCCGAGCTTCACCAAGAATAGCACGATGATCGGAAACTGAAAACCGAGGCCCATGCCGAAGATGAAATGCGTGACGAAGCTGATGTAGTCGTCCGCCCGCCAATCGAGACCCTCGAAGCCCAGAAGATTCGAATACGCCACCGACGCACGCAACGCGACCGGCAACAGCACGAAATACGTCGCCAGCACGCCGGCCAAAAACAGCACGACGCTCCACCCCACCCATGGCAGCAACGCTTGGCGTTCGTGCCGATGCAGCGCGGGCATGATGAACGCGCCCATGAAGTAGATCCAAAACGGCGCCGAGATCACGAGCGCGCCGTAAAGTGCGACATGAAACGCCACGATGAATCCTTCGGCGGGCCCGAAATTGTGCAGCCGGACCTCCAATGGACCTTCGGCCGGCGTCTCCAACGGCGGCAACATCTTCAACGTCGCCACCTGCTCTTGGCCCACCGCCATCGTGCCGACCTGGAAGACGACGCGCGGAGCCGGGCCTGGCGGCAGCCCCGCGAACTGTTCCCGCGAGACTTTATAAGGACCGAGTTGGGTGTCGCCGATTTTGAACGCCACCGTCGGTTTCGGCTCTTCGAACAAATCGATGCGACGCAGCGGATATTCGAGGATTCTTACCAGCTTGTGCGTAAACGCCATGCACAGCACCAGCGCGATGCCGATCGCGATGCAGGAGCGAATGATCGCTTTCCGCAGATCCTCGAGATGCGACCAAAAAGACTGACGTAAAATGCCAGTATCTTCAGTCGGCTCGAGTTCGGGTGCGTTGCTCATGCAGGCGGTCGCCGACAACTTCGACGACCTCCTCGCCGACTTCGAGTTCAAAGAAGCACGCGCACCGCGAGCGTCTCGCTCAGGCCGGCCGCGGCCACCGCAACGCTCCCACCGACTACTGGTCCAAGAAAATCCCGCGACGGCCGTTCACCTCGATCCACGTGCGCGGGATCGGCCGAAACTCGAGCACGTAGACCTGCTCGCTGAGCAATTCGCCGCGCTTCCCGTCGAAGATCATGACAGTGACATCGTCCGGCGCGCCCGGGACGGGCATAATGACCAAGGTCGAAATCGACTCGGGACGATAGGGCGCCACCAATTCACGGCCATGTTTAGTGGCGTAGCTCGTTTGGGCCGAATTCGCTTCTTGCGCGACTCGGACCCCGACTTTGACCGGCGAGTCGCCTGGTTTGAAGGGCCACGAAATCTTTATGTCGCCGTCTTCATCCGCCGACGCTTTCGCGGCGGCTGCCTTGACCGACGCCTTGGCGTCGGCTTTCGGTTGCGCGGACTTTGGCGCCCACGCGGCCTTGACGTCTTTCATCGAAACGGGATGCGCCCAGGCGCGCCAGCCGCCGACGCCGAGGCAGGCAACGAGCAATGCCCAGCTCAACAAGCCGGCGAATCGAACGCTCGCGAATTTGGGCAGAGCGGGTAACGGCGCGGGCGGCGGCTGCAAATTCGTCAATGTCCCGAGTTCGCGCGTGACGTTCGCGAGGTCCGCCTGCAGCGCATCGCGGGTGTGACCATGTCCGGCCAGGCGCAGTTCGCGGCGGCAACGCGCGGGACCGTCGCGCCAGGACCATGTGGAGCCTGGCACGGCTTCGTGCAGCGCCCGCGCGTGCCGCGACGAGAAGAGCAGCCGAAGACCGAATGCCAGCAGGAAAGGCACCAAGGCAAACCCTGCGCCAAGCGGACCGGGCCAAAGCACGAATGCAAGAGCGCCAAGCGCAACCCACGCCGCCATCAATCCCCAACCGCCGAATACGAGCATGCCGACGCCGAGCGCACGCTCGAACTCGCCCCAGGCCAACGCCGTCGTGAGCTCGATGCCATGCGCCCGGAGCGTTTCCGCGCGGCGGCGGGCCGCTTCCGTGTGCGTGAAGAATTTGAAGCGCTCCGGCGCGCCGGCGATCCACGCGAGCGCTACCTGCTCAGCGCGTCCCGGATTCTGAGCCTTGAACAGCTTGTCGATCGCGGGGTGATCCGATCCCGCATAGCCTTGGGCCAAGGCATCGCGCGCCGCCCGCAATGCCGGCCCGGGCTCCAGCGCCAGTTTGAACAGTCGCGCACTGCCCGAGACGTCGTTCGCCACTTGGCTGCCGTGACGGCGAAGAATGCCTTCGGCCTCGCTGGTCGTCCGACCGAGTTCGGTGAGCAAATGACCCGCCGCGGCGTCGATGCGCTCGATCTGCATCGCCGTCGAGCGCGTGCTGAGGGCACGCAACACCATCAGGCCGTCGGCTTCGCCGAGTTCGCTCAGCATCGCTCCAATCGTTGCGCTTTCGAAAGGTCGTCCGCGCCACACGAGTTTCGTGGTCGAGAGCTGAAGCAAGGCGACCATGGTCACGGCTTCGCGTTGCGCGATCTGCGACGACAGCTTCAGTGGCAAGGCGTCAGCGAGCTCGAGTGCCGAAGTGAGTTGCTCGTAAGCGGTCGCTTGCGAGGGGGACCAACGCAGAAAATGGGCAAGCGTGCCAGGAGTCGTCGCTTCGTAGAGCTGCACACCGTTTTCCGCCCAGTGTTCGGCGCTCTGCAAGATTCCCGCGATTTCCGGCACGGTGCATGGGCGTCCTCGCCATCGGAAATGCGTTTCGGCACGCGGCGTGGAGTAATGCTCCTTCACCGGAAGACCGCGAACCCAGCGGTCGATATTATCGCCGGTCCAGCGCGCTTCCTTCGCGCTCGTCAACAATCCACGCAGCAAGAGTGCCAGCTGCGGATCCAGACCCGGCATCGACTCGACGGCCCCCGCGCGCGGACCGGTCTTCTCGGCTTCGAGCAACAAGGTCTCGGCGCGAGCGCGCAATTCGGGCGTCGGCGGGCGGACCTCGGCATTGGCCAATTGTCCCACGATATGACGCCCGAGAATGAACTCCTGCAGGACGCGGCCCAGCGACCACCAGTCCCATGCGCAGATGCCGGGGCCTGAGACATGCACGTTCAATCCGAGCGCTTCCGGCGGCGCATAAAACGGGTCGACGGCGGCGGGAAGCGGCTCTTGGCGATCGAACGTCGTGAGCGCATCCAGGCCCGCGATCGTGCACTGCAAATCGAGCCCGCGTTCTTCCACGAAAATCGCTTCGGGCCGCAGATTGAGATGAATCAGCTCGAAGGCATGCAGCGCCGCCAAGGCGTCGGCGAGCTGGTTCACCACCATTCGAATCACGCGCAGGTCGACATTGGGGTGTTCCGCCCGCCAAACGTGCAACGGCACGCCGCGGGGAGCGTCGGCCACTTCCACACGCCACTCGCCGGCGCGGAGGGCGTCTCGCGGATGCTGCAATGCCGGCGAGTCGATCCCGCCCAGCTTCGCCCACGCTTGCGCGCGAATATCCGGCTCCGCCGGACGCGTCGCGCGCAACACGACGTCATGATCCCCCTCCACCGCGCGACCGCGCCACATTGCTGCGCCCGCGGCGTCGGCGAATTGCTCGAGCACGTGATATTTGCCGCGCCAACATGCTCCGACGACGGGCAGGGAGCCGTCCGAAGTCGAGGGGGACGACGCGAGGGACGAAGGTTGAGCGGCGAGCGTGGCGGCGCCAGTGCTAGCGAGCCCGGCCGAGGACAACGATACAGCCTCCGCGGAGCTATTAGCAGGAGCGGACATATCTCAAATTAACGGCTCAAACCGCCGCTGCTTGAGTGCGGAGCTCGGCGGTCTTCACGTACCGCCGCCATCTTCCGACGGCCTTGCGGCCACGCGCGTTACGTTCTCAATCGCCCCGCCGCCTTTTCGTCCAAGAAATTCCGATAAGTCGCAGCCATGCCGTCGCGAATCCCGATCCGGGCGCTCCAGCCGAGTTTCGCGAGCCGCGACACCTCGAGCAACTTGCGCGGCGTGCCGTCGGGCTTCGACGCGTCCCACACGATGCGACCGCGATACCCGACCGTTTCGGCCACCAGCTCGGTTAGCTCGCGAATCGTGAGGTCGGTCCCGGTGCCGACATTGACCCAGTCGGGCGGATTCGGCACGCCCACCAAGAAGGCGCAGGCGTCCGCAAGATCGTCCACGTGCAGAAATTCGCGGCGCGGCGATCCGGTGCCCCAAGCGGTTACTTCCGGGAGGGATTTCTCGCGCGCCTCGTCGAACCGGCGGATCAACGCCGGCAGGACATGCGAGTTTTGCGGGTGATAATTATCTCCCGGCCCGTAGAGATTCGTGGGCATCGCCGAGTGAAACAGCACGCCATACTGCTGCCGATAAAACTGGCAGAGCTTGAGCCCGGCGATCTTCGCGATCGCGTAGGCCTCGTTCGTCGGTTCGAGCTGGCTCGTCAGCAACGACTCCTCGGGGATCGGTTGCGGCGCATGCTTTGGATAAATGCATGAACTGCCAAGGAAGAGCAGGCGCTTCACGCCGTGCCGATATGCGCTGTGCACCGCGTTCGTCGCCATGACGAGATTGTCGTGAATGAAGTCGGCGGGGTACGTGGAATTCGCATGAATCCCCCCGACCTTCGCCGCGGCGAAAATGACGAGATCCGGTTTTTCCGCCGCGTAAAAGGCGTCGACCGCCGCTTGATTCAGCAGCTCGAGCTCGCGCCGGCCACGCAGCACGAGCGTGACGCCGGACTCACGCTGAAATCGACGTACCAGCGCGGAACCAACCATGCCGTTGTGACCTGCAATAAAAACCTTCATGGGCTTAGTACCTTGCACCGAAGGGAAGGAAGCGGGGCATTCGATGCATGCTCGCGCCCCGCTCTTCCACGATTCTCGTTACTTGATGTTCGCCACCTTCGCCTCGTGCTGCGCCAATTCGAGGTCGTGATCGACCATGATCTTGACGAGTTCCTTGAAGCGCACCTTCGGCTCCCAGCCGAGCTGACGCCGGGCCTTCGCGGGATCTCCGATCAGCAGTTCGACTTCCGCGGGACGTTCGTAACGGGAGTCGTGCTTGACGAACTTCTCCCAGTCGAGCCCAAGCAGATTGAACGTCTCCTGGCAGAACTCGCGCACGCTGTGGGTTTCGTTCGTGGCGACAACGTAATCGTCCGGCTTATCTTGCTGCAGCATGAGCCACATCATTTCGACATACTCCTTCGCGTACCCCCAATCGCGGCGGGCATCGAGATTGCCGAGGTAGAGCGATTCTTGGAGGCCGACTTTGATGCGCGCAGCCGCCCGCGTGATCTTGCGCGTGACGAAGGTTTCGCCCCGGCGCGGGCTCTCGTGATTGAACAGGATGCCGTTGGAGGCGTGGAGCGCGTAGCTCTCCCGATAGTTCACGGTCAGCCAGTAGGCGTAGACTTTCGCGCACCCGTAAGGCGAACGCGGCCAAAACGGCGTGGTCTCGGTCTGCGGAACTTGCTGCACCTTGCCGAACATCTCGGACGACGACGCCTGGTAATAGCGGACCTTCTTCACCAAGCCGGCTTCACGGATGGCCTCGAGAATTCGTTGCGCGCCTAGCCCATCCACGTCGCCGGTATATTCGGGAATGTCGAACGAGACGCGCACATGCGACTGCGCCCCGAGATTATAAACTTCGTCCGGCTGCAGCTCGTACAAAAGCTTCACCATCTGCACCGAGTCCGCGAGATCTCCGTAGTGGAGAAACAAACGCACGCCGTTGACGTGCGGATCGCGATACAAGTGATCGATGCGGCTCGTGTTGAACGTCGAAGCCCGGCGAATGACGCCATGGACTTCGTACCCTTTTTCGAGCAGCAACTCGGCGAGATAGGAGCCATCTTGGCCCGTAATGCCGGTGACGAGAGCTTTCTTCATGCGGGAGAGTTGTGACGTTAGGTGCGCGCTCGTGCGAGTCGCAAGCCCCGAGCATGACAAAGTTTGACCGCAGTTGGATATTTTCGACCGCGATTCGCCGCCGAGCGATTTGTTTCGTGTCACCCATTAGGTGACACGACCCACAGCTTCCTCGTCGAACGGTGGCGGGGTTCGCCCGCCACGGGATTACGTTGCGCGCAGACGATCGGCAACGCGCACGATTTCGTTCGCCACGGCCACCACCGCCTTTTGCGTGCGTGGGTCCTGCAATCGTCCCGTCGCATCGAAGGCCTTGTCGGCATTCGGCAGCACGCACTGCGCGGGAATCACCTGGCAGCCGAGATGCGTGAGCAATTGCCGCGCGAGCGTCATGGAGCGAATGCCGCCGAACGCACCTGGCGAGGCGGAGACAACGCCCGCCACTTTGCCACGCAACGGATTCTCGTCCGCCCGCGTGCACCAATCGATCGTGTTTTTCAGCAGCGGCGTGATCTGCGAATTGTATTCGGGCGAAGCGATCAGCAACGCGTCGTGGCTCGAGATCAAATCGATCAGCTTCCGCGCGTTTGCCGGCAGTCCCTCCGCGTCCTCCAAATCGCCGTGATACAGCGGCAGCGTATACTCGTTCAAATCGAGCAATGTCACCTCGCCGCCAACGGCACGGACCGCGTCAACCACGACGGCGAGCAGTTTGCGGTTGAGCGATTCACGACGGGCACTGCCGGAAAACGCGAGGATGCGGGGCGCGGTAGCCATGCGAGCACGCAATCGAAGTCACGCGCCACGGCAAGCGCCGGGAGCGACGAGGAGATTCGGAAAGGTAGCAGCCGTCGTCCCGACGGCCATCGGTTCGTGGCGGTCCGAACGACCGCCGCTGCCTTAACCCAACGCTTTCAACAAGCGCTCGAGCTCGGTGTGCTTGGCCTTCTGCTCCGCGAGTTGCTTCTTGGCGCCGTCGATGACTGCTGGCGGCGCCTTGTCGGTGAACGCCTTGTTCGCGAGTCGCGCTTCGGTGCCGGCGATATGCTTGGCGATTTGTTCGAGTTCCTTCGCGAGCCGTTGCTTTTCCGCACCGACGTCGACGGTGCTGGCAAGGTCGAGATACACGGTGCCGAGCGGTGTCACGATGGCGGGCGCGCCCTCGACCGACGTTCGACGCGTGATTTCCACCGCCCCCGCCATCCGCGTGAGCTTGCTGAGATTGGCTTCGAGCACCGCCCAATCGGCGTCACTGGTCGTCACGAACAGCTTCACGTCGCGACGGCTCGCCAAGTTGTGCTCGGCCTTCAGCGCGCGCGCTTGCGAGACGAACGCCTTCAACTTTTCCACGGCCGCGACGGCCGCACGGTCGAGCGTCAGCCCGGATGCAGACGACCGCGTTGCGATCTGCGACGCGCTGTCGAGCTGTGCATCCTCGATGAATTTGCCTTCCGTCCCATAGCCGAGCTGGTGCCAAAGTTCTTCCGTGATGAACGGGATAAACGGATGTAGCAGCAGCAAGGTTTGCCGCAGCACGAGGTCCTGAATCGCGAGGCAATTGGCCTTGGTATCGGCTGTCTGCAATTTCGACTTCGAGACTTCCACGTACCAATCGCAAAAGTCGTTCCAGAAAAACCCGTACAGCGTCTGCAGCGCCGCGCTGAACTCGAATTCGGCAAAGCAGCGATTTACTTCGCGGGTCGCCGACATCATCCGATCCAGAATCGCGTGATCGTCGGCGTCGAATTTCTTCGGCTCCAACCGCGCGATGATCGCGTTCAACGAGGAATTGTCGCCCGCCTCGCCACTGATTTGGCGGAAGCGGCAAGCATTCCACAGCTTGTTGCAGAAGTTTTTGCCGGTCTCGATCCGATCTTCTTGGAACCGGATATCCTGCCCTTGGGGAGCGATCGAGATGATGCCGAACCGCAATCCGTCGGCGCCGTACTTGTCGATCAACGTCAGCGGGTCGGGCGAATTGCCGAGCGACTTCGACATCTTCCGACCCTGTGCGTCGCGAATGATGCCGGTGAAGTACACATTCCGGAATGGCACGCGTTGCGCGATTTCTTCGGCGGTAAGCGGCTTCGACTTGGCCGCGGCGTTGTTGGCCGGCGCGACTTCGAACCCCGTCGTGCTCGCCGCCGCCGGACCGTATTCCAGACCCGCCATGATCATGCGCGCGACCCAGAAGAAGATGATATCCGGGCCGGTCACCAGTGTCGTCGTCGGATAAAAATAACTGAGGCCTGCCGCCTTCATTGCGGCCTGATCCGGCCATCCCATCGTCGCGAACGGCCACAACCAAGACGAAGCCCAGGTATCGAGGACGTCGTCTTCCTGCACCCAATTCTGCGGATCGCTCGGCCCCTCGAGCGAAACGTGCACCTTCGTCGCGTCGCTCAGGTCGGCCTCGGTGAGCTTCTCTTTGTCCAGGCCCTTCCGGTACCAGACCGGAATCCGATGTCCCCACCAGAGTTGGCGGCTGATGCACCAGTCTTGGATATTCTCCAGCCAGTGCAGGTAGACTTTGCTCCAGCGCTCGGGGTGAAACTTGATGTGACCGTCGCGGACCGCGGCTTTCGCTTCTTCCACGCGCGGGTAGCGCAGCCACCACTGCCATGTGAGACGCGGTTCGATCGGCACGTCGGCCCGCTCGGAGTAGCCGACATTGTTGGCGTACGCCTCCTCCCCGACCAGCGCGCCGCGTTCCCGCAGCAATTCCGCCGCTTTCTTTCGACCGGCAAAGCGCTCCATGCCGGCCAACTCGGACCCGGCGAACTCGTTCAAGGTGCCGTTCGCATTGAGCACGTCGACGATCGGCAGGTGGTGCCGGCCCCCGATTTCAAAGTCCGCTTTGTCGTGCGCCGGCGTGATCTTCAGTGCTCCCGTGCCGAACTCGAGATCGACCGCGGCATCGGCCACGATCGGAATTTCCGCCGCCGGACCGATCGGTCGCCGCACCTTCTTGCCGACCCAGCCCGCATAGCGCGGATCGTTCGGATGCACCGCAATCGCAACGTCGCCCGGAATCGTTTCCGGCCGCGTCGTCTTCACTTCGATGTACGTTCCCGGAGCGTCCACCCGCTCGTAACGCACGTGATAAATCGTGCTGTTGGCGGGCTTCATGATGACCTCCTCGTCGCTCAGCGCCGTGAGGGACACCGGGCACCAGTTCACCATCCGTTTGCCGCGGTAAATGTAGCCCTTGCGGAAGAGGTCCACGAACACCGTGAGCACCGCCTTCGAGTAATGCGGATCCATCGTGAACTGCGTGCGATCCCAGTCGCACGATGCTCCGAGGCGCCGCAGTTGTTCGAGAATGATGCCGCCTTTTTCGGTGCGCCACTCCCACACCTTTTCCAAAAACTTTTCGCGGCCGAAATCGTGCCGCGTTTTCTTCTGCTTGCGCAGTTCACGCTCCACGACCGTCTGTGTCGCGATACCGGCGTGGTCGGTGCCCGGGAGCCACATCGCCGCTTTACCCTCGAGCCGGGCGCGGCGGATCAGGATGTCCTGAAGCGTGTTGTTCAACACATGCCCCATCGTGAGCACGCCCGTGACATTGGGCGGCGGGATCACGATCGAGTACGGTTCCTTGCCCGGCGTGACTCGACCGGCAAACGCTTGCGCGCCTTGCCAAGCGGCATACCACTTCTTCTCAACCTCGCGCGGTTCGTAGCTCTTGCTGATCTCGGCCATGGGCTTTGCGGAATTTAGAATCGTCGACACAACCGGTCGCCCCTAGCCGAGGCAAGTGGTTATTCGGCATCGAGCAGGCCGGTCGTGGCACGGGTATCTTACCCGCGTGTCTGCGGCGCGGAGCGCCCTCTCCCGCCCGGCGAGCGGCATCCAGCTAGGCGAGTTCCCCCCGTTAAAAACAAAAGAGCCGGTCGGAGACCGGCTCTACACAACTCTGCTTGGCGTGAGTGGCTTATTGCAGCGACTTCCAATCCGCGACCTTGGGATTGAAGAAGCCGGACTCGGTGTACGCACGCTGAATCGTGCCGTTGTCGCGCAGGACCTTCGTGCCCGCCATCAAGGCCTTCAGCACCGCGTCCGCATCCGCCGACTTCTTGGAAACGATCCACGAACGGCTGCCGATGATGCCGATCTTGTAACCGGGCACCGGAATCAACTTCACGCCGCCACGCTCGACGCGCATGTCGGGCTGCGAAGAGAATTCGTCGAGGACGAAATCCGCCTGGCCTTTTTGGATCGCGCCATAAACGAGTTCCGGCGTCGCCGCCTTGTGCACGCTCTTGAGCGGCAAGCTTTCGACCGTCTTCACGTCGAGCGCCCAACTCGCCACCACGGCGGCAACGGAGCCTTTCAAATCGTCGAGCGAGGTAAGCTTCAGCAGCTTCTCGTTCGAGGGCAGCACATAGATGCCTTTGACGAATTCGCCCTTGCGGATGATCGGGTCGGTGCCGACGAAGGCCGCGGTGTTGGCCGCGATCTCGTCGTCCCAAATGGTTTCGGCGGTCAGATCCGCGTTGCCCTCGATTACGGCCTGTTTCGCAAGCTCATACGTGAGGGCTCGCACCACTTCGAAATCGAAATCGAGCCCGCCGGCTTTGAGCGCCTGCAATTGGAGCACTAGATCCACCACCGGCCGGCTCGCATTGCCGTTCTTGAAGTTCTTGATTTCGGACCACGACGTGGATGCCGTCCAGTTGTTGAAGGCGTCCATCGCCGCCGCATTCGCCGAAATTTTCAGATGAGTTTTCGCCTCGGCCACCGAGCCGAAAAGCGCCACGGCGACGATCGCCGTGACGAGATTGAGCGGCCGACGCAAAAGCCGTCCGCAGCTGATAAAGCAACGATCAGAGTTCATAGAGGAAGGGGACGCTCCGCGTGGCGGCGCGCGTCTCTTTAATCGGAACACCCTAGAAAAGATTAAATCTCTCGCCGGCTATAAGTCCTCCGGAGGGCAATAAGTAGCCATAGGGCAAGCAGCAGTCGACGGGTGCGCCGTGCGCGTGGTCGTTAACGGGAG
>CBINOT010000002.1:0-64687 GCA_966252355.1 uncultured Opitutus sp. | reverse complement strand
AAATCATACATCATAAATCCATCATACCTGCAGATGCTGCTTAACGACTTCGTCTGTGAGCGACTCGATGGGGCCGGAGACGACGACCACCCCGCGCTCCATGGCATAGAAGCGGTCGGCGACCTCGCGGCAGAAATCGACGTATTGCTCGACGAGCAGGATCGCGAGCGCGTGCTCCTGTTTTAGCTCTTTCACGGCGCGTTGGATTTCCGCCGATTCTCGCCGCGACTGCGCGGTCGCTTCTTCCTCCGACACATTGCTCGTCTTGAGCTTCTTCAACGTGTCGCCGATGTGGTCGATGATCGACGGTTGAATTCCCTCCGTCGGCTCGTCGAGGATCAGCAGCTTCGGATCGGTCAACAGCGCACGGCCGATCGCGAGCTGCTGTTGCTGCCCGCCGGAGAGTACTCCGCCTTTGCGCGACAACATCTCTTTCAGCACGGGAAAAAGCGTGAACACCCGTTCGAGCGCGTTCTTGGCGGCGGCGCCACGGCGGCCATGCACGACCAATCCCACGTGCAGGTTTTCTTCGACGGTCAGGTGAGGAAAGATATCGCGACCTTGCGGCACATAGCCGATGCCGGCGCGCGCCCGCGCATCGGGCGTCAGTTGGTCGATTCGTTTTCCGCCGAAAACGATCTCGCCGCTCCGGATCGAGAGCACGCCGGTGATCGAGCGCAGCGTGGTCGTCTTGCCAACGCCATTGCGTCCCATCAGAGCGACGACCTCGCCCGGGACGATTTCAAGATCGACGCCACGCAGAATGCGCGAGCCGCCGATATAGGTTTCGACCGACGAAAGCTGGAGTAGAGGCGCGGGGCTCATCGGGTCATGAGGTTTAGTCACAGAGTGCACAGAGCTCCGCCACAGAGAGCACAGAGCCAATCCAATAGATAACGGATTCCGTCCTCCGTGTCCTCTGTGTCAGAGCTCCGTGTCCTCTGTGGCCCAAGCTCGTAGATTTCATCGGGTGCCGTGTTTGCCGCGGCCGAGATACACTTCGCGGACCTTTTGGTCTGATTGCACCTCGTCGAATTTTCCTTCGCACAACACGGAGCCTTGGTGGAGGACGGTGACCTGGCCGTCGCGGGCGATTTGGCGGACGAAGGTCATGTCGTGTTCGACCACGACGAGGCTATGCTTGCCCGCGAGCGAGAGCAGGAGTTCGCCCGTGCGATGCGTCTCCTCATCCGTCATCCCGGCGGCCGGCTCGTCGACGAGCAGGACTTTCGGGTTTTGCGCGAGGAGCATGCCGATTTCGAGCCATTGCTTCTCGCCGTGCGCGAGCAGCCCGGCCTTCCAGTCGCGTTTCGCCGACAAGCGAATGAGCGTCAGAATTTCGTCGATCCGATCGCGATCGGTCGAGGAAAGCCGATGGAAGAGCGAGGCGAAGACGCCGCGCGGCCCTTGCAGCGAAAGCACGAGATTATCCCATACGCTGTGCTCGGTGTAGACGCTGGGCGTTTGGAATTTCCGGCCGATGCCCAGCCGGTTGATTTCGTACTCATTCAGCTGGGTGAGGTCATGGCTCGCGGCCGCCGCGGCGCCGAATTCGATTTTGCCGCGATCGGGCTGGGCGCGGCCGCTGATGAGATCGAAGAAAGTCGATTTGCCGGCGCCATTCGGCCCGATCACCGTGCGCAATTCGCCTTCGAACAGATAGAACGTGAGATTCGAAATGGCCTTGAAGCCATCGTAGGTCTTCGAGACGTCTTCGACGCTGAGAATCGGATGTGGCACGGGAGAAAGGGCTGAAGGAGAAGGTGGAGCGCGGAATACGATCAGCCTTTGACGCCTTCGGGTTTGGCGAACGCTACCGCCGCGGGTGGCGGCGGAGTCGAGCGATCCCGACGCAGGCGTTTCCAGAGCGTCCGTGCCCGCTCCGGCAAACTGACGATGCCGCCGGGCAGAAATAGCACGACAAGGATGAATAAGACGCCGAGGATGATCAGCCAGAGATCGGGATACGCGCGTGTCGCCCAGCTCTTCAGTGCGTTGATGCTGATGGCGCCGACGATTGGTCCGAGCAAGGTGCCGCGTCCGCCGACCGCCACCCAAACCACGGCTTCGAGCGACTTATCGGCCTGCATTTCGCTCGGGTTGATGATGCCGACCTGCGGCGTGTAAAGCGCGCCGCCGACCGCGGCAATCAGCGCCGCGATCACGAAGATCAGCAGTTTGTAATGCGCCGTCGCGTAACCGCTGAAGAGCACGCGGTTCTCGCCGTCGCGAATCGCCTGTTGCACCAGCCCGAATTTGGTCCGGCTCAGCCAGCGGCAGAAGAGGTATGCGAGCAGCACGGTGATCGCGGTGACCACATACAGGCCGCGATACGTCGCGGGGGCGCTGAAGCTATGACCAAGGATGAATTTGAAGTCGGTGAAGCCGTTGTTTCCGCCCAGCAAAAGATTGTTGCGGAAAAACATGATCGACGCCGCATACGTCAGCGCCTGCGTCAGGATCGAGAAATAAACCCCCTTGATGCGCGAGCGAAACGCCAGAGCCCCGAAAACGTACGAGACGATGGCCGGCACCACGAAGACCATCGTGAGCGCAAAGGGGAAGCTGGCGAACGGCACCCAAAAATCGGGGAGCTTCGTCCACCCGAGAAATACGAGGAAGTCGGGGATCGGCTTCTTGTATTGGCCGAGGTCGCCGATCATCCGCATCAGGTACATGCCGTGCATGTATCCGCCCAGAGTGAAGAACAGCGCTTGGCCGAGCGAAAGCAGCCCCGTGTAGCCCCAGAGCAGATCGACGGAAATCGCGAGCAGCGCATAGCACAGATATTTGCCCCACACCGAGAGCGTGAAGTTGCTCACCAAGCCGTACGCGTTGAGCAGCGGGAAAATGACGATGAAGAAAAAGGCGGCCGCGATGACGATGGACGTTTCGATCCGCTGGGCCCGCAGGGAGGAAGGTCCGCGCGGAGGCGGGTTCAAGGCGGCAAACAGTCCGCGCGGTCGGCGCGCGGTCGAAACGGCGCTCGCTTCACTTTCCGACGGGGTAGACGTGGGCGTCATGGTGGCGTTATTCATCCAGGCTCCGGCTGCGCGTGACGAACAGCCCCGCGGGTTTCCACTGGAGGAAGAGGATGATGCCGGCGAGAACGAGGATCTTGCCGAAGACCGCGGCATCCTGTGCGAGGTTTTGCAGGAAGCTGCCGATCCCCGGCACCCAACTCAGCCCGGGTGCGATGTTAGGCAGATATTGCTGCAGCACTTGGTCGATGCCGCCGATGCCGAACGCGCTCAAGATCGTGCCGCCGATGCTGCCGACTCCGCCAACGACCACGACCATGAAGGAATCGATGATGTAGCCCTGGCCGAGCGACGGCCCGACATTACCGATTTGGCTCAGAAACGCGCCCGCGAGTCCCGCGAGGCCGCTGCCCAGACCGAATGTGAGCATGTTCACGCGCTCGGTGCGGACGCCCATGCACGACGCCATTGTCCGATTTTGCATCGATGCACGGATGAGCAGACCCAGCGGCGTCTTGGTCAGCACGAGCCACATCGCCAGCACGATCAGCATCGCGAATCCGATCACGAATACCCGGTTCCAGCCGAGAATCACATCGTGCACCAGCCAGTTGCCGCTCAGGTAAGTGGGGCTCGAAACCTGCACGTTGTTCGCGCCGAACATCAGGCGGAAGCATTGTTGCAGCACCAGCGAGACCCCCCACGTCGCGAGCAAGCTCTCCAACGGCCGGCGATAGAGGAACCGAATCACGCTGCGTTCGAGCGCGATGCCAACGAGCGCGGCCGCGAGAAAACTCAGCGGGATCGCCGCGACGAAATACCATTGGTACGCGTTGCCGGTGAGATGCAGGCCGGGCAGCGGCGGACTGAAGCCGAAGAACGGGATCGTGATGCCGGCGCCGAAAATATTCTGGACGAGATAAGTGGTGTACGCGCCGACCGCGATCATCTCGCCGTGCGCCATATTGATCACGCGCATCAAGCCAAAGGTGATCGCGAGGCCGAGCGCCGCGACGAGCAGGATGCTGCCAAGGCTGGCACCGCGAAACAGCGTCCCAAAGAAATCGACCGCGGCCCGGTGCTTGTCGACGGCGACGATCGCCGCGCGAGCGGCTTTGGCGACAGGGCGATTCTGCGCCGCCTCTGCTTCTTTCAGCGTGCGATTCAGAAAATCGACGCTGCCCAGTGTATGCAGCTCCGTGAGCTCGCCCAGCGCGCGGAGCTTCACGTCGTCCGATGGGTTCTTGAGCTGAATGACGGCGATGGCCTCACGGAGGCCCGTCTTGACGTTCGGGTCCGTTTCGATCGCCAGCCGCTTCTGCAGGACCGGGAGTTTTTCGGCGTCCTGCGATTGCCCGATCGTCTGGATTGCGCGCAGGCGTTTGCCGGGATCGGCGGCGGCGAGATCGACTAAATCCAACACCGCCTTGATGGCCCGGCGCAACGCGGTGTTGTGTTCGACGGCCGTCACCTCGCCGGCCTCGAGCATCGCGGGTTGGTTGTCGGTGCCGACGAGCGCAGCGCCCGTATCGATGCGAAAGGCTGCCTGTTTGCCGTCGGCTTGTTTATCGCCCTTCAGGTGAATCGGCACCTTGGCACCGTCTGGCGCCGTGAAGACGAAAAGCGCATCGGCGCGCCAGGCGACCAGCAAGATGGCGATCTCTTCGTCGGCTGCTCCGGCCAAAGACATGAGCAGCGCGCGCTTTTCGGCCGCATCGTCCGTGAGGATCGCCTTGACCAGCGTCTGACGCATGGCGCTCGTGGTCGCTGCCGGCTGCGCCCGCGCGGCCGCGGACAAGAAGACCAGGCATGCGGCGAGCGTGGCGATGAATGAACGAAACGCGGGGTTCACGATGAATGCGATGAATGCAAGAAGTGGGCCAAAAAAGAGGCGGGCTCGAAGGAGCCCGCCCGAATTTTCGTGGTTTCGAGCGAACCGTGCTGGGCACGGTTCCGGCGTGGCACGGGCATCTTGCCCGTGCGGTTTCATGGGCGAGACGCCCACGCCACGCCCTACCATCAAGAATTACTGCGCGGCGACGTCCGTCTTCTTGAACTTACCCTTGAGCCATGGTTCGCCGAAGACGTTATCGAACGACTTCAGAATCTTGAACTGCCCATCGGCCTTCGTCTCGCCGATGTAGACGTTCTTCGTCAGGTGCATGTTCTTTTGCGTGGTGACCTTGCCGCCAGGGCCATCGAACGACACGCCGGACTGCCAGGCTTCGCGAACCTTATCCACGTCGAAGCTCTTGGCCTTCTCGACGCACGCTTTCCAGAGGTAAACGCCATCATAGCTGAGCACCATCGGGGAGCACGTGACGCGGTTTTCCTTCACCAAGCCGGGGACGTTGCTCTTCTTCAGCCAAGCTTGGAAGTCGGCCACGAACTTCTTGTTCGCCGGTGTATTGATCGATTGGAAATAGGTCCAGCAGCCGAGCTGGCCCACGAGCTTGTCGGCCGGCAGGCCGCGGAACTCGTCTTCCGAGATCGAGAACGAAACCACAGGGCAGGTCTCGGCCGTGAGGCCGGAGGCGGCATATTCTTTGAAGAACGGAATGTTCGTGTCGCCGTTGAGGGTCGAGATCACGCACGCGTCGCCCGAGGCGGCGAACTGTTTGATTTCGGCAACGATCTGCTGGTAGTCCGTATGACCGAACGGCGTGTACTTTCCGGCGGAGATGATCTTGCCCGAGCTGTCCTTGCGGAAGCCGCCGCCGATGTTCTCGATCGGCACGCCTTTGCTGAGGAGATACTCGAGGAGCACCAGGTTCGTGGTTTGCGGATAAACGTAGTCGGAACCGAGGAGGTAGAACTTCTTTTTGCCTTCGGCCAGGTAGTAGTCGACCGCGGGGGTCGCTTGCTGATTCACCGCCTCAGCCGTGTAGCAAACGTTCTTGGATTCTTCTTCGCCCTCGTATTGCACGGGGTAGAAAAGCAGACCGTTGCTGCCTTCGAACTCCGGCAGCACCGACTTGCGGCTGACCGAGGTCCAGCAACCGAAGGTCACGGCAACCTTGTCCTGCTGCAGCAGCTGCTTCGCTTTTTCGCGGAAGAGCGGCCAGTTCGAGGCGCCGTCGACGACGACCGGCTCGATCTTCTTACCGAGCACGCCGCCCTTGGCGTTAATTTCATCGAAGGTGAACAGCAGGATGTCGCGCAGCGAAGTCTCGCTGATCGCCATCGTGCCGGACAGGGAGTGGAGGACACCGACCTTGACGGTTTCTTCCGCGTGGAGGTTCGGTCCGACAGAAGCGCCGAGCGCGAGGGCCGCGGCGCCGAACAATGCGATGAGTTTTTTGGATATCATGAGGAGACGAGGGAAAATTTGGGCAAGGCAGTGGCCAGGGTGGCACGCGGTGCCTTGAACGAGTTGGCGGGGTAAGTGGCGGGGCGGGTCAGACGACCTGCCTGTTGAAAAGAGGGCAGCTAAATTGCCGGACGAGAGGAGGGGTGCGGCAACGGCGGATCGACGATCGCGCCCTTTTCGAGTGGAACGGCACCGCCGACAAGCGGCGGCGCCGGAAGTGGCAAAGGCGAATTAGCCGGCGGTTAGAACCGGAAGACCGCTTGCACGCCCCAGAAGTCGGCGCTGCTCGAGCCGCCGACGGGCATGCGGCTGTATTCGTAACGGGAGTATTCGGCGCGGACCAGGAAGTTGGCGTTCACCGTGTACGCCGGGCAAACCGTGTACTTCATGAAGCGCGGGCCGCCGTCGCTCATTTCTTCGCCGCTGACGCGGAACACCGCCGAGACTTTGTCGTTGAAGGCGTAGTTTAGGAACGCGAGCCAGTTGCTGCCCTTGTTGCCAATGCCGCCGTTCTTCGAAACGTACTCCGCGGCGACTTTGGCTTCCTTGGTCAGCTGATACGAAGCCCAGAAGTCGAGAGTCGTGATGTCGTGCATCTGGCTCGGATAGAGCCGGCCTTGGCCCTTGGTGTCGTAAGCGAAGCCGCCCCAGAGCGTCAGGTTCGGAATGGCGGTGTAGCTTACATAGCCTTCGATGCCGCCATTGTGCTTCAGCTCGCCGTCGCCGCGCGTTGGACCGAAAGGCGAATAGATCGAGTCGACCACCGCGATGCCGGCGCCGACTTCCTTGGTGGCGAAATCGTACTTCGCGCCCGTGTGGTAGGCGGGAATCGCACCGAGGAAATCGCCGTTGGCGTAGCTAATCTGGTCCATGTACACCGGGTAGAAGGACTCGTAGCCGAGATAGCTGAGGAACTTGCCGAGCGTGATCGTCGATCCGCCGCCCGCATCGATCGACGCGTAAGCATCCAGCACCGTGAATTCGTTATTGCCGCCGAGATTCGGGAAATAGTTCAGGCTGATCACGCCCGTCACCGGCTTGAAGTTCATGGTGAACTTCGTGAGGACGTCGTTCGAGTCGCCGGCGCCCGGAGGGGCCTTGGACGCATCGAAGAGCGAATCCCAACCGGGACCGTTGTTCGGCTTGTAGTTGGTATAGGCACCGGCAGCGTAACCGCTGATGGTGAGGTTATCGTTGACCTTGATATCGGCCGAAGCGGTTGCGACGGCAGCGAGCGCAATCGCGGTCGCGAGGTTGAGGCGTAGGTTCATGGGATGGAGACTGGGGAAGGTTGGCTTGGATAGGGCACTTGCCCGGCCCTGGGTTAGCAGTCCGCTTGCCAACCGCAGCGTGTGCATCGTTTCATATGACACGGCCTCGGGATTCGACCGGCCTCGGTTACGGTCTGCCCTCCGATGGCGTACGTCCTTCCGCGCGGGCCCGCCGAGGAGATGGATCGGTGTTTTTCCCTCGGAGAACTCCGCGTGCGACTACCGGTCCCTGCGTTTCATCGACACGTTGTCTCGCATGAAAGATATTCATCGAAACGATGAGCCCGCCGAAAAAAATAAATGAAAAGTAATCCGCTTTTTTGCGCCTTCATCCTCGGTTTTTTCGGCGTTGGACCTGTCTTCGGCGACGCTTCGGCGTCCGACGCCGCCCTCGCTCCCAAGTGGACGATCACTCCGACTGTGGCATCACAGTATCTCTTCCGGGGAGCGCGACTCGCGGGCCCGTCGTTCCAGCCGGATGTGCGCTGCGATGCCGGCGATCTCTCGATCGGCATGTGGAGCAGCTTTCCGCTGCGTGACAAAGTCCCCGGCCAATCCGATCCCGAAATCGACCCTTATGGATCCTACCGGATTGCGCTCGGGAACGACCTCAGTCTGCAACCGGGCCTCACGGTTTACACCTTCCCGCGCGCTGAGCCTCGAAACGGATTCTATCGGCTCACCGTCGAACCGAACTTGGCCCTGAACTACACCCTGCGCGGCCTCACCCTGAGTCCCAAGCTCTACTACGACGTCGTCCTGCACGGTCCCACCTACGAGCTCAATGCGGCCTATGCACTGCCGGTTCGACAAATCGGCAGCGAGCTCGATTTCTACGCGACGATTGGGACGTACGAGTGGAAATCGGCGATCGAGGACGCCGCGCCCGAGATCAAAGGTCGGGGCGACTACTGGAGCGTCAATGCCGCGCTGCCATTTCAAGTGAGTGCGCGATCGAAGCTCATCGCGAGCGTCGGCTACGCCAAGGGCTGGAATAATTATTTCAAGCAGGGCAGCGCCCCGAAGTCCGCGAACGGTGCCGCCGTCGGCTGCGTGGTAGTGACTTTAGGCTACGCCATCACCTGGTAGCGGCGGCTTCAAGGTAGGGCGGCTTTCCGCAGCGGCCCTGAGTTCAACGACCCGATGCAGTTCGTGTATTCGTACCGCCGGCGAGTCTCGAAACTCAGGTCGGCTCGGAGGGCCGACCGTACCTGACCCGCAGCTCGCTTCAGCGCTTTAGCCCTTTCACTCGGTTGGCTTTTTCCGCGGTAACTGCGCGCCGCTACTCAAAATCCTTCTGGATTCGTGCGACACCGTGGGCGATGTTGCACCTCTATGAAAGTCGGAATCGTTGGCGCATCCGGTTACTCCGGTGAAGTGCTCGTCAAACTCCTCCTCGGTCATCCCCAGGTGGCGCTGGCCGCGGTGACGTCCCGCACGCATGCGGGCAAGCCGCTGGCTTCGGTCATCCCTTCGGTCCGCGGCATCGATCGGGGTTTGAAGTTTGTCGACTCCGATCCCGCGGCGCTCGCCGCCAGCGATATTGCGCTGTTCTTCCTCGCACTGCCACATGGCGCCGCGGCGACCTACGCGAAGGCCCTCGTGGCCGGCGGCAAGCGGGTCATCGATTTGAGCGCTGACTTCCGGATCGCCGAATTGGCGACGTACCAAAAGTACTACGGCGAGCATCATGCGCCGGATCTGCTGCCGAGCGCGCGGTTCGTATTGCCCGAGCTGACCCCGCCGGCCTGGAAAACCGAAGCCAAGTTGGTCGCGGCGCCCGGCTGTTATCCGACGAGCATTCTCGTGCCGCTCGTGCCTTTGCTGAAAGCCGGCATCGTGACGCGGGAGCACATTGTCGTGAACTCGTTCAGCGGCGTCAGCGGCGCCGGCAAGAAAGCGGAGGAAATGTACCTCTTCGTCGAGCGCGCCGAGAGCGCGAAGGCCTATGGGCTTACGAAGCATCGGCACCTGGCCGAGGTCGAGGAGCAGCTCGCGGTGCATACCGGCGGCAAGACGATCATTCAATTTAATCCGCACCTCGCGCCGATGCGCCGCGGCATTGCGACGACGATCACCGTCCCGGCCACGCCTGGCGGCACGATCGAGCAAGTGTACGCGGCGTGGCACGCCGTCTACGGCCAACGGCCTTTTGTGCAGATTCTCCCGACCGGCGAGACGCCCGACACCGCCCACGTCGTCGGCACTAATCGCATCGATATCTCCGCGGTCCACGATCCGCGCACGGGAAATTTCGTGCTCACTTCCGCCGAAGACAATCTGGTCAAAGGCGCGAGCGGCCAGGCCGTGCAGATCATGAATCTCTGGTGCGGCTTCGACGAGACGGCGGGGCTGGTCTGACGCCGAGAGTTTGGAGTTCGGAGTTTCGAGTTTGGAGTGACTCCGGTTGCAAATGTCGGCGGCGATGCGACGCCGTCGATAAGCCCGCACGCTCCGCCATCGCGGTTAGTGAACTCCAAACGCCGAACTCGGTTTTTTCGTCGCGAAAAAACCGCTTGTCAGTGCGTGAGCGTCTCTCGCAATGTGGGAGCGCTAGTTTGCGCGCGCAGCGGAGAATTTTTCGGGTGGTCCTATTCCCCCGGCCGCCCCGTGCTCTCAACCACGCCAGATCATGATCGAATTCAAAAACAAGATTCTGTTTGTCGGCTACGGCGCTGTCGCCGAGTGCACGCTGCCCATCCTCTTCAAGCACCTCAAGGTGCCGGCGAAGAATGTCACGGTGATGGATTTCGAGAACCGCGCGGCGAAATTGAAGCCGTGGACCTCGAAGGGCGTCCGGTTCGTGCGCGATCGCGTGACCGAAGAAAACATGGGCCGCTTGCTCGCCAAGCACGTCGGCCAAGGCGATCTCATCATCGATCTCGCGTGGAATATCGACGCCTGCGAAATCCTTCAGTGGTGCCGCGACCATGGCGTGATGTACATCAACACGTCGACCGAGCTCTGGGATCCGTACGCCAGCGGCCCGAATGCGCACCCGACGACGAAGACGCTCTACTGGCGCCACATGAATCTGCGCCGCATGACGGCGAAGTGGAAGGGCCCGGGCGCGACCGCCGTCATTGAGCACGGCGCGAACCCCGGTCTGATCTCGCACTTCACGAAGCAAGGCCTGATCGACATCGGCCAGGCCGCGTTGGCCGACAAGAAGCTGAAGGGCCGCTCCGCCGAGCGGGTGCGGCAATTCATCGCCGACCACGCGTTCAATCGTCTCGCCCAGGAGCTGGGCGTTAAGGTCATTCACTGCTCCGAGCGCGATACGCAGATCACGAACGTGCCGAAGCAGGTCGACGAGTTCGTCAACACCTGGTCGATCGAAGGCTTCCGCGAAGAAGGCACGACGACCGCCGAAATGGGCTGGGGCACGCACGAGAAGCAGTTGCCCGCGCTCGCTTACCAGCACAAGGAAGGCCCCAAGAATCAAATCTGCCTCGCGCGGATGGGCATCAACACCTGGGTGCGTTCGTGGGTGCCGGACTACACCATCCAAGGCATGGTCGTCCGCCATGGCGAAGCGTTCACGATTTCGGACAAACTCACCGTGTGGGAAGGCAAGAAGGCGGCGTACCGGCCGACGGCGCATTACGCCTATTGCCCCTGCGACGAAGCGATCGCGTCGTTGAACGAAATGCGCGGCTACAACTACCGCCTCAACGAAAACCAGCGGATCATGAACGACGAGATCACGGCGGGTGCCGACATTCTCGGCGCCTTGCTGATGGGTCACGCGTACAACTCGTGGTGGATCGGCAGCGATCTCTCGATCGAGCAGTCGCGCAAGCTCGTGCCGCACCAGAACGCCACGACGATGCAGGTCGCGATCTCCGTGGTCGCGGCGCTGACCTGGATGGTCGAGAACCCGATGGTCGGCCTCAAGGTGCCGGACGATCTCCCGCACGAGTATATCCTCAAGATTTCGAAGCCGTATCTCGGCCGCTGGATTTCGAAGCCCAAGGATTGGACGCCGCTGCAGAATCGCGAAAACGTCTTCAAAGGTTACAACAAGCCCGATCTCGATCTGAAGGATCCGTGGCAGTTCAAGAACTTCCTCGTCACCGACCAGACGGGTTGACGCGGCGATAGCCATAAATCTCAGGCGCAAGGCGCGGACGTTTTGTCCGCGCTTTTTTATGCATGATCGGAGTACGTCTTGCGAAGGAGCCGAAGGGAAATGCATTCAAACCCGGGCGCCCTTCGCCGCCTTCGATTCTTCGCGAGACCTCGGATCGGAAGATGATCGAGCGGCGTTTTGCTTTCTGCGGATTGATTCGAAAACTAATGCTTGTTGCTAACGGCTGATCGCCTAAAGCGTATCGCTCCCAACTCATCTATGATTTCCCTCTCGCGGCTGCAGAAACTCGCTAAAACCCATGGCACGCCGCTGTTCGTGATCGATCACGACGCGCTGCGAAAAGTGTACCGCCAGTTTCGCCGTCACTTGCCTCGCGTGCAGGTGTACTACGCGATGAAGGCGAATCCGAATCCGGAGATCGTGCGCACGCTCTTCAAGGAAGGGGCCAGCTTCGACGTCGCCTCGATGCCGGAGTTCATGGTGGTGTACGAGAACATCAAGAAGATGCCCGCCAAGGAGCGGCAGCAGTGGATTTGGGACAAAATCATCTATGCGAATCCCACGAAGCCGACGGACACGCTGGAGCAGCTGAACCAGTACAAGCCGCTCGTCACGTTCGACAACCTGCAGGAGATCCAGAAAATCAAGAAGCACGCGCCGAATGCCGGCCTCGTGCTGCGGCTGAAGGTGCCCAACACCGGCGCGATGGTGGAGCTCTCCTCCAAGTTCGGCGCCTCGCCCGGAGAAGCCGTCGATCTCATCCTGGCCGCGGACAAGCTCGGGCTCACCGTCGAGGGCATCAGTTTTCACGTCGGCAGCCAGACGACGAATTTCGAGAATTACGTCCAGGCGCTGAATCTCTCGGCCAACGTTTTCAAGGAAGCGCGCGATCGCGGCTACACGAAGATGAACCTGCTCGACATCGGCGGCGGCTTCCCCGCGCCGTATGACGACAGTGTGAAGCCGTTCGCGGAACTAGCGCGCGTGATCAACAACGAGCTCGACCGGCTGTTTCCGAAGGACGTCCAGATTTTGGCCGAGCCCGGCCGTTTCCTCGCCGCGGTCTGCGGCACCTCCGTGGCTTCGGTGATCGGCAAAGCGCACCGCGACGGCAAGACGTGCTACTACATCGACGATGGCGTGTACCACACGTACTCGGGCGTGATTTTCGACCACTGCAAGTACCCGGTGAAGTCGTTCAAGAAAGGTCCGACGAGCATCTGCGCCGTGTATGGCCCGACGTGCGACGCGCTCGACGTCGTGTCGATGGCGGAGAATCTGCCCGACCTGGAGCGCGGCGATTTCGTGTACAGCGTGAACATCGGCGCCTACAGCCACGCGTCCGCCACGTACTTCAACGGCTTCCCCCCCGCGAAGATCGTGCACGTGAATCAGTAGTCCCCGCGCGCCTGCTGGTTAACTGTAGGGCGCTCGTAAAGCACTCGCTCGCCCGTAGCGGACCGCGTGAGCGTTTCGCGAAAGCCTCACGGCTTCCGCTACGATCGATTCAATTCCTCTCGAAAGGGATGGCGCGCCGGCCGGGTGCGGAGACCTCGCCCTACAACAATTCAGTTTGGCTCAGCTCCGATAATCCGCGTTTTCGCTGACATACTCGTGCGTCAAATCGCCGCCGATCACCGTTGCTGTCGCCGATCCTGACCCGACGTCGACTTCGATTTCGACGCAACGCTCGTGCGGCGGGAAATCGACGGGCGGCGCAAACACGCCGTCCTTGGCGGGAGCGCTGGCATAGAGTTCGGCGTCGCGCAGGTGACGCACGAGCGCGACTTCTTTGTCGGGATTGAGCTGAAACACGCCGCGCGCAAAAATCTCGATCCCGCCCATCGTGGCGCGGAGCTTCGTCAAATCGGTGTCCGGCGCGCTCGCGCCGACGTATTTTCCGATCGCTTGCACGAGTCGTCCCACGTTGGGGTCGTTGCCGGCAACCGCGCATTTGAAGAGCGGGGCGTTGACGATCGCTTTACCGAGTGCGCGCGCGAGTGCGGGTGTTGCGGCATTTTTCACCGCGACGCGAATCACGTGCCGCACGCCTTCGCCGTTGCGCACGACGTCTTCGGCGAGATCGCGGCACACCTGGTGTAATGCCTGTTCGAACAGGCCGAGGTTCTCGTTCGCCACCCGGCCCGAGGAAACGACCACCACGGTATCCGAGGTGCTCGTGTCGCTGTCGACGCTGATCGTGTTGAAACTCGCGTCGACCGCGCGGGTCAGCATCGCGCGCAACTCGGCGCGCGGCACCGCGACGTCGGTCAAGATGTACACGAGCATCGTGGCCAAATTCGGCTCGATCATGCCGGCGCCTTTCGCGATGCCGACAATGCTGCCGTTGCCGACCGCGGCGCGGCGAACTTTCGGATAGAGGTCGGTGGTGACGATGCCTTCGGCCGCAGGGATGATCGATCCGCCCGCGAGCGCTTTCGCGACCGGCGGCAGTCCGGCGATCATCGCATCGACTGGGAGAGTCCATCCGATCACTCCGGTCGAACTTGGCAGAACCTCCGTGGCAGAAATTCCGAGGAGTTGCGCCGTGGCCGCGCAGATCCGCTCGCTCGCCTCCACACCACCGGGAGCGCAGACGTTCGAAATCTTGTTGTTCACGACGATCGCGCCGAGTTGCGGCTCGTTCAGCCGCTGGCGACCGACGATCACGGGTGCGCCTGGGAACGCATTCTTCGTGAACACCGCGGCGAAGTCGGCCGTCGGACGATCGAGCGCGATCAGCGTCAACGTCATCTTCGACGGTTTCGGCGCCTCGCGGGGCATGAATTCGAAACGTGTCGTGCCCACGCGGAAACCCGCAGGCAAAGCAGCTTGTGTGGCGAGCCATGCGCGGTGCGCATTGCGATCGGCAAACGTGAGATTCGTGCTGGGCACGCGAGAGACCTTGCACGCAATGTCGCGGATAAAAAGCAGAAATTTGCGCGCAGCGGGCTTGCCTGTTGAAGCTGGGGTCGTCGACCCCGGCCGTCATCGCGATCGTGCGCAGGGATCAGGTCCCCGTCGCTCATCGGAACGATGCCGAGCAGGTGGAGCCAATGTCCCCATCGGGCTGGTTTGAGAGCAGCCTCAGAAGCCCGATAGTGACATCGGTCCCCACCCGGTTTCGTGCAACGACGAGCAGCCAGCGTTCGTGCTGCATACTTCCCGAGGTTGAGGACACGTCGCGCACGCGCGCCGAAAATTTTTGTGGAAATGCGCGCAACGTGTGACTTATTGCAGTCCTCCCATCCTTACGTGCGCGCCTTTCACTGTCTCTCCTCTCTCCATGCGGCTCTCGGCCGCGGGCTCTGACGCCGATGAACGTCGCTGAAGTCACCGCCAAGGCCAAAGTTCTTCTCGAAGCGCTGCCGTATATCCAGGATTTCCGCGGCTCGACGTTCGTCATCAAATACGGCGGGAGCTTCATGGACGATCCGGATCCGGTCGCGCGCACGCGCGTCGCCTACGACATCGCGTTTCTCGCCGCTGTCGGCATCAACGTCGTCGTTGTGCACGGCGGCGGCAAGGCGATCACGAAGGCGATGGAGTCGTCGGGACTGAAGGCGAATTTCGTCAACGGCCTCCGCGTCACGGACGAGGCGACGATCGCCGTCGTGAAGAAGACGCTCGATGAAGTCGTGAACAAGGACGTGTGCGAGGCGATCGCGAGTGCGAAGGGCAAGCCCAAGGGCATGCCCGGCGACACCGTGCTCGTCTGCCAAAAGCTCACGACCGATGACGACGGCAACACGGTCGATCTCGGCTTTGTCGGCGACGTCACCGAGGTGAAGATCAAGCTGATCAAAAAAGAAATCGCCGACGGCTTCGTGCCGGTGATTTCGCCGGTTGCCGAAGGTTATGACGGCAAGCCGTACAACGTGAATGCGGACCTCGCGGCGGGTCGCGTGGCGAGCGCGCTCCGCGCACGGCGGCTGGTTTACATGAGCGACGTGCCGGGGCTGCTCTCCAATCCCCCCGACCCCGAGTCGCTGATTTCGACGCTCAAGACCAACCAGGTCGAAGAGCTGAAGAAAAAAGGCATCATCGACAAAGGCATGCGCCCGAAAGTGCAAAGCGCGATCCGCGCGCTCCAGGAAGGCGTGCAGCGCGTGCACTTCATCGACGGCCGGCTTTCGCACTCGCTGCTGCTCGAAATCTTCACCGACAAAGGCATCGGCACCGAGATCGTGCAGGGGTGAGCGATTGCGGATTGCGGAGTGAGGACTTCGGAATGGCCGAAGTCTCGCGGTGCTTCCATCGGCGATACAGCTAGGATCGAAACTTCGGTTCCGCAGTACTGTGCCTCGTGATCCGAACTCTTGCCCTTATGGTCAAACGAGGGGATTTGTTCGCACGAACAATCCGAAATCCCAAATCCGCACTCCGCAATGAACCCTCCTTCCATCGTTCGCACCAGCACGGCTGAGCTCTACGATGCGCATGTTCTCAAGAACTACGCACGTCCGGCGCTAACGCTCGTGCGCGGACGCGGCACGCAGGTCTGGGACGACGCGGGTAACTGCTATCTCGATTTCACCTCGGGCATCGCGGTCAGCGCATTGGGCCATTGCCATCCGCATTGGGTTGGCGCGATCCAACGGCAAGCCGGCGAGCTCATCCACGTCAGCAATTTGTTTCGTAACCCGCAGCAGGGAGACCTGGCGCGGCGGATCGTGCAGCATGCTGGGCCGGGCCGGGTGTTTTTCTGCAACAGCGGCGCCGAAGCGAACGAGGCGATGATCAAGCTCGCGCGCTTGCACGGGGTCGCCAAATCCGGCGGCGAGGAGGGCAAGTGTTACAAGATCGTCGCCGCGAAAAACGCGTTTCATGGCCGGACGTATGGCGCCATGAGCGCGACGCCCCAGGAAAAAATCCAAAAGGGCTTTCGGCCGCTCGTGCCGGGCTTCGCTTTTGCCGAACTCAACAATCTCGAAAGCTTCGTCGAGCTCGTTGACGAATTCACCGCCGGCATCCTGATCGAGACGGTGCAAGGCGAAAGCGGCATCAATCCTTGCACGCCGGAGTTCCTGCGCGGCCTGCGGAAGTTGTGCGACGAAAAGAACGTCCTGCTGATGCTCGACGAAGTGCAATGCGGCATCGGCCGAACCGGTCGTTTCTACGCCTTCGAGCATGCCGGGGTTGTCCCTGATGCCGTTTCGATGGCGAAAGGACTGGGGGGCGGGTTTCCCATTGGCTCCGTTTGGATCCGCGATCGTTTCGCAGATCTGTTTCATCCGGGCCATCACGGCACCACCTTCGGCGGGACGCCGCTGGCCTGCGCCGCCGCGCTCGCGGTGCTCGACGTCATCGAACGCGACAAGCTGCTCGAGAAAGTGCGGGTGCAATCGGGGCCGTGGATTCAAAACCTCCGCGATCTCGCGACGGCCTTCCCGCAGCAGGTGCGCGACGCACGGGGTGTTGGCTATTTGGTCGGCGTGCAGCTGACGAGCGATCCCGCGCCTTATGTCGCGCTCGCGCGCGAACGCGGCCTGCTCGTGCCGACAGCCGGAAATAACGTCATTCGTTTTCTGCCCCCGCTGAATGCGACGGCCGACGAGCTGTCGCGGTCCGTCGAGATTTTCCGCTCGGTCCTCGAGACGAAGGCGCGCGGATAACCAATTCGCGGCTTTCTCCTTGGGTAGCGGCGGTCGTCCCGCCCGCCACCGTCGCCGATGGCCGTCGGAGGCGATGGCCGCTACCACCGATTGTTCTCGTTCTCTCGGTCAGTCCGCGTTCGAAACCCAAGAGAACGAGAACGATCACGAGACTAGACCAGTCCTGCCCGACCGGGCGGCGCCCTTTTTCACTCGTCCACCCCCCTCCCAGCTCTCTAGGCTGACCCGTTTCCATGAAGCACTTTCTGAAGGAGACCGACTTCACGGCATCCGAATTGCCGGCGCTATTTGCTTTGGCGCGAGAGTTGAAACGCACGCGTGGTCGGCATGCGACGCCGCTCGCGGGGCAGACGTGGGCGATGATTTTCTCCAAATCGTCGACGCGGACGCGCGTCTCCTTCGAGGTAGGCATTCATGAAATGGGCGGGAAGCCGCTTTTTCTGAATAAGAACGACATTCAGCTCGGCCGCGGCGAATCCATCGAAGACACGGCCAAGGTTCTATCTCGCTTTGTTCACGGCTTGATCGTTCGGACGTACGACCATGCCGAAGTCGAGCGGCTGGCCGCGGCGGGCACGATTCCCGTCATCAACGCGCTGACCGATTTGCTCCATCCGTGCCAAATCTACGCGGACATGTTCACCCTTGCCGAAAAATGGGCCAAGGGCGACGACCTGCTCGGTTGCCTGCGCGGTAAGAAAATCGCGTTCGTCGGCGACCAAGGCTGCAACGTGGCCAACTCGTGGATTATGGGCGCGGCGGCGTTCGGCATGAATATTTCGCTGGCTGGTCCTCCGGGGTTCGATGCCGCGCCGGAATTCGATCGGCTGCTTGCGCAGCATGGCTGGGCGGGCAAGTACCACTTCACCACGGACGCATTTGAAGCCGTGAAAGACGCCGATGTCGTCTACACCGACGTCTGGGTGAGCATGGGCAAAGAAGAAGAAACGAAGGAGCGCCTGAAGCTCATGGCTCCTTATCAAGTCACACCTGAGCTTTTCGCGGCCGCGAAACCCGACGCCTTGTTCCTGCACTGCCTCCCCGCGCACGTCGGTGAAGAAGTGACGCAGGGCGTGCTCGATAGCCCGCGATCGGTCATTTTCGACCAAGCCGAAAACCGCCTCCACATGCAAAAAGCCATCATGGCCAAGCTAAACGAGGCACGGGAAAAGAATTGAACCGCGAATGAACGCGAATGAACGCGAATCATTCAGAGATGCCGGCACGCGATGAGGTTTACCGCATCGTCGGCATTGCGATGGAAATTCTGAACACAGTTGGACATGGCTTACACGAGAAGCCGTACGAGAATGCGCTCGTGGTGGACTTTACTGCGAATTCGATACCATTCGATCAGCAAAAGCGGTTTCCAGTGGCATACCGTGGGATTCAGATCGCCGAGTACATCCCAGACCTCATCGCGTTCAACCAGGTAATCGTCGATACGAAGGTGATCGATCGAATCACAGATCACGAACGCGGGCAGATGATGAACTACCTCCGCATTTCAGGCCTTTCTGTTGGCATTATCCTCAATTTCAAACGCGCCAAACTCGAATGGGAGCGCATCGTGTTGTCTGATCATTCGCGTTAATTCGCGTCCATTCGCGGTTCCAAACTCACTTTCTCGCCATGAAAATCGTCCTCGCTTACTCGGGCGGACTCGACACGTCCGTCATCGTCAAGTGGCTCCGTGAAACGTACGACGCGGAGATCGTCACGTTCGCGGCCGATATCGATCAGGAGGAGGAGCTGCGCGGCTTGCCGCAAAAGGCGAAGAAGACTGGCGCGTCCAAGCACTACACGCTCGATCTCGTCGAGGAATTCGCTCGCGACTTCATTTACCCGATGGTCCGGGCCAATGCGATTTACGAGGGCCAATACTATCTCGGCACCTCGATCGCGCGTCCGTTGATCGCGAAGGCGCAGATCGATATCGCGAAGAAAGAAAAGGCCGACACCGTCGCGCACGGCGCCACCGGCAAAGGCAACGACCAATGCCGCTTCGAGCTCACTTACATGGCGCTCGCGCCGAAGCTCCAGATCATCGCGCCGTGGAAGCTCGATAACTTCCGCGAAGAGTTTCCGGGCCGCGCCGAAATGATCGCGTATTGCGAGGAGCACGACATCCCCGTCGAGGCCTCGCTCAAGAAGCCGTATTCGATGGATCGGAACCTCCTGCACATCTCGTATGAGGCCGGCATCCTCGAGGATCCGTGGTTCGATCCGACGACCAAGGAGAACAAGGGCATGTTCAAGCTCTCCGTGTCGCCCGAAGACGCCCCGGATCGCGCCGAGTATGTCGAGCTCGATTTCGAGCGCGGTAATTGCGTCGCCGTGAACGGCAAGAAACTCTCGCCTGCCGGCGTCTTGAAGACCTTGAACAAGCTTGGCGGCAAGCACGGCATCGGCCGCGTCGATCTCGTCGAGAACCGTTTCGTTGGCATGAAGTCGCGCGGCGTGTACGAGACGCCCGGCGGAACGATCCTCATGCAGGGCCATCGCCAGATCGAATCGTTGACGATGGACCGCGAGGTCATGCATCTCCGCGATTCGCTGATCCCGAAGTACGCCGAACTCGTATATTACGGATTCTGGTTCGCCCCCGAACGCGAAGCGCTGCAAGCGCTCGTCGACGAGAGCCAGCGCTACGTCACGGGGACCGTTCGCCTGAAGCTCTACAAGGGCAATATCATCACCTGCGGCCGCAAGTCGAAGTACTCGCTCTACGACATGAACGTCGCATCGATGGAAGGCGTGAAGAGCTGGTACAACCAAAGCGACGCGACCGGCTTCATCCGCTTGAACGGCCTCCGCCTCCGCGCGCGCAACATCGCGCAAGGCGGCCCGAAGGTGTGAGCGCGGTTGGAGCGCAATCGAATCCGCCCGGCGAACGGGATTTCAAACGCCGATAGCCTCGTAGCGGAAGCCGTGAGGCTTTCGGCGAACGGAACGAAACGCTCACACGTTCCGCTACGAACTTGGTGGACCCGATGTCCCCATCGGGTTTGGCAATGAAACTGCCGAGCCCGATGAAACATCGGGCCCCGCCGGAAGCTTAGAACAACCCCTTCGCGACCACGCCCACCGCCGTGATCGGACCCGTATCATCGAGGCCGTCGAGCGCGCGATCGGCTTTCTTCATGATCGCTTGGGCGTCGCGCAGCATGCTGTCGTCGCTGATCAGCTTGCCGAGCGTGCCTTCGCCTTTCGCGATCTTGTCGGACACCAAGCGCAGATTCGCGATCGACGCCTTCAAATCGTCGCCGGCCTTTTGATCGAACACCAGCGCGCCCAGCGTGCCTTTGCCTGACTTCACTTGATCGACGATCGCTTGCGCGTTCGCGACGAATGTCTTCGCTTCGCCCGCGGCGCCTTTGATCTCGTTGATCGTCGCGACGAGCTCGTTGTGCAGTTGCGGGCTGTTGACCAGCTTGCCGAGCGTGCCTTCGCCCTTGTTGATTTTCTCGGTGACGTCTTTGAGGTTCGCGACGGTCGCGGTCACGTTGTCGTGATTTTCGGTCACTAGGCGATCGAGCTTTTGCATCAAGCCGGGATGTTGCGGATCGCCCGTGAGCGCGCTGCCGAGGCCCCCGAGGGAGGCTTCGAGCTTTTTGCCGAGGTCGCCGATCTGGGTCATCACCGTGTTCAAGTCAGCCGATTCGCGCGTGCGGATCTCGGCGCCGGGCGGCAGATCGGGCGCATTGACCGAGCCGAGATCGATGCTGATCGAATTCGTGCCGATCAGGCCCTGCATTGCGATCGTCGCGGTGGCGTCGCTCTTGATGTGCACATTCGAGTCGATGCGCAGGATCGCTTCGGCGCGCCGGCCGGCGAGCTGCGTCTGATGCACTTCGCCGACCTTCACGCCGGCCATGCGAACCTCGTCGCCCGGTTTCAACGACTTCAGCGTCTCAAAGCCGGCGATGAGCGTGTAGCCCTTGTCCTTGAAAACCTTTCCGCCGCTCAGCGTCTCGAACGTGACCCAGATCAGAGCGAGGCCGAGCAGGAAGAAAAGCCCAACACGGGCGGATTGTTGTGAGTTGTTCATGTTACAGGTCTCCGGTCAGTGAAAGGGAGGGAGGGAAAAAGGAGGAGCGGGAGTAAGTGAGATGCGTATGTTCCGACGTGGCACGGGCGTCTTGCCCGTGAGTTCGTGCGCCTTTGGCCAAATCACGGGCGAGGCGCCCCTGCCACGTCAAAGCTGGTCCATCTTCATATCGATTCGCGTTCATTCGCATCATTCGCGGGAAGTCTGATTGTGCGGTTCCATCATCCCTCCAGCTGCTTGAACCGCGGGTTCTTCAAATCGATTTTCGGATTAAGAAAGTCGGCAATCCGATCGTCTTTCGGGTCGCGCAGCTCCTTCGGCGAACCGAGGAACAGCAGTCGGCCGCCCATCAAAATACCGACGCGATCGGCGATGCTCAGCGCGAGATCACGGTCGTGAGATACGACGATCGTCGTCACGTGGTACTGTTCCTTCAGCGTGGCGATGATCTCGCTGATGGTGGCGCTCATCACCGGGTCGAGTTCGCTCGTCGGTTCGTCGTAGAGCATCAGCTGCGGCTCCATCACCAGCGCGCGGGCGATCGCCACGCGCTTCTTCATGCCGCCGGAAAGCTCGGAGGGAAATTTTTGCGCTGCGTTTTCGAGCGAGAGGATTTGCAGCGCCCGCATCACTTTATCGCGGATGCCCGCCTCGTTGGCGATGCGGTGCTCGCGCGGATACAGGGCGAGATTGTCGTAGACCGAAAGCGAGTTGAAGAGCGCGCCGGCTTGGAAAACAAGCGCCATGCGGACGTGCTCGCGTGTATCCTCCGATGCGGCGTCGCGACCGTCGACCGTGACGCGGCCCGAGGTCGGCAGCTCCAACCCGACGATGTGTTTCAAGAGCACGCTTTTGCCGGAGCCGCTGGGCCCCATGAGGACGAAAATCTCGCCGGGCGTAACGGCAAAGCTGACGTCCTTCAGCACTTCGAGCGTGCCGAAGTTCTTGGTGAGATGGTCGATCGTGACGCCGACCGCCGGCGTTTCGGTGTGCGTGAAAGGATTGCGCGTCGCGCTGACGTTGGAGTCGGCCATGTTAGATGAGGGCTCGCGTGACGAAGTAATCGAGCACGAGAATCAGAATCAGCGAGGTGACAACTGCGCGTGTCACCGAAGCGCCGATCTCACGCGGTCCGCCGCGAGTATTGAGCCCGATGTTGCAGCAGACGAGCACGACGGCGAAACCGAAGACCTCGGCTTTCACCAGGCCGTTCCACACGTCGGCGAAGTCCATGTACTGGCGCATCGTGGCGAAATAGGACTCCGGCTCGATTGAGATGAAATGGGTGTATTTCGCGACGATCGCACCGCCGTACCAACCGACGAGATCGGCGATGATCGTCAGCACCGGCATCATCACGAGGGCGGCGACCAGCCGCGGCATCACGAGCATTCGCGCGGGCGGAATGTTCATCGTCTCGAGCGCGTCGATTTCCTGGTAGACTTTCATCGACGCGAGCTCCGCCGCGATCGCCGAGCCGACCCGGCCGGCGAGCAGCACCGCCACCATCACCGGGCCGAGCTCGCGCGCCATCGACAGGCCGACCAGCAGTCCGATGAATTGCTTCGGCCCGAGATTCTGCGCGGCGTAGCCGGATTGCAGCGCGAGCACGCTGCCGATGAAGAAGCTCAGGATCGCGACGATCGGTAGCGTCGTGTAACCGATCAGGTAGCACTGTTCGATGAAGCGCCCGAACTGCCGGGGCAGCGTCGGCAGGTAGCGCGCCGCTCGCAGCAAAAGCTGGATGGTGCTGCCGATGCCTTCGAGTACGCGGAGGAGTTGTTTCATGTCATCGGGGCAAGTTCGAGGCGTTCGCGGATTTCGCGGGGAAGTCTAACCAAACGATTTTCCAGCCGGTGCCCGGCGTGCGACGAAACGCCACCAGGCCGTTGCCAAGCGCCACGCGTTTCTCGCCGCCTTGCGTGCTCGAACTGAACAGCGGCCCGACGTGAAACTCGCGGCGGTGCGCCGCATCGTCGCGCTGCCAAGTGATCGCATTCCACAGCAGCGATGTGCGCGCTTCTCCGGGGGCGGTTTCCTCATGGCGAGCGAGCGCAAAAAGCGGCGACCACGCCGCGCGAATCTTCTCGTTGCCGGGAAAAAATACTTCCAGGGGGCTAAAGAGCTGAAACTGCCGCCGCCCAGCGCCGTTATCCCAGCGGCTGTAGAGCGGCCAGAAATGCGTCAGCGTCGCGGCCGGCGCACTGGGTCGCGTTACGCTGCGCTGTTCTTCCGACCAGTAGAGAAAATAAAGCACCTGCGTCTTGGTCATCGCCAGCCCGCGATCCTGCCACTCCGCGTGGCGGACGACAGGCCAAGCGTACCACGTCTTGTCGTAACCTTTGACGACCGAATGCGTGTAGAACGGACCCCAGCGATTGACGTAACGATTGTCGCCGCGGCCCTGTACGAGAAACGGCCAGAAATAACGCGTTTCATGATAACGCGTCGGCTCGGTGCGGTCGGTGTAGCCGAAAAAAGGCCAGCCGAAATTCTCGTCGATGTAACCGGGGCCGGTGTGCCGCGCGTAAAACGGCAGGGCGCCGATGGCGCGCTTCGGCGGCGTGCCGGGCGCTGCGTCCAGCTGGGGGTACGTGGTGTTGTTGTAGCCGAGCGGCCACAAATAGTATTCGCGCCGCCACGCGCCCGGCTGCTCGCGGTGCTCGAACAAAGGCCAAAGGCCGAAGCCATGCGCGGTCCCGCGGGTGATGCGGACAAACGGCCACGGCACCGCGGTGGTCGTCGCGCCGCGTTTCTCAGACTGCGTGTAGAGTGGAAACAGCACCCAGCTCGCGCGCTCGAAGCCGAGTTTGTTTTTGATCGTGCCGGCGACCGGAAACAGCGCGCGATAGCTCAACTCTGGGTCGCCGGTCTGACGTGAAAACCAAAACGGCCAGATTTCGAATTCGCCGCGAGGCTCGAAAACGCTCTGCGGCGCGCCCGCGCTGGCGCGGCGATCCGTGCGCCGGACGAGTTCGAACAAGCTCCATTGGTAGGTGTTCTCGTCGACGCGATAACTGAACAAGGGGTAGAGAAAATAGCCCGCCCGGAACTGGCCGTGCTCGTCATGTCGCATGACCCACAGCGGCCGCAATCCGCTCACCGAGCCGCCCGCGGGCATCATTTTGCCGAAAAGGAGCGGTCCGGCCCCCGTCCAGTCCGTGACTTGGCCGGTGGCATCGGCGTGCCTGACGGAGATCGGCCACAAATTGTCTTCTCGTTCGGCGGCCTGGATGGACGCGCCAAATGCCAAGGCGAAGACCCCGAGCAGGGCGATCAGTCGGTTGGCGTACATGGTGGCAGTTCGGAATAGGCGCGACGAAGCTCACGCGACTACGGCGGGCGTCGGCAATCCGCCGTGGGTGCGTGAGTAGCGGGTGAATATGGGGGAGAGATGAAGCTGGTGCAAATGCTATGTTTTGGACCAGCGCCGGGCTGGCAGTTCCCCCAGATAACTTACGTTTCACGCGTGAGTTCACATGCGCGCTCCCCGCAGTGCCGATAAAGCCGGGCTCCATTCCGCCGACTCGCGACCACGGTCTGTTTGTCACGTAATGCGTGACAAACATCGTGTCGCTAACCCCCCGCATGCCCTCGAAGATCCGGGCGTTCGCAAACCAAGTTTGTCACGTAATACGCGACAACCTGGGATCGGCGGGGGAGGCGCGCGGTGGTTGTGGCCGATGCGGGCGGAGGGCGTGGCGGCGGGATGCGGCGGCGACCGCGCCCATCGCTCTGCCGACCAGGCGTTGAACTATGCTTCTGTCAGCGAAAGCCGCAGCGCTTTCGGGGACGCCACTTCGCCGCGCGAGCGTTTCAACCGACGCCGCAAAACGACAAACGCCGTAAGACCCACGGCGATCCAGGCCGCGGGCGGCGCGGGCGTTTCCCGAAACTCGAGCGCGGCGTTTTGGCCGAGCTTCTGCGCCTCGCTCTGCTCCAGCATGCGCCACTGCGCCTGATTCTCGACGACGATATAGCTCGTGCTCGGCAACAAGATGCCGCTGTCCCGACTCGCTTCGACCAAGGCCGATAGGCGCACGTTCGCCGTGCCGGGGCTGCGGGCGAAATCCTGCTGCTCGAGTTGGAGCGTCGCGGCGCGTGCCCACGTGGTGCTGTTCGTTTGCTTGGCAACGTCCCGCACCGCCAGCCAGCTTTGTCGTTCCGGTGCCCAATGCTCCAATCGATCGTTGACCGCGCTCGGTGGAAACCGAACCGCGTCACTCCCCGTCAACGGCCGGACCGCCGCGCCGCAGCGGAGCATAACCGCTATTTCCGCCGAGTCCTGCCGATGTGTGATAAAGCTGCCATCTTCGCCGAGCTCGTGCAGCTCCAGCGCGGCGGAGCCGGCGCTCCACGCCGCGATCAATTCATCGTCGAAAGTGCGTGCGGCCGCTTTCCGGCTCAGAATGACAATCACCGGTCGCGGAGGAATGCCGTGCGTCGAAGGCGCATCGAGATCTTGCTCGAGATGCTGCCGCAACGCGTGAGCGATCGCGACGTCGAGGGCGCAACCGCCCACCCTCGGCAACGCGCGATGCGCCGTCGGCGCCTTGGCCGTCACGAGCGTCGCGAGCGCGGTGAGTGACGGCTCCAAGTCGACGACGTTGAAATTCACCAGCGAAATCCGAGCGAGCGCCGCGTCGGGGAATCTCTCCTGCAATCGGCCGAGGGACTGGCGCAGATCGCCGTCGAAGCCGTTCTCGTTCGAGCGATCGACCAGCACATGAAGATAAGGCCGGGGAGCGACGGTCGGCAGCGACGCCTTCAACGCGGGGGCGGCGACATACGTACCGCGATGGGTTCGCGCCAAGACTGGTTCGATCCGCGTGCCGAGTTCGCGAACCGTTGCGCTCGGATCGAGTTTTGGCTCGAGGCCCTCGAACGCCGCTGGCGCCGCCGGCATGAGGAAATCGATTTCGACGGTCGTCGGCTTGGCGGGCTCCAGTGGAAAGACGCGCAGCTCCAGGTCGTGCGCGCCGCGATACACGAGCAATCCAGGGTCGCGCCGCTGGCTGTCGCGAATCATCGCGTACACCCACAGCGCAGTCTTCTTTTCGAAGATCCGGCCGGGAACTGCGACCCCGTTGATCTGGAGGCGGAAGCCGTTCACGAACGCGCCGGCGGGAAGCGGCAATTGTTGTACAAATTCGGCCGGTGCATTGCCCGTGTTGCGCAAGGTGAGCGCCAGCGTGACGACGGCATTGGCCTCACCTGCAGCAGAGGTCCGCACATCGGTGCGGTCGATCGTCACGGTCTGCGGCGGCGGGACGGCTCGCGGCATGCGCAGCGATCGGCGCATGCTTCCTTCGCCGCTCATCAGTCCCGGCCGCATCCGCGCGCCGTGATTTTCCGCGGCCTCATTTTGCGCGCCAAAGAAGATGTGCTCGAGGCGCGCGAGCTTGTCGTCGGGCAACACCAGATTGTCGAACACGAGCCAGGCGTAATAATCCGAGAGCAAGGGATAATAGATGCCGTTTTTGTAGCTGCGGTAGCTCGCGAGCGCGCGTTGGAGATTCGGGCGATTCACGTCGCTCACGATATCGCCGGCGGCGATCTGGGGCGTGAATACGTAGTCGAGCGCCGCGTTGAGCGCGGTTTTGTCGGCGAGGCCGCGAACTGTTAGCAAGAGCGGCAAGACGAGGAACGTCCCAACGCCGATCGCCGTCGCGTGTCGCCGGCTCGCGGCCTCGTGCCGCGCCTGATTCCACAGATGGAGGTGCAGGAAGAAAAGCAGCGTCGGTGTGAGCACCAGAAACCCGGCACCGAATGCGATCATCGCGATGATCGACAACGGCGTGTACGGCAGAAACACGACGAAGAAATAGAGCGAGAACGGCAGGGTGCCGCTCAACAGGCCGAAGCTGAGCCGCGGCCAAGCGGCATGTTTCCATGATGCCAGCAGGAGAATCCCCGCGTTCGCGAGCGTCAGCGCGTACACCTCCCAGGCTTGGAAATCGACAGGAAACGGCAGGCTGCGATTGAGCCCGAGGCCGGCGAGCGGGAGGACGAGGGCGAAAATGCCGATCGCCCACCGTTCCGCCATTTGCCCTGCGGCGCGAATCGAGCGCAACCCGAGCATGAGCGCCCGAATCAGACCGACGAACATCGCGACGCCGAGGAATGTTAGCCCGACGCCAACCAGGATGACGGCGAACGTCCCTCCGTGATCGATCCACGCCAAAAGCTGGAAGACCACATACAAGAGCACCGGCGCACCCACGACGAGAAGCACGCTGTTCGTGAGCGTTTGCCGCGTGCCGAGCGTTGGAATCGCGCACGCGAGTCGGACCACCGAGAGCGCCAGCGGCAGCATCGCGAACGCGAATTGGTTGAACAAGAAACGCGTCGGCGGATAAATCCAGACGGCGACGCTCGCCGGAAGCAGAGCATCTACCTGCGACACCGCGAGCCACAGGTAGGCGATTTGAGCGAGAGCGCCGGGAAGGGGCGAGCACCAGCGTGGCACCACTCCGCGGCCTCGAGCGCGCCGCGCCAGCGCGAACGCGATCAGCCCGCCCAAAAGATTGGCGGCGCCCGCTAGCCCGAGCATCAGCGCTGTGTCGCGCTGAGCTGCATCCATGTTCCCGCCGATCAGCCAGTAGCCCTGCAGATTGAGCGCGAGCAAGACCGCGACGGGCAGTGCCCAAAGCCAGAGGTTGGCCGCGGGACCGCTGAGCAGCGGCGGCAACAGGGGAATCGCGGCTGCGGCTTTACGAAGCGATGACGGGGTGGCGACGAGCATAAAATTCGAGGACGAGGTTTAGGCCGATGAGGCTGGGCAGAAGAATTGCGACGCCCGTGACGAGATGCAGGAAAGCGTCGTAGGCGGGCGGGAAGTGCGGGGTCACGCTGCGATGCACGTGCACGAGCGCGACGATCCGGAGCGAGTTTACGAACACCGCGACCGGCAGGGCGGCCGCGACGCCGAAGCATGCGGCCCGAAGCGGCGAACGACCATGGCGCGTGAGCTGCCAGGCTAACAGCATCGCCACGAGGCAGAAGTAATCGGCCGCGGCGCATGCGGTGGTGATAATGACGGGCGTGCGGGCATTCGGCAGCGCCCATCCGGCGGCGTCGGCTACCACGCGAGAACCGGTGAACATCGCGGCCAAGCGTGCGGCGCCCTGCGCGAGGATTCCGATCTCGAAGTGCGGTGTCACCAGCCGCACCAACGCGGTGCCGACCGCGGCGATGGTCGCTGCGAGCAGGCTGCGTCGCACGGAGGCGGGAAAGGCGCGGCTTAGGCGTTGGAGCCGGGCGAAAGCTTCGAACGGGCTGGTCATCGACCGTTACCCTACTGGCCTTCGATGAAGCCAGTTTGAACGCAGTATGAAGCTTCGATGAAAACGCATGCTCGATCGTTCGAGATCGATTGCGCCTCGCCAGGAAGCGCTTTGTGTCCTCGCTCACCACCATGATTCGCTTCGCCTTGTTGGCGTTCTTTTTTTCGAGCGTTGTTGCCGGCACCGTTGCGGCGGCGGAGCCAATCCGAAATCCAGCCGACTTCATGATCCGTCGAGGCGTGAACGTGAGCCATTGGCTTTCGCAGTGTCCGAAGGGTTTCGATCGGGCGGCCTACATGACCGAGCAGGATTTCGAATTCATCCGCCGCATCGGCTACGACCACGTTCGGATTTCCGTCGATGAAATCGAACTATGGTCCGCCGATGACCAGCGCATCGCCTCCGCCTTCGAGGCGCTAACCCGCGGTTTGAATTGGGCGAGAAAACACGACCTGCGCGCGATCGTCGATCTCCACACGGTGCGATCCCATCATTTCAATTCCGAATCGGGCGCGAACACCTTGTGGACGGATCCGGCGGCGCTGCAAAAATTCCTCCGGGTCTGGGCCGATTTGTCCGATGGGCTGAAATCGTATCCGGTCGCGTGGGTCGCCTACGAAATCATGAACGAGCCGGTGGCCGACGACCCGGAGGACTGGAACAAAGTGGTCGCGGCTGCGACCGCCGCGCTGCGTTTGCGCGAGCCTCAGCGGGTCCTGGTGATCGGATCGAATCGGTGGCAGAAAGCCGCGACGTTTCCTGCGCTCAAAATTCCGGCGGGGGACGCCAATATCATTCTCAGCGTCCACGATTATGAACCATTCGCATTCACGCACCATATGGCGCCCTGGACCCAAATCCGTGATTACCGCGGGTCCGTGCGGTACCCAGGCCCGACGGTCGCAGCCAACGATTTCGCGGCGATCAAGGACGAGGCATTGAAGAAAGCGATGCACCGAGGAACCGAGTCTTGGGATCGTGCGCGCATGGTCGAGTTGCTCCGGCCCGCGATCGAGAAAGCTCGGGAGCTGCGGCTTCAGCTTTACTGCGGGGAGTTCGGCTGCCTGCCAACCGTTCCGCGACGCGACCGGCTCGCGTGGTACGCGGACCTCGTGGACGTTTTGGAGTCGAATGGCATCGCGTGGGCGAACTGGGAGTACAAAGCCGAGTTTGGCATCCTCCAGTACGATTTTAGCGCGGGGAAACCCACGCCGCCCGACCAAGAGCTGATCGACATCTTGCTCCGGCCGCGAGTCCGCGCTGACCGATAAGTTCGCTGGCTGTGCGGCGTCGCTGCAGGTTGCAGCTTCAGCTGCCGAGCTTTTCGATCGCCGCGTGCAAATTCGTCCGCGCGGCCGCTTCGTATTTCACGCGAAACGGCGTGGTCCGGTAAATCGATGGCCGCTGCAGGAAGCGTGTGAGAATTTCCGCGCGTTTGGCCGCGAACGTCGGCGCCGGCACCCTAGCATATTCAGCGCGAATGCCCTCCTCGTAGGACCAAAAGCGATCGGCGGGCTGTCCGAAGATCGCGAGATCGATATCGATCAGCAACGCCGCATCCACGATGTCGGCTGGTTCATGCGTTTTCGTGGTGAGGATGAGTTGCCGGACGGTTTCGGCCGACGCGGCGTCTACGCCTGCGCCGACCAGGCACTCGATGGCCAATTGAGCGCTGTCGGCTTCGTTCGTCGCCGAGTACGGATCGTAAACGGCGTCATGGAACCAAAGCGCGGTCTCCATGAGCACCGGCTGCTGTGCGAGCACGTACACGCGTTGCAATTCCGCGAGACACGCTTCGAGATGCTGTAGTGTGTGATAATGCCGAGCCGCTTCGTTGTACGCCGCCGTCAGCCGCCGGTGCCAGGGCTCCGGAGAGCCGCGTGCACGCAACGATTGCCAGAGCGTGGTCCAAGACGAGAGGTCGGTGCCCGGCATGTCGTGGACAATAATGCTTGGGCGCGTGACTCACGCGCCCAGCTTCGCTTTTCAGCCGTGCATCGCCAGCCACCGCTTGACGGTGAGGGCGGCGCGCTCCTGTTCGCCGCCGAGCACGCGAGGATCTTCGAGCTCCAGCATCACGATATGGGGTTGCGGCAGAAGCTTGTCGACGGCTTGGAGGGCAAAGAACTCGTCGCTGACCGCCAAACGTTCGATGAGGAGCGGCAAAATCTCCGGCCCGAGCGCGATGAGATCGAGGAATTGCAGGCTTTGCGTCCGATCGGTCGGGTTGGAGGATACGACGATCGACGGATGTTCCCAGGTCTTCACCCAGGCGCCGTAGGCGGCTTCGAAGCGTCGGCGAACGTCATCCGAAACTGAGGACGATTTCTGTTTGAGCGCGTCGAGTTCGGACTTCTTGAGCTTCATAGCGGTTACGGCGCGCTGCGTTTGAGACGCAGCTAGTGCGGGCGCGGACGAGTGAGTATAGAAACTGATCACATTTCCGTAGACACTTCCGCCTTCGAGCTCGCCTAAGCCGTGTTGAATACGGAGCCAGGCGCCGCATTTGCTTTCCCAGCGGGGGCCATGTCCGGTTCCGGAAATGCTTCCGTGCGTCATCGAATTCAAGGAAAGCCCGAATGCCGCCACCTCGCCACTGCTGGCCGGGCTAAAACCATAGTTGCGATAGAGGGTGTTGAATTCCGCCTTGGTCGCATTGCGACCGCCCCATGGCCAGACCCACGCATTCGTTATTCCGAGCGTCCAAGCCAGGCAATTATACTGGCGCGTTTCTTCGCCCGTGACGACGGCGTTGTTGACGTTGAGCCGAGGCCATATGGCGAGGGCTTGCTTTTTCTCCGAGGCGGTAAGGAAGCGGGACATACGATAAGATTATGCTGGGGTACGGTCATGCGAATGCGCGCAATGAAGTCCGATACTGGCAACACGAAAAGGTCGTCCATCCAGTCCAAGTGTTCCGAGACGAAATTGGAACATAAAGCAAAGACTGCACGCCGTGCTTCTACAGCCGTGGCGCGTTCAGATCGACGCCGTAGGTTTTCAGGATGAGCAGGCTGATGTCGGTGGAATAGAACCAATCGACGACTAATTGGCGACCTTCCGGGGCATCGTCCCAAAACGGATTGTTGAGGCGCCGTTCGAAGATTTCGTTCGCGCTGTGAAGGTACACGGCGAGGACTGCGTCCGGCGCGCTGGCAATGCGAGCGAGATACGAACAGAGGTCCAATTTTGCACAAGCGAAGCCGCACAGGAGCGAGTCCAGTGCGTCGCCATCGTTCGCCGCAATGGCTTCATCGAACCGCGCATCGAGGACGCGCAACACCGCGGCGCATTGCGCCTCAGGCCAGTCGAGCCAATTCGCGTCGGCTAGCCTGGCCCCGAAGACCTCAGGGTTTGGCCACCAGCCCGAGACCGTAACCAGAATGTCGACAATACGAGGGACGTAGTGCCGGAAATCGGCTTCGCCGCCGACGGTCAGAAGCACCGACGACGCGTACGAGGAAAGCTCATCGGGTGTGATGTCGCGCCGTGGTCGCGTCAGCAACGTGTGCAGCTCTTGGTCTTCGATGCAACAGGGGCAGGCATCGATCGTCTTCGGTCGTGGAACCGAAGCGAACGCGACGTAGAGTGCGTCAATGGCGGTTTTGAGTACAGGCGTCAGCACTGCAGCGGCTCTGCCTTAGTATAGAGTTCCTTAGGTGCGGCGTCGAAATACTTGAACAATGCGGGACACAGCCAGCCTTCGATGCCGAAGGTCGGCGAAAAATATCAATTTCCGCCCGTCTCCGCCCGCCGCCATTCAAGTTTGGCCGTGGAGCCGGGAAGCGGTCGGGACGAGAAAATCAGGCGAAAGCCGGAGGTGGCGTTAGGAATTTCCGCGGTCAGGCGATCCAGCATCACATCGATGCCGAGCACAAACGGCTCGCGGCTCAATCCGACGACAGCATCGTCGAATACCCACGTGCCTTCGTATTTGTAAGGACGAAGGACAAACAGCGAATTTGAGCTCATGAGTCAGTCGACGTGAGTTGGCCACGCATTCGCCCCATTCTTTCACGTGGCCGCGATCCATGTAGAGAAGTTCGTCGAGGCGGAGAAAAAATCCGTGCTCGGCGCGTTTGATCAGCGCGTCGACGTCGAGCTCGGAACAGCCGACGAAATGATGCGTGCTGCTTTCACCTTTGTTCAGTTCGATTTTGTACTCGTGCATGGCGGATTCGGAGCGGCCCGCCCGGAGGTCAGGCCCTACCTAAACAAGACGCGCTGTTCTTCAGCGTCCGATACGTGTTATTCGTGGGGATTCGTGGTTAAGTCGTCGGCTGCGTTGCGGCGATCGGCCTTGTGGCTGGCGCGCTTTTCGCGGCGCTTGCGGACCCAGGGCGGCTCGGGCGCTTCGCCGGCCATGATGCAGCCTTGCGGCTGAATCTCGCCGACAACTTCCGCCAAGCCGAACTGCGCGATCTGCGCCTTCACCTTCGTCGCATCCTTGTAGCCGAGCGGCGACTCCGACAAATCCGGCGCTCCGCAAAACCAGCGGATGTCGAGCCCCGCCGTGGTTTGCGCGAGCGTTTCGCGTACGCGCGCGGGATCGATCTCGCCGTCCGCATCCTTGAAGGGAGCGAGCATGGCAGTGCGCGACTGATTGCGACCGGCGCCATGCGGGCAGAAGGACAGATAGCCGTCGTTGTTCGCGCCGAGCACGAGCAAGATTTCGCGGGCCATGTTGAGCGGGATCAGGCCGAGCAGCGGACGGCCCTGCGCATCCGCCCAAGCAGGCGTCGCACCTTTACCGTGGAAGAACGAATCGCCGCGCTGCCACACGAAGTTGTGCTCGTTGCCAATTTGCACGAGGGCGCGCTGGCCGAGACGGCGCATCACGGCGTCGTGGATCAAGGCATGGTTTTCACGCGTCCAACGGCCGATGTACTGCAGGGCGTCCCAATACGCGCGCCCCTCCGACGAATCCGCCGGCAGCCACGCGCCAGCGTCCGGAATGTCTTTCGCATTTTCGTCGCACCATTGGCGTGCGGCAACCTGCCCGCGTTTGTAGAGATCGGCGCCGAGGCCGCGTGAACCATGGTGGGTCACGAGGACGTTGAACACGCCGTCGCGACGCACGATCCACTCGGCGAGCTCGGTGTAACCGGCGGACTCGAGGGCGGCGCGCTGGGCGTCGGTGAATTGAATGCGGCCAACGTACGCGAAGTGATTGCCGTCGCCCTGCGTGCCGAGGAAATCCTGGGCACGGCTGCGCAGCCCGGCGAGAAACGGATTCTCCCAGACGGGTTGTTCGAGCACCGGCGAGGTGAATTGATAGCCGCGCGGACGGCCGCCTGGCCCGAAATGCGTCGTCTTCTGGAGATGATCCATGATTTCGCCGACGGGATGGTTCGCCGGCAAAAAAGTGGCGAACATCGAGCAGCAGATGTCCGACGAGTGCGCGCCCGGGATGATCGCGTTTTCGACTTCGATGCCGCCGCCTACCGGGATGAGGGCCTTGCCGGACCCCGACGGGCAGGCGTCGGGCATGATGACGCCGCGCTTCACGACGGGAACGTGCAGCAGCTCCGTCATGCGTTGGCGGACGCTGGCTACGTTGGCGGCTTCGGTCGGCGACTCGGCTTCGATCGCTTCGGCGAGCGGCGCCGGTTCGTGACGCGGCAGGATCACCGGAAGCTGTTTCGGGAATTCGCCTTCGAGCGCCGTCAGGACGTCGGTACGCGAGAGTCCCGTGGCCTTGAGGTCACGGGCGCGACGGAGAGCCGGACCGAGACGGCGGCCGTCGTGCCAGCCGGCGGCGATGAGATCGCGAGCTTTGATTTCCATGTTCATAGGACGGAAGGGGGGATTGGATTGGCCTCACGCGAAGCGCGCTAATGGCGCGAAGGAGAGGCCGATTTATGAAGTGTGACCGACGATTTGCGGAGCGCGGTCGGCGCTGGGAGCGCGATCGAAAGGGTGCGAAGATCATATACCCGCTTAATGGTGGCAGGTAGTGCGATCGGCGATGGGTTCATGATTTTTCGATCAGGTGTGGTGTGGAAGCGTGTGGAAGCCCATGCGGCGTCGCGGGGCCGTTGGCGCAGACGCTGGCGTTTTGCCAGCGCTGAAGACCTCGGCCAGCGACACGCGTTCGCCGTCCGGCGCGGAGACTCCGAGCGCGCCGGCAAGAGCGTGCGCCTCGTCGCCGGTGAGCAGCTCGAAATCACGGTGTGCCACCAGCCGACCGGGGCGGAGGAGCGCGGGATCGAGATCGGCGAGCTCGCTATTTAGCGTGCACACGACGTGCAGGCCGAGCGCATCGCCGAGCATGCCGTCGGTCAAGTTGAGCAACGTCGCGACTTTCTCGCGATTGTCGTCGCCACGACGGAGCAGGACGCTTTCGGCGTCTTCGAGAATCAAGACCTTGCGCAGCTTGGAACCGCGGCTCTCGTTGATCCAAAAAGAAACGATCTCGCCGGATTCGACGCTCGCGAAACGAGCGGCGGGCATGAAATAGAATACATGGGTATCCGACAGCCATTGGGCCAACGAACGGAGCAGCGTCGTCTTGCCCGTCCCCGGCGCGCCAGTGAGGACCGTCAGGCCGTAGCGACGCGCGTGCAAGGTCTCGAGCCAGGCATTGGTCCAAACGGTCATGCCGGCACGATAGTAGAGGTCGAGGCGCTCGCGCGGCACGGTTTGATCCGGAGTGATCGGGATGCGTTCGACGTTCAGGCGCCCGTACGCGAAGTTAAGCATGCCGATGCGGGCACGCTGCGCGCCGCTGTCAGGCACACACGCATAGTTCGCAAGAAGATCGGCCATGATCGTTTCACTCAGGTCTGCGGAGGCCGTGTAGATCCCGAGCGTACCACGCGGGGCATCGTCGATGAGGTTGCCGCGGAGCATCTGCAGTTCGAGGAAGCCACCGTCCGGCCAAACGCCGGCAAGGGCGTGTAATTCGAAAACGGTTTCGTCGGGATCGTCTTCGTGGTTGTCGCGCAGGTAGTGACTGAACCAACAGCCGTCGCCCAGGCGCGCAGCGATGCGCTCGACGTTCCAGGTGTGCGTGAATTCACGACCATGGAGCCACTCGCGCTGGAGCGCGGGCACGGGAACTTCCACGTTGAAAAGCGTGGTGAACCCGTGGGCGCTGGTGAGGCCGGACTTGGGCTGGAAAAGCGATTTCATGGGAAAAGCGGACGAAGGCGGGAAGACGAATGAGGCGGAGTGGCAGCTTGGATTGCCGCAGAGTGACAGGAGGCATGAGAGGCCGAGTGGAGTGATGAATTTGTGGAGGGCATTTCAGCGTCGGCAGAGCACGCTCTGCCAGAGAGCGAGGACGACGAAGTCCTCGCGCAGTTTCTTTTCGGCGGCTTCGCGAATCTGGCGGACGCGCTCTTTCGAAACGCCGAGATCGGCTGCGATATCCTCGAGCGTCGCGTCCTCGAGATAGTAGCGACGCAGAACGCAGGCATGGTTAGGTGCCAGCCGATCGAGCGCCGCCCGCACGGAGGCATGCGTATCGATCGATTCGGCGGTGCGCGCCGGGCACGCCGCCTCGACATCGGCAAGCATGTGCAGCGCCTCACCGTCGCTATCGGTTTGGTCGACCGAGCATGGTCGGGTGGCGTTCGCGATCCGTTCGAGTTCCGCGATCGCATTCGATGCCACGCCCGTAACGGCGCTGAGTTCGTTCACGGTCGGCGCCCGGCCGAGCTGACGCTCGAGCGCCGCGGCCGCGCGACGGACTAGCGTGAGTTGCGCGCGGGTGTGGCGTGAGAGCGGATCGAGGTGCCGCAGTTCGTCAAGGACGGCGCCGCGCACGCGCACGAAGCAATAAGCCAATGCTTGCTCGCGCGGGCCGTCGAAGCGCAACAAGGCTTCGATCAGCGCGAGCTTGCCTGCGCTGGCGAGATCGTCGCGCGAGACATGCGCCGGCAGACGTCGGTCAAGTGAACCCAGGACCGCGTCGACGACACGGAGGGTGTCGGAGAGCGAGACAGGGGGTGAAGGTGTGTTCGTGAAAGTCATGAGGCATGGGTCCGAAGGCGCGAAGTGGACCGTGAGAGCGGGTCGAGGACATGCGGTGGGTTGAGAGATGGCGGAGGCAGTTTTTTGCGAGACGAGGTGATGCGGATCGCTCCGTGTGGTAAGTGGGCCGGGCGTGGGATCCCGGCCCACGAGGAGCGGTTACCCGTGGAGAAAGAACCTCCAGTCGGGATGACGAATGTCGCGAATGGTTACGGAGACGGGGATCGGCGCCGGCGCCTTCGGTTTGCGCAGGAGGCGCAGCCCGGCTTCGTGCGGAAGACGGTTGGCCTTGAGGGAATTGATTTCCTTCTTCGACCAAACGAGGTTCTCGAACGAGTCGCGGCCGCCGCGATCGCGCGGGACGACATGGTCCAGGTTACCGCCCTGCTTGCCGACGAATTCGCCCGTGTATTGGCAGACGCCGCGGTCGCGCTCGAAGATCGCCGCGCGCGTCACGCGCGGAATGCGCAGCGGCACGCGGTCGAACTGCGTCGCGACCATGACCGTGGGCACACGGAGGCGGAGCTTCGGCGTCGAGATCGAGAAATCGAAGTCGCGCACGGGCAGCTTCACCCACTCTTCCCACGGCAGCGGGTTCAGGTAGAGTGGCCGGTCAAAGTTCCAGGCGCCGTCCTCGAGCTTCGGGTAGGCGATGTCCACGCCGAGCGCCGGCGGCAGGCCGGCCGCGCCGCCGTTGAGCGCGATGAGCGCCTGTTTGACGGTGCGATGGCCGATGACCTGCCACGCGCGGTTGAGCGAGAGGACGATGGGCTTGTCGAGAACGTCGGTGTTCATGGGAAGAGTGCGTTGATCCGTCGTCGCCCCATTGGAGCTAGGGCGAGACGAGAGTTGATAAAATGAAGGGCAGGGATGCGCCGGCGCTTGCCTAGCCATAGCTGCGCAGCAGCGGCGGCTGGTGTGTTCTTCTTTGCGATGGAGTGCATAGCACGGAAATGGCGGAGCCCTGAACGCACGGAGCGAGTGAAGGGTGAGAAGCGCGCGTGCCTGCTGAGCGGGCAGCGCTGCGAACAAAAGAAATGGATCTCCGCGCCGGGCCTGCGCCGGCCTCTGCGGTTTACGACGGAGCGTAGCGAAGATGGGCGCACCGCAGGTGCGGGGCGAAGCCCCGAGCGAAGCGAATCAAACCGCTGCATCGCTGCCTATGCTTGCAGAGTCAAGTGCCGCACCGGCGAGCGATTAGCCCGGCGTGAAAATGGTCCTCGCGCACGGTAACGCTCCGCGTTCGATCGGTTATCGGCCGATTGCTCTGCTTTTGAGCTACACGAGGAAAAGTTGGCGGAGAGTAGAGGCTTGCACCTCGATTTGACTCGCGGCGTCGCGCCTGCCGGGCCGACCTTCGGTCGATCTATCTGCGCTTCGCTCCGTCAAGCTTCGCAAAACACCGGATGGATTAAATTGGTCCCCCTGCCAGGAATTGCACCTGGAACTCGACCTTCGCACGGTCGCATGATCGCTCTTTCACTACAGGGAGAAAAACGGAGTCCCGCGGTGCGTCGCACACGCCGGACTCCGGCAGATAGTTGCACTGAGACATCAGTCCTCCAGCGGGACGGACTCGACGTCGCGCACGAGCGCCTCCGGATCGCGGTCGAGTTTCCGCATGATCTCGAACACGCGATCGCTCCAACCCGCCAGGCAGTAGACGCGCTCCTGCGGGAACTGGAGCGTGCCGTAGCCTTTCAGGTCGAAGCTGAAGACGCGCGGCGTAATCGAATAACGGGTCTTGTAGTCCGCGAACGGCTGCACCGGCGCACCGCCACCGATCCAGCCCTGCATGTCCGACAGAATGACAATGCGATCGTAGGCGCGGTTCGCGCGCTGGAAGATCGCATTGAAGTTCGTGCCGCCGGAGATGAACGGGATGCTCTGCGCCGCCGTGAGCGTCGTGTCGCGGCGGTTTAGCGAGATGTAGCGCGCGTCGTCGCTGAACAGCATCAGATCCGCACCCATGGCCTTGACCAGCGTCGCCGCGAACAGCGAACCGATCGTCTGCGGACGACCGACCATCGAGCCCGACGAATCGAGCGCGACGAGCGTGTTGCCGCCGAAGTTCGGCACGTTGGCGAGCGAATGATCGATCGCCTGGTTCAACGCGTCCATCACGCGGCTGGCGCCGGGCAGGTTGCCCTGCTTCAGCACTTCGACCGCGGACAGAAACTGGAACGGGAAGACGAGCGATTTGCGGACCGCGCACTCGTCGGCGAGCTGCGCGCACAGTTCGTCGACCAGCTCCGGCGCCTGCGTCAGGATGTTGCGCACGTTGCGGAGCAGCGCGAGGTAGCCGAGCTTGCGCTCGCGCACGAGCTCGCCCCAGGCCTGCGACTTCGCGGCCACGACCCGCTCGGCCGTTTCGCCGGCGCCGGCCTGCGTGAGCTTCGTCTCCCACGTCTGCGCCGGAGCGAGTTCACCCCGGACCAGCTTCGAGAGCGCCGGCGTTGCCTTTGGGCGGACGAGGTTGACTGCGTCCACCATCTTGAAGGCGCCGTGCTCGCGGCGATACTTCGCAACCTGGTATTCGTCGAAGCGAGCCAGCGCCGCACCGAGACCCTTCTTGAGGGAGTTCGGCACCGGACGACCGTAGACGGCCAGGTAGTAACCGAGCGTCTCCATGACGTCGTCCGGGCGGCGCACGACTTGGGCATAGAAGCTCTTCGTCCAACGCGCGCTTTTGACCGACTTCGCAAGTTCGCCGGCGACCAGGTGGCTCACCGAGCGCATGCCATAGGTGTTGCGCGCGTAGAGCGCCGCCTTCGCGACGAAACGCGGATCACCGACCTTGGTGATCAGCTCACGGATTTTCTCCGTGGTCTGCTTCTCGGTGCGATAGAACTCGTCTTCGAGAAACGTGGTGAGCAGCACCGACACGAGCTCGAGCTTTGCGGTCTGCGTGAACGCGCGACCGCCTTCGAAATTGACCGTGTTAGGCGCGGACTTACCGCGCGACAGCGGATTGAGGATACTGAACTTGGCCATGATGGCCTCCTTTTCTTTGCTGAGACCGCGAACAATTTTTCGCGGTGGGATAGCCCGGACGCCGGGACACGGTGGTTAAATGCGGGAGAACAACGTCGCCGGACTGGCCTTGCGGCCTCTGAGTGCTCTAACCACTGAGCTATCTCGCCGCAGCGAGAGGCGGAATTGAACCGTCGACCGATCAGTTAACGAAGTAACGGCAAACTCACTGCCCGCAAAATTGAGACGAGGGAGGAAATCGAATGCGGGTGATGGATTCGAACCATGGCACTTGCGTGCATTGCCAGAAGTAACCGCGCTCTCACTGCCCTCGAAACGGAAATTATGTTGAACCGCGAAGAGCGCTAAGTTTCGCGAAAATCGATCCGACGATTCGCGTCTCTTCGCGTTCATTCGCGGTTAGAATTCGGGAGAAAAGCAGACGAGGATTTCTGCTGAAGCGTCCGCGGCCCAGCTATCGCATGGGCTCGACGCTTCAGTCCCCTGGAGCCCTTCCTGATCGACGCTCGCACGTCGAACCGGCGCTCGTTTTCGCATCCCATCTTGGCCAGAGGGAACGGGGTTTTGGTTGGTGGCGGCGAAGTAACCTCGTCTTCACTGCCCGAAAGAAAGTCCAGGAGAAAAGCCGAACAGGGGTCGTGCTCTACCATTGAGCTACCTCCCCGTGATGTTGGAGAGGGTCGGACTCGAACCGACAACCACGTCGTTTGAAGCGAAGTAACCCTGATCTCACTACCTGGAAAATTGGAGCCCGCCGCCGGAGTCGCACCGGCCTCGTCCGGTTTACAAAACCGGCACGTCGCTCGCTACGTCTGACGAGCGTTGGTCGCCGCGCCGGGTAATGCTCCCGGTCCGGGCGCTCATCTAGCGCGATTCCGCTTATAAGGCGGACGGTTCACTTTGAACTACACGGCGAGATTGGCAGCCACGCGGAGAATGGCTCGCGCTCTTCGCGCTCGGCCCTTCGGGCTCCGCCTGTGGCGGCCCGGTCGCGCTGCTGCGCTCCCGCACTCCGATGTCCAGCTCGAGAGGCTGGCGAACTACTCTTGTTCGACGTGGCCATCGAAATTTGGTCGGCGAGACAGGATTCGCACCTGCATGGGCTGTCGCCCGCGAGTTTCTGAGACTCGTGTGTATACGCTCCACCACTCGCCGGAAAAATTTGGTGCGGACGAGGGGAGTTGCACCCCTAATGGGCTCGCGCCCGACGGCTCCTCGGGCCGCCGCGTCTCCTAGTTCCGCCACATCCGCATGAAAAATGGAGCATCCACAGGGAGGTGCGCCCTGCTTGCTGTCTTACGAGGACAGTCCGTCGCTTTCTACGGGTTGGATGCGTTTGGCCTGCCAGCCGTAGCTTTGCGCGAGGTCCAGATTGGCCTTCCGCAAAACCATGGGGGGGCAAATTGGGTGCTCGCCGCATTTGGCGAAGGCTGGTCGAAGCGGATGGACTCGCCGTGCGGCAGGCCCAGGGCTCGAGCATGTCGAGGGGCACCTCCGTAGCCCCGCGGTGCGGGACCACGTTTCGAAAAATAGGGCTCAAGCAGGAGTTGCACCTGCGACCATCTCCTTATGAGGGAGCTGCGCTCACTGCTGCGCCACCGAGCCAAAGTCAGTGGTAAGAAAGTGTCCGGCCCGGAGGCATGTGCGCTCCGGGCCGGTGTTGTTTTCTGTCATTAGCGAGTCAGCGGGCGGCGATAGTCGACGCGTGCGATGAGCACGAGACCGACAACCGCGAACCACGCGATCACGAGGGCAGCGATCATGTCGTTGTCCTTTCTGTCCTGGGGGCCTTGCTCCGCAGAGCTTCGGCCGTTCACCGCGCGCGCTCCCCGAACGGAACACGCGCAAAAAAATTGGTCGTCGTTGGCGACGCGCCGATCGATATCCTGCCATGCAGGATCGGGCAGGTGACGTCCCTGGCGGCTTCGCTGACGCAAAAGGTCCTTCGACAGCTCGGGACGTGAACAAGTGCAGTCGTCGAAATGGCTGCCAGGGTGGGATTCGCACCTACATCTCGCTGCTTAACAGGCGGCCGCTCTACTGTTGAGCTACCCGGCAATGGTCGAGGTGGATGGATTGGCTCGTGCTCTTCGCGCTCGGTGCTTCGCACTCCGCCTGCGGCGGCCCGGTCGCGCTCCCGCGCTCCCTCCCACGTAAAAGGAATGGTCGGAGCGACAGGACTTGCACCTGTCTCATCTCGGTCCCAAGCCGAGTGCCTGACTTCTAGGCTACGCTCCGATGGGAGCAGGATCCCGAGTCGCACGGGAAAGAGCCGGCGTATGAGACCGGCGGCGGACTCTCCGCTTCCTGCTATGAAATTGGTGGAGGCCCGCGGTTGCGCGCCGCGCTCTCGTGGTCTTCAGCCATGCGCCATCACTAGATCGGCCTGACCTCCATGAAAAATTGGCAGGTCCTGAGGGAGTCGCACCCTCCCGGTCGGTTTTGGAGACCAACCCGTCCGCTCGAACATCTAGGACCTGGAGCCCGTCGGCTGTATTTTGGTCGCAGGCGGTTGTCGTCGGCGCCTTCACACCAAGCCTACGGTTGGTGAAGGATGGTGGAGATGATGGGAGTCGCACCCACATGAGTCTGCTTGCAGGGCAGATGCCTTGCTGGTCGGCCACATCCCCAAAAAGGATGCGCGTGCCTGACTTGCACCGGCGTTGGACAGTTGCGGACTGCCGGATGATTGCTCTCCCAGCACGGGAGAAATTGAACCGCGGCTCAGGTCACTCGGCGTGAGAAGACTTCTCTCACGTCCGTCCTCAGTGACCGCGGATTAAGTGAAATGGGCTCGTAGGGACTTGCACCCTCCTTTGCGGGTTAAAAGCCCGCTACATCGCTCTCAATGTTTCGAACCCGGAAAAAAGACGCGCGGAGCCACGCGGTACGGAGTGGCGTCTGCAATCGGACGCTCACAGCTCCGACGATGGTGCGCGCACGGGATCTCAGCCTTCGCGAGCCGCATGCTGCTACTGCACCATGCACAGTATCACCCAACGGCCGGGAGCGAGTCCCGGTCCTACCGCCTGTCATCAACTTCGCCATTGCTTTCGGAATCCGAAAGCGACGGACGAAAACTCGGCCCCTGCCGGACTTCGGCCGCCGGCTGGCTTCATTCGGATCCGATAGGGCGCAGCTGATTCCAACCTCGGATCAAGGGTCGGGGCCTTCCTAGGAAAATGGTCGCCCGTCCGGGTGCTGCCCCCGGTCCTCCGCGATGAAAGCGCGGCGATCTAGCTGGTAATACAAACGGGCGAGAAAGCACGGGCCGGCATCGCCGTTTAACGCATCACTGCGCACCGCGTGTATAGATGCAGAAGCGCGCGATGCGCTTCTGCGTTTGTTCGGAGCGCTGCCGGCGTGGCCGGCACCCGCTCTCCTCGCCCCTCGCGGGGTTCGGGGCTGGCATCAGCTACGCGCTGCGCGCTCCGTCGCAAAAAAGAACACACACCGTCGTCCCTTTTACCTCGAGCCGGTCGAGAGGCTCGTGAGTAGTTTGGACGGCCGCAGGATTTTATGCGGACGTTGGGCTGATTGACTGGGCTCAGCGCTGAAGCCGCTTACGGAATATGGAAAGAGTTCTGACTCGTCCCGGAAGCGGCCCATCAGGGCACAAAAAACCCACTTCCGGGTTGGAAGTGGGCCTAGGCGTGAGGCTGCGATTCAGCCTCGTCGTTAGGTTACACCACTTCCTCGGGACTTCGCGTAATCGGGTCGATTAAGACCTCGTTCACTGCGCATCCTCGTTACCGTTGCCCGCGGATGAATCTCCGCACACAACGCCGGCCTTCCGGTGAGCCGGAGGCTGGAGAGTTGTATAAAACGCGCGGATTTCATGGGAAGGCGGTCGAGACGGTTGAGGGTATGATTGATTACAACGGCCGAAGAGAAAAGAAATTCAAGGGTGGTTCGAAGATTTTTTCTCGGGTGCGGGTGGTCGTTTTGTGAACACCCGCAGCTTAGCGGAACTACCGCAGGCTTGCCATGCGAGTTCTGGCAGCAAGCCTGACTCATCAGTCATGTTTGAATCACTCTTTTCCGAACGGGGCCTTTCACTGGACCGGCTCAAGGTTTTGATCGAGGTCCGCGACGCGGGCAGCATCGCCCAGGCGGCGCCGGGCGATTCCGTGCGGCAAAGCCAATATAGTCGTCAGCTGCGCGAGTTGTCCGAGTTCTTCGGCTGCGAAGTGGCGCAGCGCCGCGGCAAGATTCTCAAACTCACCAGCCAGGGCGAGCGGCTCGCCGAGCTGGCGCGCGAACAGCTACGTTCGCTCGAAGACTTCCGGGCCGAATGCAAAGAGCAGAGCGTGGTTTTCACCATTGGGGCGGGCGACAGTTTGATTCAATGGCTGGTGATCCCGCGGCTCGGCAAAATCATCGACGCGTTCCCGGGCACCCATTTCACGACGATGAACCTGCGGACGAACGAAATCGTACAGCAGCTTTCGGAGTGTCGGCTGGATTTCGGCATCATCCGCAAGAACGCCATGGCGCCAGGGCTCAAAGCGGTTTCGCTCGGTGTCGTCAGCTACGTCGCGCTGGTGCCGGAACGTCTCGTTCATCACCGCACGAAGCTTACCTTGCACCATGCGTTGACCTCGCTGCCGCTGGCGACACAGACCACCGATGGACAATTTACCGGCGGATTGCGCGATGTGGCGAAGCAACTCGATGTGTCCCTCGTTCCCGCGCTGTCCTGTCAGTCCTTCCCGCAAACGGTGGCCGCCCTGCGCACCGGCCGGTTCTGGGCGGTCGTGCCGGAGATGGCTGCACGAGATTTGCCCGCCAGCACGATGCATCGGCTCACCGATCCGCTCCTTCGGCTCCTCGACCGCGAAGCGATGTTGGCGTGGAACCCACGCGTCGTGCGGGTTCGCCCCAACGCCGCCAAAATCGCGACGCGGCTGCACGCGAGTCTTGCGATGTAAGAAAAGCCGCCGCCAAGCCCCGGGGCCTTTTGTTTCGGCCGCGCGAGATTTACTGCGCACACGCGGGGCTCGCCCTCGCCGCGGCCTCGGCGGTCACCCACTTGGACTTCAAAGTCACCCATTAGGTTACTGAGGAACGTCCCGATCCTCGGGGGAGGGGTCGTTCTTTTTCGCGCCGCGGATGTTGAGGATGGCGAGGGCGAGCTGGAGGACGATCAACGCCCAGGCTTTCGTATGCCAGCCCCAGGCGACCCACAGCACATTGCTGAGCATGAACCACCAGAATCCATATAATCGCCGCCGCTTCGCCTGCGATGCGACCAGCCAGGCGGCCAGCACGCTCGCCAGCATCGCCGGCCATTGAATGAGATCGAGCGGCTCCATCGCTCAACCGGCAGGACGACGCGTTTCGCCGGTTTCTTTCACGATCTCCTTGTGGACGAGAACCGCGGTTTCTTTCGGCACGATCGACTCTCCATGCGCGAGCCGGTGCGCTTTGACGAACTCCGCGCCGAAAAAGAGAATCGCGCACGAGTAATAGATCCAGAGCAGCAGCGCCACGAGCGACCCAGCGGCGCCGTACGTCTTCACGATCGTCGTATGCCCGAGATACAGCGCGATGAGGAACCGCCCCAGCGTGAAGAGCAATGCGGTCACGAAGGCGCCGACGAACGCTTCGCGCCAGTTGATTTTCACGTCGGGCATCACCTTGAAGAACATGGCGAACAATACCGTGATGATCGCGAGCCCGACGCCGAGATCTGCGACCCGCAAAACCCATGGAGCAATGGTAAACCAACCTTTGGCGACTTCGACCGCAGCGGTGAGTGCCGTGGTGAGGATGAGCGACGTCGCAAGGAGAAATCCGATCGTTAGCACCATCGCGAACGACACCAATCGTTGCATGATCATGATGATCCAGCCGCTGCGACTGGGTTTAGCCGTGACGCCCCAGATGTCGTTCAACGAGCCCTGCAGCTGCCCAAATACGGTGGTGGCGCCGAGCACGAGCAGCGCGGCGCCCAAGGCGGTCTTGAACCAGCTGCGATGCTCCGGTGCGCTCGCCTCCATGGTCTTTTGGATCAGCTCCGCACTTTCCTTTCCTACCAACTGGGTGATTTGTGCCGAGAACTGATGCGCCGCCGTGTCTTTGCCGAAAAAAAAGCCCGCGACGCCGACGGCGATCAGCGTGATCGGCGCCAGCGAAAAGAGAGTATAGAAACTCACGCTGGCCGAATGTTTGAATGCGTTATCGGCATTCCAGGCCTTCCCGGCATCGACTAGAATTCGCAACCAGCGGGGCATTCGCTACTCGTCCGTTTCCAGGTCCTTCGGTTCCGTCATGCGCCTACTGTCGATACCCCAGATGCACGCGGGCATTGCGGCGAGCGGGCTTCTGGAAATGCGGCTGGTTGTTTCACAACGTGACGTGCAACGTTTGGTTCGTGTCGCGTCCCTATCAAATCCTGGCCTTCGTCGAACGGACCGCCGCTTGGTGGGACTGGCGGCGAACGGGGATCGGCTCGTCGGACGCCGCGGCGATTCTTGGAGAGAAACGCGTTAAGACCCCGGAGCGGCTGCTGCTCGAAAAACAACAACCGCTCACCGCGCTCCGTATGGATTTCGCGCGTGAGCGCGGCGCGGCGATGGAGCGCGCGGCCCGTGCCCGCTACTGCCTCGCCGTCGGACTCGCCGTCGAGCCAACATGCGTGCAGAGCGTGGCTCGTCCGTGGCAGCGAGCGAGTCTGGACGGGCTGTCGGCGAATGGCGAACGCGCGGTGGAAATCAAATGCGGCCAAGCGACATATCAAAGCGCCACCGCTCGTCGGCGCCCGTTGCGACATCATTACGCCCAATTGCAGCACATCCTTTCCGTCACCGGATTACCGTCCATCGATTACTGGTGCTATTGTCCCTCGCGTCCACCGCTGCACCTCGCGGTCGAACGCGACGAAGCTTATATCGAGCATCTCCTGGCCGCGGAAGAGGCCTTTTGGATGCGGGTTGCTCCGTCGGAGCGGTGAGCGCGTTTGCGCCGACGTTTTTTCGTCCGTCCGTTCGCTTTCCGCCTCGGGGCAGACTAATGAAGACGTCGCTTATCGCCCGATCGTTGGGATTATGGCCTGGCAGCGGTTCGTCGAAGTACATCCCGGTTTTTCGAAGCGCAGAAATCTTCGCGACGTCGAAAAGCTTGCCCATGTCCGTGACGCCGGAGCGGCTGCTGCCGCCAATCTGGTGCGAGCGCAGCACCTGTTTGCCCGCAGTGCTGATACCGTATGTCTGCGGCTCCACCAGGCGCGGTACGCCCTCGTAAACGAGGCTTAACACTTCCCAGTTTTTGATCGCGGAAATCAGGAGGCGGTTACGACGCCGTTCGCTGTCCGCGGGCGGATTTTTTGATTCATCTTTGGTCTGACGCATGGATTGTGTTCCGCGGCCGCCGACGCGTTTGGCGTCGTGACGCTGGTGCGCCCATGCCGCGTGCAAATTGTCCGCCGTTGCCAATGACAGTTCCGGTATATGGACTGAACAAAGCCGCGGGTTGAGCGTGGTGCCGACATCTCTATCGCCTCTGCCGCGGAATAGTTCACCTCTGACCTCCGCTCTCATGAAAATCGTTCTGCTCGTGCTCGGTGGTATTGTGGCGATCGTCGTTGTGATGGCGGTCGTCGGCGCCCTGTTGCCGCGCACGCACGTCGCCAGCCGTTCCGTCACGCTTCGGCAAGCGCGCGAAGCGGTGTTTATCGTGGTACGCAACTTTGCGTCCACGGCTTCATGGCGCAGCGGGTTGCAAACGGTCGAATTATTACCGCCGCGCGACGGCCGTCCGTGCTATCGCGAGACATCGCGACATGGCGCGATTACGTACGTCGTCCTCGAAGAGAAACCGGCGGAAAAATTGGTGGTGAAGATCGCGGACGAAACTCTGCCGTTCGGTGGAACGTGGACATTTACGTTCACGCCGGCAGGCGAGGGGACGACCGTGCGAATCACGGAGGACGGCGAAGTGAAGAACGTCGTTTTTCGATTCCTGGGGGGGGGCGTGTTCGGCTACACGCGGACGATCGAAACGTATCTCCTCGATCTCGGACGAAAGTTCGGGGAAACGGTGACGCCGACGGCCTAAGGCGTTTCGACATGTGCCCGTACGGCCGGCGCTGAGACGCCGGTCGGAATCGCCATGTACGTCGTTTGGTTAGCCTCGGGCCGTGCGTGAGTGCCCGCCACCGTGCGCGGGTTACAGCGGGAGGATTACCGGGCGCTTGAGGAGACAAGCGCCCGTATCTCGGACAGAGACACACGGGCGGGATGCCCGTGCTAGAAAGACCTTATTCGACGGCGGCGCCGGTGACGGCTTCGCCGCCTTTGACGTTCACCTTTTCGAGAACCGCTTTTTTCACCTTCTCCGCCAGCTCGGGCTTTTCCTTCAGGGCTTGTTTTGCGGCGTCGCGGCCTTGGCCGACGAGATTGCCTTCGTAAGCGATCCAGGCGCCCTTCTTTTCGAGAATCTTGTGCTCCAGGCCGAGATCCAGCAGCGAGCCGTTCGCCGAAATGCCCTCGTCGTACATGATATCGAATTCGCACTCGGTGAACGGCGGCGCGACCTTGTTCTTCACTACTTTGATCTTCGTCCGGTTGCCGATGACCTTGCCTTCGGGCGTCTTGATCTGGTCCTTGCGGCGAATGTCGATGCGGATCGAAGAGAAGAATTTCAAGGCTCGGCCGCCGGGGGTCGTCTCGGGGTTGCCGAACATCACGCCGATCTTTTCGCGGATCTGATTCGTGAAAATGCACACGCACTTGGTCTTGCTGACCACTGCCGTGAGCCGCCGCATCGCTTGCGACATCAAGCGGGCTTGCGAGCCGACCGTGGCGTCGCCCATTTGGCCGTCGAGCTCCTGTTTCGAAATCAGCGCGGCGACGGAGTCGATGACGATCACGTCGATCGAGTTCGAACGGATGAGCGTCTCCGCGATATTCAACGCGTCTTCGCCGGAGTCAGGTTGAGAGACAAGGAGATCGTCGAGGTTCACGCCGACGATACGGGCGTATTTGGGATCGAGTGCGTGTTCGACGTCGATGAAGGCCGCGAGACCGCCTTTGCGCTGCGCTTCGGCGATGACGCTCAAGCAAAAGGTGGTTTTGCCGGAGGATTCCGGGCCGTAGATCTCGACGATGCGGCCGAGCGGCAGACCGCCGACGCCGAGGGCGAGATCGATCGCGAGCGAGCCGGTGGAGAGGGTCTCGACCTTCATCTTGGTCGCATCGCCCAAACGCATGATCGAGCCTTCGCCGAACTGCTTGGTGATCGAAGAGAGCGCGAGCTCGATGTTTTTGTCGCGAGGGGGATTCGCGACGGCGACTTCAGCTTTGGCTTTCGTGACGGGCGCGGATGATTTCGCCTCGGTGCGTTCGGCGGATGCGGCTTTGGACATGAGAGAAAGAGTGAGAGTGAAACTGCGATTGAAAGTGAATCCTGAAATCAGCCGATCGTACGGCGCTGCGGTAGCTGAGTGTCGCGCGGCGAGTTCAACCGAGGGCTGTGCCCGCCACGTAGGCCCACCGTACGTGTGCAAGTGAACACGTCAAGGGTAGAGATGACTTGTCGTGACACCCTTGTGTCAGGAGGAACCGGCGAAGGCGCCGTTATTCGGCGTTTATCCATCGCGTTCGTGGCCGAAAGCCTCACGGCTTCCGCTACGGTGTCTTCAAACAGCAATCCGCACTCCCCACTCGGCAATCCAAAATCCCGAATCCAAAATCGAAATCACCCTCACTCGATCTGCACCCACTGGCCGCGCGACAGGCTGCGGAGAATCGGCGTGCCGGGCGGGAGTTTATTCGGATTCAGGAAGTTGACGTCGAAGTACCAGTTGCGAACCGGAGCGTTGTAATAGGTTCCGGGCGTAATCCAATGAGCGGTCGATTGCTCGCTCTCGTACACGTTGATCATCGATCCGTAGTACGTGAGGCGGTGGCCGCTCCAATCTTCGAGCAAACGCGTGTAGTTCTCGACGCCGCCGCTGTAGGCGCTGCCGTCCGAGGCGACGATCCCGGAGATGAGTGCGCTATTGACCGTCGTGTTCGCGGCGGGCCGCTGGTTCAACGTGCCTTTCGAGTCGTATCCGCCGGAAACCCAATTGCTCGAGACGACCGTCACGGCGTCGGCGATGACGGCCGCGGGTTGAACGGTATAACCGGCGACGTAATTGTTGGCGGCCAAATTGGTACCGGCATCGACGGGCGGTACGCCGCCGGTGTTGTAATCGCCCACCACAAAGGCCGCGTTTGCCGTCACGACGGTCAGACCCGCAGTCGGCGCCGAGGCGTTCGTGCCATCGGGCAGGCTCGTGCCGTTGATTAGCTTCACCCCGGTCCGATGCGCCGAGCTATTGGTGACGTCGGTGACATAGAGGATCCCATTCCACAGGGGTTTGCCGCGGATCGCGGCGGAGATGGGCTGGTTGCGCAGCGCGGCGGGAACGGATGCATTATTTGGCCAGGTCGCCGAGTTGGGGATTGTGGCCGGCAGGCCGCCCGCATCGTACGCCGTGTCGATTCGGCTCACGTCGATGTCCGTGGTCGCGATCGTCGCGCCTTCGCGGTAATCTCGCATCGATCCGTTGGACATCGTTCCGCCGAGATAGCTAACCAGCGCGTCGCCTGAAGGGATCACGGTGCCGTCGGCCGTCAGGTACAACTTGCTGTTCGCGGGAATGGTCGCGCCATTGTCGGCGGCGACGGAGGAGCCGGTGGAATTCACGAGCACCTTGAGCCCGGCTTTGTTGTACATGCGTTCGTTGGCGTTCACGTCGGTTTGCGCCGTGTACGGTATCTCGATCAGTTCTCGCGGGCCGTCGTTGTTGTGGTTCGCGTCGCTGGTGTCGGAGCCCATCTTGCCGGGCGGGTTCTTCGCGCTGGTGGTGATGGGCGTGCCTTTGGAATACGTGATCGAACCGTTCAGGTTGGGTTGAGCGCGCGGGTCGAGCGGACTGTAGTTGTTGCTGACGCCATTCACGTTCGTCACGTAGTCGGAAAACGTGATGCTGGCGGTCGTTCCGGTATAGATGTGGCCGTTGGAGTGCACGCGGCCGCTGACGGTGAAGGCCGCGCCGGGAAACAGTTCGAGATCGCCGTTATAAAAGATCGCATATTGGAAAAGCGGCGTGAGCGAATAATTCCATTCACGCTGAAACTGCATGTGCACCGGGCCGGTCGTATTCGCGACGGTCCGCGTGAATTCGACGATCGTCATGAACTTGTACACGCCCCGCGTCGGATTGAAGTTCGTGTGCGCGCCGACGGGCACCTCGTTTTCCACCGGCACGGTGATGAAGGCTTTCCACGTGTAGCCGGCGGACGACCCAAACATGCTGGTCGGGGCCGTTGCGAGATTCGTGACGGCGCTCGTGTTCGCCGCCGACGGCAAATTGACCGTGCTCTGGTTAACGAGCGTGTTCAGCTGCTGGTACGCCTGCTCGAACGCGTATTCGGCGGCGTACGTCGACTCGAGACGAACATTGCTGCGTTTCTCGCTCTTCGCCGTGAGCGAAATGTAGCTGAATATGCCGCCGATCACGGTCGCGGCGACGACGGAGAGGATCAGCAGCAGGAAAAGCGCGCTGCCACGGTTATGCGCGTTCGCGTCGTGCCGCGCGCGGGTTCCGGGTAGGCGAGAGCGCACCGCGTTCATTGCGACAGGGGGTCCGTCCGCGCGTAGACGGTAGTGCGAACGCCTTGGAGCGTGCGGCCGACCCGGGTGCCGGCCGGGACCTTTTGGAGATTCACGATGACGTAGTCCGTCGACGACGACGGGATGACGAACGGTAGCGTGGTGGTGCTCGTCGAGACCGCCGGATCCGACAAGGGCGAAGGATCGATATCGTGCGCGAGGACGCGGAAACGAGTGAGATCGCGATTATCCGGGTAATAACGCAGGTCTCCGGCAGCCGTGACTTCGAACATGATCCGACGACCGGACGTGGCGGCGATTTTTGTGCCGTTCGGCACGTCGACGCCGAGGTTGTTCGTCAACGTGAGCGTCTTGTTATTGGCATTGTTGCTGATGCTGTTGATGACGCCGGTGGTTTGCGCGCCGTAGGCCGTTGCCGGAATGGTGATCGTATCGCCGACCGAAAAGATGTCGCGCAAATCGGTGGTCGGCAGATTTGCGGTGCCGATGAAGTACGTCGCGATATCCGCGGTGGCGATGGCTCCCGAAGGCCGACCGGTATTGAGCCAAGCGGAGGTGACGACGCTCGGCTGGGTGAAGTTCGAGACGTGCAGCATGCGCTGATTCGATTTCGAACCCGAAACGGTATGCGCCCCATCCAGCCAAGTCGTGTCTTGCACGACGGCATACCCAAGATCTTTGGGCGGTACGATGAGCTGGAGCCCGCTGCCCGCCACCGTAGGCAATTGGGCCGCACTGCGCACCGCCTGGGAGATCATGTCGGTCGCATAGCGCAGCTCCTCGGTGCCTTTCAGCGCCACCTCGGTGTGCTGGGCGCGTTTGAGCGCGGCGATGAACACCACCATCGCCATGCTTACCGCCAGCCCAAGGATCGTCGTAGCGACGAGAATTTCGACCAAAGTATAGCCGCGGCGCTCGACGAAGGCCGACTGCGCGCAGGGGCGGAAGGAAGATGACGAAACGAGGTTCACGTGAGGCGGCTACTGTATGCGCAGGAGCGTCGTGGTGATCGTTTGACTGCGGCCCTGCCATGTCCACTGCACCTCCACGCGCAGCGTTCGCGAGGTCGTGGTCGAGCTCACTTGAACGACGCGACGAGTAAACGTCGCGCGGCCAAGCGCGTTATCCGAAGTGATGCCGAACTTCGCGGCCGTACTGGGAAGGTAGGTGGTTTTCGCGGCGCCCGTGATCGATTGATCGGAGGCGGTGGCGGTGAAGCTCGTGTAATCCGTTGCCAGAAGCCGTTCCGCCTCGGCTTGCATGAGGTGATAAGCCTCGTCGCGCAGCGCGACGGCCATCATCGCCTTGGTGATCTGCTGCATCCCCGCAAAAATCCCAAGGCAGGTCAGCGACATCAAAAACATCGTGATCACCACCTCGGCGAGGGTGAATGCGGCGTTCTTGTTGGCGATGCGACGACGGCGCGACATGATAGGCGCGAAAGGGGCGAACGAGTACGGCTGAACCGGTGTATTCCGGTGGACACACTAAAGTAGGCGCAACCGGGGCACAGCCGAGCACAACCTCCCTGCGGCAGGACTTTGACCCTCTGTTTACCAGGGTAACGACCGTGTTACCGGGTGCGGACTACGATAGCTACGCGCGGCGAAGCAAACCGGATGCGTTTTGGCGATTTCTTACCGTTGGAAGTCCGTGATGTCTCACTTGGTGGTTAGTGGAGAGCCGGACCGAAACGCCGTGGCGAAATATACGGCGAGGAGAATGAGCAGGAAACTAATGGCGTAGTTCCAGGTGAGCTTTTCGCCCAGCACCAACCACGCAAATCCCACGAAGACGGCGAGGGTGATCACTTCTTGCATGATCTTCAGCTGATAGCCGGTCAGGCCTTGCGCGTAACCCATTTTGTTGGCGGGCACCATCAAGCAATACTCGAAGAACGCGATGCCCCACGACATCAGGATGATCATCCAGAGCGATTTTCCCTCGAATGCCTTCAGCTTCAGCTGCCCGTACCAGGCAAGCGTCATGAAAATGTTGGAGCAAATGAGCAGGATGACCGTTTTCACGCGGGGAAGGGGGAGGAAAAAAGTAGCGAGTAGTGGGTAGCGAGTAGAAAACAGCCGCATCCTAAAATCGTGCTCGTGATCGTACTCTTGATCGTGATCGGGGTCGCGCAACAGGGGGGGCGTGATCGGGTCGATCACGAGCACGATTATGATCACGAGCGGAGGCACGCAGGGCGAATGCGCGAGCAAATGCGGGATTGTCATGCTCGCACCTCGCTACCCCCTACTCGCTACTTCGCATAGTATCCCCGGAACCAATCGACGAATCGCTTCAGCCCTTCTTCCAGCGGCACTTTGGGCGCGAAGCCGATCGCGGCCTGGATGCGCGTGAGATCGGCGCAGGTTTCGAACATGTCGCCCGGTTGCGCGGGCAACAGCTCGGTCTTCGCCGTCCGGCCGAGGAGTTGTTCGAGCATTTGCACGAACAACACCGTTTCCACGGGCCGATGGTGTCCCAGGTTGAACACACGGAGCGAAGGCACGGCGCTTCCCGCTTCCGGCGCGGGGTACAACAGCAGCTTCACGACGCCGTCGACGACATCGTCGACGTACGTGAAGTCGCGCAGATTTTTCCCCTCGTTGAACAACTTTACCGGTGTTCCATCACAGATCGCATGGGCGAAAAGGGTCGGCGCCATGTCCGGGCGGCCCCAAGGCCCATACACGGTGAAAAAGCGCAGCCCGGTTACGTTCAGGCGGTGATTCAGCGCGTAACTGGAGGCCATCAACTCGTTCGCTTTCTTCGTCGCGCCGTAATACGAAACCGGCTGATCGGTATTGTCCTCTTCGCGAAAGGGCGGCTTCGCGCTCGCGCCGTACACGCTGCTGCTCGACGCAAACACGAGATGCTTCGGTCGGGTGCGCCGGCACGCCTCGAGGACGCTGGCGAAACCGTCCAGATTGGCCCGCGTGTACGCTCCCGGATTCTCCATGCTGTAGCGCACGCCCGGCTGCGCGCCGAGATGGACGACGTAATCCGGTTTCCAGTGGGCGACGAGCGCGCTGAACTTCTCCGCGTCGGCAAAATCGGCCTGCACGAAACGAAAATCCTCGAGCGCCGCGAGCTCCCCGAGTCGGGCGCGCTTCAACGCGACATCGTAGTAATCGTTCAGGTTGTCCACGCCCAGGACCTCACACTTTTTCGTTTGCGCGAGCCGGCGGGCGACATGGTAACCGATGAAACCGGCCGCGCCGGTCACGAGAACCTTCATGCGCGGCGTCTTATTGGGTGGATCGCGAAGTTCCAAGTAACAAGTGCCGGTCGCGTCGCGCCCCCGTGCTTCCTCGCGAGGCATGCGATCGCCGGTTGGAGACGCGGTGCTACGTGTACCCCGCACCATGGGTCGCGCGGAGCAGCGCGTTCGCGTCCCAGCGCTCGTAATTTCCGCCCGTCGACCCAGTCGCGAGGCGAGCAACGACAGCATTGTGCATAAATTTTCGAAAACAGCGCTTGATTGCGGAAATCGCACCCCTATACCTTGCGCCGCTTTTGCCTCCGCATACCGTCAACGCATGAAGATCAAAGCCTATCTCAAGCCGCATTGTGGCTGGTCCAATGGCGTGCGTGCGATTCTCCGCAAGTACGGTCTCGCCTACGACGACATCGACATCATCAACAACCGCGACAACTACGCGGAGATGGTGCAAAAGTCGGGCCAGCCGCTCTCTCCCTGCGTCGAGATCGACGGTGTGATGCTCGCCGATGTGTCCGGCGAAGAAGTCGAAAATTACCTCCTGAGCAACAATCTGGTTAAACCGAATGATACGTCGGCGGATGTGCCGACGAATGCGGGTTGCTCGGATGAGGAGCACGCCAAAATGGCCACGAAAACGATCCGCTTCTTCTAATCTCCGCGCTGAGAGCTCACCGCATAAAAAGACTTCCGGGCCGCTCTCGCACCGCCGAGAACGGCTTTTTTTTCGCCCTCTACTTCCTCTCCAGATGTACCGAACCGCCAATCTGCCGCACCGCCCACGGTGGAACCTGATGTCCCCATCAGGCTCGGTTTGGCCGGTTTAAAAGCCCGATGAGGACATCGGGCTCCAACCCTTGCATCTGCCGCACCAATTCCCGCTTTCCGAAAACCAGTGAACACCTCCATGAATAGCAGCACCGATCGCCCGAGCGGCACCCCGCTCCGGTCCCCTGGCCTTCCTCCGAAGCAAGGCCTTTACGATCCGTGGTTCGAACACGAGGCCTGCGGCGTGGGCTTCGTCGCCGACATGAAGGGGCGCAAATCGCACAAGATTCTGGCCGACGCGCTGCAGGTGTTGCGCAATCTCGATCACCGTGGCGCCAGCGGCGCCGAGGTGAACACGGGCGACGGCGCCGGTGTGCTGCTGCAAATGCCCCACGCGTTCTTCGCGGAGGCCTGCAAGGCCACCCGCATCAATCTTCCCGCCGCAGGCCAGTACGGTGCCGGTTTGGTATTCCTCCCGCGCAATCCGACCGTGCGTCGCAAAGTCGAGGAAAAGTTCGAGCAGGTCGTGCAGTCCGAGGGCCAGGAATTCCTCGGTTGGCGCACCGTGCCGACCAACAGCGCCTCGCTGGGCGACACCGCCCGTTCCTGCGAGCCGTTCATGCGGCAGGTCTTCATCGGCCGCGGCGCGGGCGTCACCGACGACTTGGCGTTCGAGCGGAAGCTCTACGTCATCCGGAAGCGCGCCTATAACGAGATCCGCACCTCGACCCTTGCCGGCGCCGAGTACTGGTACGTCGCCAGTCTCTCGATGCGCACGCTCGTGTACAAGGGCATGCTCACGACGGACCAAGTCGATCACTACTTCCCCGACCTGAAGCATCCGGCGATGGAAACCGCGCTCGCGATCGTCCACTCGCGGTTCTCGACGAACACCTTCCCGAGCTGGGAACGCGCCCATCCGTACCGCTACTTGGCGCACAACGGCGAAATCAACACGCTGCGCGGCAACATCAACTGGATGCACGCGCGCCAGGCGCTGTTCTCCAGCGATCTGTTCGGCGACGACATCAAGAAGATCCTGCCGATTATCAATCCGAACGGCTCGGACTCGTCGATGTTCGACAACACGCTCGAGCTGCTCGTACTCGCCGGCCGCCCGCTGGCGCACGCGATGATGATGATGATTCCCGAACCGTGGTCCAACCACGAGTCGATGGATGACGAGCGCCGCGCGTTCTACCAGTACCACTCCTGCCTGATGGAGCCGTGGGACGGCCCTGCCTCGATGGCGTTCACGGACGGCAAGCAGATCGGCGCGATCCTCGATCGCAACGGCCTGCGCCCGTCGCGTTACTACGTCACGAAGGACGGCTACGTTGTCATGGCCTCCGAGGCCGGCGTGCTCGATTTCCCGCCGGAAGACGTGATCCAAAAGGGTCGTTTGCAACCCGGCCGCATGCTCCTGATCGACACCGAAGAGGGTCGGATCATCGAGGACGAAGAGATCAAGCGGAAGATCAGCAGCGCCCAGCCTTACCGGAAGTGGCTCAACGAGCATCTCGTTCACCTCAACGACCTCCCCGAGGCGCCGAAGGTCGAGGGCCCGGACCACGAGACGCTGCTCCAGCGCCAGATCGCCTTCGGCTACACGTTTGAAGACGAGCGCGTCATCCTCACGCCCATGGCGAAGGACGGCGTGGAAGCGATCGGCTCCATGGGCAACGACGCCGCGCTTGCGGTGCTCTCCAACAAGCCGCGCCTGCTCTACGATTATTTCAAGCAGCTCTTCGCGCAGGTCACGAATCCGCCGATCGACTCGATCCGCGAGGAAATCGTCACCTCCGCCGAGACCCGCCTGGGCTCCGAAGGCAATCTGCTCAATCCCGACCCGAGCGCGTGCCGTCGGGTGGAGCTGAAGTGGCCTGTTCTCACTAATGAGGAATTTGCCAAGATCCGCCGCACGAATCTGCCTGGCCTGAAGACCGGCGTGCTGCCGATTCTCTTCCGCGTGAGCCGCGGCGAGCGCGGTCTCGCGAAGTCGATGGAGGAGCTCTCCATCATGGCTCGTCGCATGATCGAAGAGGACGAGGTCAACGTGATCATCCTCAGCGATCGCGGCGTGACCCGCGATTACGCTCCGATCCCGGCGCTGCTCGCCGTTTCGGGTCTGCACCATTATCTCATTCGCGAAGGTCTTCGCACCCGCGTGTCGCTCGTGATCGAGACGGGTGAAGCGCGCGAGGTGCACCACTTCGCCCTCCTGATCGGCTACGGTGCCTCCGCGATCAATCCTTACGTGGCGTTCGAGACGATCGACGACATGATCAAGGAAGGTCTGCTCGTCGGCATCGATCACAAGAAGGCTTGCCAGAATCTCGTGAAGGCCGCCTCGAAGGGCGTCGTGAAGGTCATGTCCAAGATGGGCATTTCCGCCATTCAGTCGTATCGCGGCGCGCAGGTGTTCGAGGCGCTCGGCCTGCGGCAGGATGTCGTCGACACGTACTTCACGTGGACGCCATCGCGCGTCGGCGGCATCGGCCTCGATGTCATCGCCCAGGAAGTGCTGTTGCGCCACCGCGCGGCCTTCCCGGAGCGTCCGGTCAACGGCCACGTTCTCCCCGTCGGCGGCCTCTACCAGTGGCGCTCGAGCGGCGAAGCGCATTTGTTCACGCCGGAGTCTGTGCACGCCCTGCAAAAGGCGGTCCGCACGAACAGCAAGTCGGCGTATCAGCAGTACGCGAAGCTGATCAACGATCAGAGCAAGAATCTCTGCACGCTGCGCTCGCTCCTGGAATTCAAGAGCGGCAACGCGCCCATCCCGCTCGATCAAGTCGAGCCGGCCGAAGCGATCATGAAGCGCTTCAAGACGGGCGCCATGTCCTACGGCTCCATTTCGAAGGAGGCGCACGAGACGCTCGCCATCGCCATGAACCGGATCGGCGGCAAATCGAACACCGGCGAAGGCGGCGAGGACCCGGAACGTTTCACCTGGACCAACGAGAAGGGCGATTCGAAGAACTCCGCGATCAAGCAGGTCGCCTCGGGCCGCTTCGGCGTCACGAGCGAGTACCTCGTCAACGCGAAGGAACTCCAGATCAAGATGGCGCAGGGCGCGAAGCCCGGCGAGGGCGGCCAGCTGCCCGGCACCAAGGTCTACCCGTGGGTCGCCAAGACCCGTGGCACGACCGCCGGCGTGGGCCTCATCTCCCCGCCGCCGCACCACGACATCTACTCGATCGAAGATCTCGCCGAGCTGATCCATGACCTCAAGAACGGCAACAAGGACGCGCGCATCAGCGTGAAGCTCGTGTCCGAAGTCGGCGTCGGCACTGTCGCCGCCGGCGTCGCCAAGGCGCATGCCGACGTCGTGCTGATTTCCGGTTACGACGGCGGCACCGGCGCTTCGCCGCAGACCTCGTTGCAGCACGCCGGCCTGCCCTGGGAGCTCGGCCTCGCCGAGACGCATCAGACGCTCGTGCTAAACAATCTCCGCTCGCGCATCGCGGTCGAGACCGACGGCCAGCTGAAGACCGGCCGTGACGTCATCATTGCCGCGCTGCTCGGCGCCGAGGAATTCGGCTTCGCGACCGCCCCGCTCGTCGCGACGGGTTGTATCATGATGCGCGTCTGCCATCTGAACACCTGCCCGGCCGGCGTGGCGACGCAGGATCCGCAACTCCGCGCGCGTTATGCCGGGAAGCCGGAAGACGTGGTGAACTTCATGCGCTTCATCGCGGAAGACATGCGCGAAATCATGGCGCAACTCGGATTCCGCACGATCGAGGAGATGATCGGCCGCACCGACCGTCTCGAAGGCAAGAAGGCCGTCGAGCATTGGAAGGCGAAGGGCCTCGATTTCTCGAATATCCTTTATCAGCCGGACGTCGGTCCGGACGTTGGCCGTTTCTGCCAAACGAAGCAGGATCACGGCATCGATCGTTCGCTCGACATCACGTCGATCCTCGAGCTGTGCAAGCCGGCGATCGAGAAGGGCGAAAAGGTCGTGGCCGAGCTGCCGATTCGCAACGTTCACCGCGTGGTCGGCACGATCACGTCGGGCGAAATCACGAAGAAGCACGGCGCGAAAGGTCTGCCGGAAGACACGATCAAGCTGAAGTTCAAGGGGTCCGCGGGCCAAAGCTTCGGCGCATTCGTGACGCGCGGCATGACGCTCGCGATCGAGGGCGATGCCAACGACTACTTCGGCAAGGGCCTCTCGGGCGGCAAGCTCATCATCTATCCGCCGGCGAAGGCTCCGTTCAAAGCCGAGGACAACATGATCGTCGGCAACGTGGCGTTCTACGGCGCGAGCGCCGGCGAAGCGTATATCCGCGGTCTCGCGGGCGAGCGCTTCGCGGTCCGCAATTCCGGCGTGACCGTCGTCGTCGAAGGCGTCGGCGACAACGGCTGCGAGTACATGACCGGCGGCAACGTGGTCGTGCTCGGCCGCGCCGGCCGCAACTTCGGCGCCGGCATGTCCGGCGGCATCGGCTACGTGCTCGACGAAGCGGGCGATTTCACCAAGCGCGTGAACGCCCAGATGGTCGGCATCGAGAAGCTCGAGGACGCCAAGGAAATCGCCGCGGTGCGCGCGATGGTCCAGAAGCACTTCGACTACACGAAGAGCGAAAAGGCCAAGGCTGTGCTCAACGCGTGGGACAAGTTCGTGCCGAAGTTCGTCAAGGTGATGCCCAAGGACTACAAGCGCATGCTCGCCTGCTTGGAGCGCGCGCAAGCCCAGGGTCTCACCGGCGACGAAGCCGTCATGGCCGCGTTCGAGGAAAACGCCCGCGACCTCAGCCGCGTCGGCGGAAACTAACAAACCAAATGCTGAAAGGCTGAAACGCTGACATCGGAATCCCCTTCCGCTTCGGCTCACGTTTCAGCCCTTTGGCCAAGCACCACGACCTCGGCTAGTTAATTTCAGCTTCTCAGAATTTCAGCATTTCAGCTTTTTCACCTCCTCCCCATGGGTAAACCAACTGGCTTCATCGAGTACCTGCGCGAGCTTCCGGTCGACCGCACGCCTTCCGAGCGGATCAAGGACTGGAAGGAGTTTCACCACCACATGGAGGAGAAGAAACTCCGGACGCAGGGCGCGCGCTGCATGGATTGCGGCATTCCGTTTTGCCACACCGGCAAGCTCATCAGCGGCATGGCGAGCGGCTGCCCGATCAATAATTTGATCCCGGAGTGGAACGACCTCGTCTATCGCGGCCTCTGGAAAGAAGCGCTGGATCGCCTGCACAAGACGAACAACTTTCCCGAGTTCACCGGACGCGTGTGCCCGGCGCCTTGCGAAGGCTCCTGCACCCTCGGCATCAATGCCCCGCCGGTCACGATCAAGAACCTCGAGGTTTCGATCATCGACAAGGGCTGGGACGAAGGCTGGGTCACGCCCGAGGCGCCCAAGGTCCGCACCGGCAAGAAGGTCGCGGTCATCGGCTCGGGTCCCGCGGGCCTGTCCGCCGCCTCGCAGCTGAACAAGGCCGGTCACACCGTCACGGTGTTCGAACGCGCCGATCGTCCGGGCGGCCTGCTGATGTACGGCATCCCGAACATGAAGCTGGATAAGAAGGAAGTCGTTCTCCGCCGCATCCAGCTGATGGAGAAGGAAGGCATCAAATTCATCTGCAACGCGAACGTCGGCGAGAATGTCGAGCCGGAGATGTTCCTGAAGGAATTCGATGCGACCGTCATCTGCACCGGTGCGACGCAGCCGCGCGATCTCCCGATCGAAGGCCGCGCCTTGAAGGGCGTCCATTTCGCGATGGAGTTCCTCACCGCGAACACCAAGGCCGTCCTCAACGGCGGCGCCGAGCACTGCCCGATCAATGCCAAGGGCAAGGACGTGATCGTCATCGGCGGCGGCGACACCGGCACCGACTGCGTCGGCACCTCGATGCGCCACGGCTGCAAGAGCATCACCCAGATTGAAATTCTCCCGAAGCCGCCGCTCGATCGCGCCGCGGACAATCCGTGGCCCGAATGGCCCAAGGTCTACAAGATGGACTATGGCCAGGAAGAAGCCGCGGCGAAGTTCGGCGCGGATCCCCGCATTTATCTCACCACGGTGAAGAAGTTCGTCGGCGACGAAAAAGGCCAGGTGAAGGAGCTCGTGACCGTCGAGATCAAGTGGGAGAAGAACGAGAAGGGTGCGTTCGTGCCGAAGGAAATTCCCGGCACGGAGAAGACGCGTCCCGCGCAGCTCGTCCTCCTGGCGATGGGCTTCCTCGGGCCGGAGCAAGCCTTGCTCAAGGACCTCAAGCTCGAGACCGATCCGCGCTCGAACGTCAAAGCCGAGCACGAGAAGTACACCACCAGCGTCAAGGGTGTGTTCGCGGCCGGCGACTGTCGCCGCGGCCAGAGCCTTGTCGTGTGGGCGATCAACGAAGGCCGCGGTGCCGCGCGCGAGTGCGATCGTTACCTCATGGGCTACACGGATCTGCCCTGAGTCTCAGTGCTGAATTTAATACCGACGGCCGCGGATTTCCTCCGCGGCCGTTTTGTTTGTAGCACTCGAGATTCCGCCGACAGCGCCGCGCGCCCGCGTCTTAGCCAGATTGATGTAGGGCGGAGTGTCCGTCCCCCCGCGGTCATCTTTTGTGCGCGCGTCCGCGCCATCATCTGGCCACGCTTGCGCGCATGTCCGACGCCACCTGGATCACGCTCATCCGCACGGCCGGCGTTTTTCATTTCGTCACCGTCGCGCTGGCGCATTTCACGCCGATCCCCCGTGACTGGGATCGAAACCTCGCGCAGCTGCCGCTCGTGCATCGCCGCTTTGCGATCGCCCAGAACGTTTTCATCGGCGCAACGATGATCTTCGCCGGCTTCGTCAGCCTATGCTTTGCGCCCGAGCTCGTGTCGGCGACGCCCCTCGCGCGAACCATCTCTGCCGGCATCGCGTGCTGGTGGGGCGGCCGGCTGCTCGTGCTCCCCTGGCTCGGTGTCTGGTCCGAGTTACAAGCGAAGCTGCTCCGCCTCGGCTTCGTGTTTCTGCACGCCGAGTGCGCCGCCTTCGCGCTCGGCTACGGCGCCCTCGCATTCCGCTCGCGCTAAACCGCATTTCGAAGTCGAGCACCCGACGTCCGCCGTAGCGGAAGCCGTCGGGTTTACGCTCGCCCAAACGCCAAGCCGTCGAGTTAGACCGCTACGGAATCCAGAACTGCAGCGTGTAGTTCTGCACTGACGACGCCGTGAACCAATTGCCGAGTTCGCCCGCGGGCGGAACCGTTTGACCGGAGATCGTCTTAGAAATCACCGGTAGGATGACGTTCACCGGAACCTCGCTCGAATAGTCGCCCCAGACATCGGCGGCATCCTGCACTCGCGCGCGGAACAACCATTGGCCGGTTTGAGGCGAACCTTGTTGATACGAGAGCGGAACCAGCGGCTGATCCGGCGAGGCATTGCCAAGCATGACACTGAAAGTCACATCGGCCGTCGTGGCGGTATCGGTCGGAGATTGCACGGCGAGTTGAGTCCAATCGCCGCCGGGCGCTTTCGCTTGCAACTCGATCGTCTTAACCGACGGCCAGGCTTGAGCCGTCACTGCGAAACGAACGCCCGAGCGGCCGAGATAAGCGGTCCATCCGCTCGCTTGCCAGATTCGGCCGTAGGTCTGGCCATTCATCGCGCTATTCGCGTCGTTGATCGTATAGCTGCTCTCGATCGGCGTTAGACTGTTCACTTGGTGATTACTCACGACCTGGATCGTGGCGCCTGCGGTGTTGGACTGCAGGTAATTGCCGCTCGAGGCGTTCGTAACCGTGAGCGTATAGGTGCCGACCGTGGCGAACGACAGATTCACGTTTGCCGAGGAGCCACTCGCGCCGGCATTGCCGCCCCATACATAGCCGTTTTGGCCGCCAGCCGCGGTGAACATCGTGCTCTGCCCGACGAATGCCGTGGCGGTGCCGGGAGTCAGCGTGACGACTTGCGCCGCCGGTGAGATAACGAGGTTGTCGGTGCCAGTGCCGCTAAAATTTCCCGTGGCCGTTGCGCTGACGACGTACGTATTCGCGTTCGGGCCTTTCGTAAGATCCGAGGTGAACGTCGCGAGCGGATCACTGCTGGTGACCGATGCGGATTTCATCGTGCCGTCGTACGTCTGCATCAGATTGCCGAAGGTGAACGTCACGGCTTTGGCGCTAATTGTGAGCGTGGCTGATCCACTGCCGGTGTAATTGCCGGTCGCTGTCGCCGAAACGGTATAACTTCCCGCATCGGGACCCTTTGTCAGGTCAGATGTGAACGTCGCGGCTCCGTCACTGGCGGCCGCGGCTGCGGATTTAGATGCTCCGCTGTACGTATGGCTCAGGTTCGAAAACGAGAACGTGATCGGCTTCGGCGTGACGGTGAGCGTGCCGTTCGTGAGAACGAATTGGTAGTTCGCTGCCGCCAGCGTGCCGGATGACAGTACAATTGGATATGCGCCGACATTGCTCGCGGTATCTGCTGATGTAGTCAGCGACGGCGCGCCGGCGATCGAGGAGGCCGTATCGCCGTTCATGAACCCGCTATACGTGTACGTGAGCGCTGGATTCTGAGCGCCGTAAAGACGGCTCTTCGCGTCTGCGACGACATTGAGCGAAGCGGGAGTCACCGTGAGCGTGCCATTGACTAACGTGAGAGTATAGTTGGCTGCCGACCCGCCGCTTAACGTAATCGCGTAATTCCCAACGCCGCTGGATGTCGTTACCGCCGTCGCGATGCCCGGAGTCGTGATCGAACTCGACGTATCGCCGTTAACGAAGCCTGTGAAGGCCATCGTTAGCGCGGGGTTCGCGCTCCCGTAGGTCTTTGTCTGGTTGTTGGCGGTCGCGGTGAGGGGCGCCTTGCTGACGGTGAGCGTGCCGTTGACGAATGACGCGAAGCTGTAGTTCGCGGCAGCCAGCGTCCCAACGGCCGGTGTGATGGCGTAAGCCCCGACTGCGCTCGCCGTCGTTGCCGTCGTGGTCACGGCGGCCGCGCCGCTTACGACCGCGGACGTTTCACCATTCACAAAGCCACTCAACGTATAGGTCAGCCCTGGATTCGCTGCGCCGTAAATCTTGCTTTGGTTGTTTGCCGTGACGGTGAGTGCCGCTCGGTTGATGGTCAGAGTACCGTTGACCAGCGTTAGCGTATAGTTGGCGGCTGTTCCGCCAGAGAGCGTAATCGGATAAGTGCCGACGGTCGTTGAGGTCGTGGCCGTCGTGCCGATAGTCGGCGCGTTGATCGAGGCCGCAGTGTCGCCGTTGACCAAGCCGGAGTAAGTGATTGTCAGCGTCGGGTTACCCGTTCCGTAGATGCGTGTTTGGTTGTCCGCGGTCGCCGTGAGTGGCGCCTTGGTGATCGTGAGCGTTCCATTCACGAGCGAGAGGCTATAGTTAGCCGCCGAGCCGCCCGTGAGACTGATGGGATAGGCGCCCGCGGCACTCGAGACGGTCGCGGTCGTGCTAATGCTCGGCACCGTGATCGAGCTGGCGCTGTCGCCATTCACAAATCCGGTATAGCTCATCGTCAGAGACGGATTCGCTGCGCCATACAC
>CBINOT010000001.1:0-64793 GCA_966252355.1 uncultured Opitutus sp. | reverse complement strand
GAATTTGCTGCCGAGAATGAAATTGCTCTTATAGGTGACCGTGGCATCGGCGAAGGCCTGGCTCGCCTTGAATTTCGAAACCGTATTCCAGCTCCGATTGGAGTACGATTGCATCTCGTTTATATAGAGGTAGCCGCCATATTGGTTGGCGAGGGGCAGGAGGTTCGCAAATAACGTCAGTCGCGTCGCGAACGTGGTGGAATCGAAACCCCAGTTCTGTTCCGCAAAACAAAATCCGATCAAATTCGGGTACTTCTGAAAGAGCGCCTCGTAGCCCGACGTATCGGTGTCCGAAAACGTATTCGTGACGCCGGACGAGACCTGGACCATGGCCCACATGCCATTAGCGAGGCAGATATTGCAGAAATTGTCCGCGTCGGCGGGACCAGTCGTCGACGTGCCGGAGGGACACATCATCATGACGACATAGGGCTTGATGTCGCTGGGCACGGTATTGATCGCGCCTTGTGGATCTTCGCCGACGGTGAGATCCACCTGCATCAGATACATCGGGGTGGTCGGCGAGACCGGCCGGCGGAGAGTCGCGGCGGGCGCTGCCGAGGTGAGCGTCAGCGCTGCGATCAGGCCGATGAGTCCAAGGAGCGATTTGGGCGTAAGCGTAGCAAGGATGTGCTTCATATTTCGGGGTGAGGGTCGCGGGGGGATCGAGGCCAGGTGACGAGGGCGCACCCATTGGCTTCGCGCAGCTTGAGAGCACTGCGGCTTGCCCGCTAAACGCAAGGTGCCGCAGGTCCTAGCGGAGCTACGTCGTAGGTCTTACCGCTCTGCGGCATCGGCGTAGCCGCGCGATTCGGCGCGGCTCTAACCTCCGACTTCGTCGACGGGCGTTCCGAGGTCGAGGGTCAGTCGATCCGGCGAGCGGGATGGTGTTGCGGTGGCGATCCTTCGAGCGTCCGCAACGGCCGGCCTTTTGATATAGCGCATCGAAAACCACGACGATTTTTTCTCCGCGCATTCCTCGTCGCGGGGGGGGGCGTTTCGACCGCGGCACTCGCTGGCGCCGGTGGCGAGAACGAACGCGAGCATCGCCCGTCGGGTTAACGGCGGATGGACGCCGCCCGACACGGATACCGACGCGCCGCGCGCGCGCGCGATTTACTTCGGCGCGAGAACGCCGGCGAAGCCGAGGTCGCGGTTCCAGGTGCCGGCCCAACGCTCGAGCTGCGATCTGCCGAGGCCGTAGAGCGCGAGATTTTCGGCCGTGAGGTCGTTGAGCTGATCCTCCACGGCGGCGAGGAACGCGGGCCAATCCGCCGGCGCCAGGCCGCGTTGCGCGCTGAGGACGTTCCGCACGACCTGCTGCGAGGTGTAATTCGTGAGGCCGTTCATCACGATGGTGCGAACCAGCATCAGGATCGCGTCGCGCTGCGTTTTCGCGACGCGCGCGATGTCGTCAGCGGCGGGACGAACGGGCGCATTCGCCGAGGCGGCGTTCGCGCGTGCCGGTGCCGAGGCGCCGGCCACCAACGTGGGCGCGGGCGCGGGCGCGCCTCCGGATCCGGTCGACGCGCGCGCCGTTTTCTTGGTCGCCGTCGCCTGCGACCGCGCCGGCGCGGCGGCGGGAACGAAGCGCCTTGGGATCCGGCATTGGCGCGGCGACGGAATTCGCCGGCACGACGAGCAAGGTGAGCCCGAGCAGCTCCAGCGCTTTCCCGAGCTGCGCGACGGTGACCGCGGCGGAGCGTTCGAAACGCGCGTAGGTTTTGGCGGAAACGCCGAGCCGGGCGGCGACCTCGGACTGCGTCCAGCCAAGTCGCAGGCGTTCTGCATGCACGCGCTCGGCGAGCGTCGAAAGCAGGGTGTCGCTCATGAAAAGTGGCCGGAACATAACGTCGCCCGAAACGGCATAACAGGACAAAATATGTCCTGTTATCGACGATAAGGGGACATATTCTGTCCTGTTACGCGTTGGAGCGGTTTCCGGCGCGGCGGAGATTCTCCGCGAAAAAGCGGACCGGCCGGGGCGTGCCTTCGGACGAAGAACGTTCGCTTTCCGCTACGCTGGAGACGGACAACGCGGCGAAGCCGGCGCACGCAGAGACGACGCCACGTTCATCGCTGCGGGCGCTGTTCAGCGCGCGCTCGCGCAGACTTCCCGAACGAGGCTCCGGAGCCAGCGATGACCGGGATCCGCATCGAGCCGCGGATGCCACAGCAGCGCCACGGTGAACTCGAGCGGCGCAAGCGGCAGCGGAAAACAATGCAGGCCGGCGCGCAGTTTTCCCGTGTGGCGCTCCGGAACGCTCGCGCTGAGGTCGGATGCTCGCGCCAACACCAGGGCGGTCGAAAAACCCGCGACGAGCGACACGGCGATCTCGCGCTTCGCGTCGAGCGCGGCCAACGCGCCGTCGATCGGATCCTGGTTGAGGTCGCGCGCGACACCGATGTGCCGCCCGGACGCGTAGCGGGCCAGCGTCATCTTGCCCCGACTCAACGGATGTCCTTTCCGCACGACGCCGATGTAGCGATCGCGGAAAAGCGCCTGCGTGCGCAGCTCGGGACCGGTCGTCGGTTCGACCACGCCCGTTTCCAGATCGACCGCGCCTTCGCGCAACGGGGCGCTGTCTTTGTTGGCCTTCTGCACGAAGCGCAGCCGCACGCCGGGCGCCTCCTTTTCGACCCGCGCGATGAGACCGGGGCCAAAATTTTCCACGAAGCCTTCGCTGGTCCGCAGCGTGAACGTCCTGACGTGTTGTTCGAGGTCGAGTTTTCCCACCGGCCGCAACATCGCTTCGCTCTCCTGGACGAGCTGACTCACGCGCTCCCGGAATTCGATGGCGCGCGGCGTGGGCACGAGGCCTCGGCCCGCCCGGACCAACAGCGGATCGCCGGTGGCCGCACGCAATCGCGCCAGCGCTCGGCTCATCGCCGACGCGCTGAGCTGCAAGCGGCGCGCCGCGCGCGCCACGCTGCCTTCGGCGAGCAGGACATCCAAGGTGACGAGCAAATTGAGGTCAGGGCGCGTCATGGCATCAGGCAGGTCCCGGGGGTAGCAGGGCGTTTCATGCATGTATGAAATGCAAATAGCGCGTCTTCCGCCATGCCAATCGCTGGGGTATCCTGCGGCCGTCGTGAAGCCGATCCTCGCCCCACCCGCTCCGCCCCGCCCGGCCGCCCCCGCGCCAGCCGCATCCGCCCGCTGGGCGTTGGCGGGCCTTTCGCTGTCCATGTTGCTCTCGTCGCTTGGCACCAGCATCGCCAACGTGAGTTTGCCCACCTTGGCGCGGGTCTTCGACGCCTCGTTTCAGCAGGTGCAATGGGTGCTCCTCGCCTACCTCGTGGCGATCACAGCGCTGATCGTCAGTGCCGGGCGACTGGGCGACCTCCTTGGCCGCCGCCGGATGCTCTCGGCTGGGATCTTGCTCTTTACGCTCGCGTCGGCCGCGTGCGGCTTTGCGCCGACACTCGGGTTGCTGACCGTCGGCCGCGCGGTTCAGGGCGTGGGCGCCGCGGCGATGATGGCGTTGACCATGGCCTTTGTCGGCGACGCCCTGCCGAAGGCCCAGACGGGCCGGGCCCTGGGATTGCTCGGCACGATGTCCGCGGTCGGCACGGCGCTCGGTCCGTCGCTCGGCGGCGCGTTGATCGCGGCAGCCGGTTGGCGCTCGCTCTTTCTCGTCAACGTCCCCTTGGGCCTCGCGGCCTTTTTCCTGACGCGTCGTTATTTGCCGGGCGCGGGAAACCCCGCGCGATCCGATCGGGAACGTTTCGATGGCGTCGGCACGCTCCTGCTGGCCGTCGCCCTCGGGGCCTATGCGTGTGCGATGACCGTGGGTCGAGGCCATCTTGGAAGCTTGAACCTGACCTGGTTGGCGCTCGCGGCGATCGCGGCCGGCGGCTTCGTGTTCGCCGAAGCGAAGGCCGCGTCGCCGCTGGTCCGCTTCGCGGCGTTCCGCGATCCGGGGTTACGGGCGGGCTTGCTGACGAGCGGGCTCGTCTCGACGGTGATGATGACAACGCTCGTCGTCGGGCCGTTCTATCTTTCCCTCGGGCTCGGGCTGACGCCGGCCGTGGTAGGACTCGTTCTCTCCCTGGGCCCGGTGGTCGCGGCGGTGACCGCGGCGCCGGCGGGCAAGCTGGTCGATCGCGTGGGTGCGGCGCGCGTGACCGTTATAGGGCTGGTCGGCATCGCGACCGGCTGCGCCGTGCTCGCTTTGCTTCCCGCGGCACTGGGCGTCGTCGGCTATGTCCTACCCATCGTGATCGTCACGAGCAGTTACGCGCTGTTCCAGACGGCGAACAACACCGCGGTCCTGCGCGACGCAGCGGCGGATCGACGCGGGGCGATTTCGGGCCTGCTGAACTTGTCGCGCAATCTCGGTCTCGTGACCGGCGCCTCGGTGATGGGCGCCGTATTCGCTTACGGCGCGGGAACGACGGATCTCACGACGGCCGCTCCGGCCGCGGTGGCCCTGGGGATGAAGGTGACGTTTGCCGCCGCGGCGCTGCTCGTGGGCGTCGCGTTCGCGATCGCGCGGCGCGGCCAGGCGCCCAAGGCGACGGCTGAACCAATCTTGGGCTGACGCCATCGGTCTTGGGCGCTTGGGTGGTGCGATGAACTGGTTCCTTTGGTCGTTGCTTTCGGCGCTGTTCGCGGGCCTCACGGCGATTCTCGCCAAGATCGGCGTGTCGGGTATCGACTCGAATCTCGCGACGGCGGTTCGCACCACCGTCGTCCTCGTCTTCGCCTGGGGCGTCGTGTTGGCCACCGGACCGATCTCGGCCGTCGCGGAGCTCTCGCGCCGCACCTGGCTGTACCTCGCGCTCTCCGGCGTCGCGACGGGCTTGTCCTGGCTTTGTTATTTTCGCGCGCTTCAACTCGGACCGGCCGCAAAGGTCGCGCCGATCGACAAGCTCAGCGTCGTGTTCGTCCTCGTGCTCGCGGCGCTCTTTCTGGGCGAGGCGCTTACGTGGAAGACGGCGCTGGGCGGCGCGCTCATCGCGGCCGGGGCGGTCTTGCTCGCGACCGCCTGACTCTCGCCAGCCGACGAGCGCCGTGGATCCGTCGTCCGATTTTGTCGCCAGCGGTTATATCCGCGGCAGCGGCGAATACGTATTTGTTTCAAGCTTCGGGCGGGTTGAGCCGTCCCCGTCACCGGGCCGCAGCCGGAACATTCGTTTGACAGCGTCCAGTCTTAGTGTCTTTTCGACACTATAATGAACGACGCGACTGCTCCTCGCTACCGGGCGTCGGCCTTGCTGACCGATCTTTACCAGCTGACGATGGCGTACGGCTATTGGCGGACCGGCATGCATGAAAAGGAAGCGGTCTTCCATCTGTTCTTTCGCCAAGCGCCGTTTCGCAGCGGGTACACGATCGCCGCCGGGCTGGGCGACGCGATCGCGTGGCTGCGCGACCTGAAATTCAGCGAGGCCGATCTCGCTTATCTGGGCACCTTGACCGGCAACGATGGCGCTCCGCTCTTCGAGGCCGCGTTTCTCGATTATCTGCGGGACTTCACGTTCACCTGCGACGTGGATGCGATTCCCGAGGGCACCGCTGTTTTCGCCCACGAGCCGCTGCTGCGCATCAAAGGCCCGATCCTCCAAGCGCAGATCGTCGAAACCGCGCTGCTCAACCTGATCAACTTCCAGACACTCGTCGCCACGAAGGCGGCGCGCGTCTGCCTCGCGGCGCAGGGCGAACCGGTGCTCGAGTTCGGCTTGCGCCGCGCGCAGGGCGTCGACGGCGCGCTCGCCGCCAGCCGCGCCGCTTTCATCGGCGGTTGCGCGGCCACCTCGAACGTCCTCGCCGGACAGATCTTCGGCCTCCCCGTGAAAGGCACGCACGCGCATAGCTGGGTCATGTCGTTCGACGACGAAGCCGCGGCGTTCCGCGCCTACGCGGAAGCCATGCCGAACAACTGCGTGTTTCTCGTCGACACCTACGACACGCTCGCCGGCGTCGCGCACGCGATCGAGGTCGGCCGCTGGTTGCGGAGCAAGGGCCATGAGTTGGCCGGCATTCGGCTCGATTCGGGCGATCTGGCGTACTTGAGCATCGAAGCGCGTCGCCTGCTCGATGCCGCCGGCTTCACGGCCGCCGTGATCGTCGCCAGCAACGACCTCGACGAACACATCATCGCGAGCCTCAAACAGCAGGGCGCGAAGATCGGCCTGTGGGGCGTCGGCACGAAGCTCGTCACGGCGTTCGATCAACCGGCGCTCGGCGGCGTCTACAAACTCGGCGCCATCCGCGACGCCGGCGGCCCCTGGGCGTACAAGGTGAAGCTGTCGGAGCAGGCGGCAAAGATCACCACCCCCGGAATCCTCCAAGTGGCACGGTTCACCCGCAACGGCGAGTTCATCGGCGACATGATCTACCACGAGCCCGCACCCAGCGCCGCGCGTGTCATCGTCGATCCGAACAATCCGACCCGGCGCAAGGAAATGCCGGCAACGGCGACCCGCGAAGACCTGCTCGTGCCGATTTTTCGCGGCGGCGCGCTCGTCTACGCCGAGCCGCCGCTCCCGGCCATCCGGGCGCGCACACAGGCGCAACTGGCGATGCTCCATGCGGGCACGAAGCGTTTGCTGAACCCGCACGAATATCCCGTCGGCCTCGAGCCTGCCCTGTCCGCATTGAAGACGGACCTCATCCTCCAGCACCGGCCCGTCGCGGGCTGACGCCACTCGCCCCACGCCATGAATGCGCACGCATCGGGCACGTTGAATGAGGTAGCGGCGGTCGTCCGGAACGCCAAATCGAACGTGGCCATTGGGACGATGGCCGCTACCTCGTCGGCCCGATCGAAGTGATCGCCGAGTTCCATTGAGCGAACGCGGGCTTAGTGTACTTCGAACACTTTAGACTTGCTTAGTGTTATTTTTACACCACCGTAGTCGAAAAATCGCCGCTATGCCCTTCACCTACGAATACCCGCACCCCGCCGTCACGGTTGACGGCGTCGTCTTCGGCTACGATGACGCCGATCTGAAGGTTTTGCTCATCCAGCGCGATCTCGCGCCCTACAAAGGAAAATGGGCGCTGCCCGGCGGGTTCGTGAACATCAACGAGAGCCTGGAAGACGCCGCGCGGCGCGAGCTCGAGGAAGAGACCGGCATCACGAAGCTTTACCTCGAGCAGCTCTACACCTTCGGCGAGCCGAAGCGCGACCCGCGGGAGCGCGTGATCAGCGTCGCTTACTACGCCTTGGTGAAGCTCGCGGATCATGCCGTGCGGGCCGCCAGCGATGCGCGCAATGTCGCGTGGTTCCCGGTGGCCGATCTCCCCCAGCTTGCCTTCGACCACGAGGAGATTCTCGAGGTCGCGCTCCGGCGGCTCAAAGGGAAGATTCGCTACGAGCCGATCGGCTTCGAGCTGCTGCCGGAGAAGTTCCCGTTGTCGGAGCTGCAGCGGCTCTATGAAACCATCCTCGAGCAGCCGCTCGATAAGCGGAATTTCCGCAAGAAGATCCTGAGCATGGGCCTGCTCGCCGACACCGAAGAGATTCAGCAGGACGTGGCCCATCGCGCGGCGCGGCTCTATCGCTTCGACGAGCCGACTTACCGCCGGCTGAACAAAGCGGGCTTTAACTTCGAACTTTGAACCGCATGAAAGCGCTCGTTCTCGTCGATATCCAAAACGACTTCCTCCCGGGCGGCGCGCTGGCCGTGCCGGAGGGGGACGCCGTGGTGCCGGTCGCTAATCGCGTGCAAACCGCGTTCGAGCTGATTGCCGCGACCCAGGACTGGCACCCGGCGAATCACGGCAGTTTCGCGGCCAATCACCCTCACCGAAAGTCGGGGGAACTCGGCGAGCTTGGCGGACTCCCGCAGGTGCTTTGGCCGGTGCATTGCGTGCAAAACACCGCCGGCGCCGCGTTTGCTCCGCGCCTTGAAACCAAGCGCATCGCTCGCGTCTTTCCGAAAGGCACCGATCTGGAAATCGACAGCTACAGCGGCTTTTTCGACAACGGCCGCAAGAAAGCCACGGGCCTCGGCGATTACCTGCGTCAGCACGGTGTGACCGAGGTCTTTATCCTGGGGCTGGCCACCGATTATTGCGTGAAGGCCACCGCGCTGGATGCGCGCGCCCTCGGCTTCGCCACATATCTGATCGAGGACGGCTGCCGCGGCGTGAATCTCAGACCCGGCGACGCCAAGCAGGCCATCGCCGAAATGAAAACCGCCGGGGTGACCATCACCCACAGCACGTTGCTCGCCTAAGCGGCGCATAACAGCCGAACCGAAAGGACACTCACAATGCCCCGAAACGATCGAGCCGCCCTGGCGGAGGAAACCCTGCGTATCATCGCGGCGGGCGAATATCGTTCGCCCGGCGGCACCACTCTTTCGCTCGCGCCGCTCGTCGCGGCGGCCAGAGCGGGAACCCGTCTTTACGACCTCGCCGTGGTCGACCGCCCTTTGTCGCGACGACCCGGCCCCACGCAGATCAGCGTGACAGCGGAAACGACGTGCGAGGCGATCGTGCGGATGGAATGCGCCGGCGGTGGTGCCCTGGCCGCGCTCAACTTCGCTTCGGCCAAGAATCCGGGCGGTGGATTTCTCGGCGGTGCTCAAGCCCAGGAAGAAGCGCTGGCGCGCTCGTCGGCGCTCTACCCGTGTCTGTTGACTCAACCCAGCTACTACGAACGCAACCGCGCCCAGCGGTCGGCGCTGTACCTCGATCTCGCGATTTTTTCTCCGGCGGTGCCGTTCTTCCGCGCCGACGACGGTACTCTGCTCGAGCGCATCGCCTGTTGCTCGATCGTCACCGCTCCGGCGCCAAATGCCGGCGCCGTGCTCCAGAATCAGCCCGACGACGCCGCGTCGATCGAGCCGACGCTGCGTCGTCGTGCGGAACTAGTTCTCGCCGTCGCTGCCGCCGAGAAAATCGAGCGGCTGATTCTCGGCGCCTGGGGCTGCGGCGTGTTTCGCAACGATCCCGCTCTCGTTGCCCGCGTGTTCGCGGAGCTGTTGCTCGCCGGCGGGCGCTTTCACGATGTCTTTGGCGAGATTGTGTTCGCGATCTTCGATCGCAGTCCCGGCAGCGCGGTGCTCGGCGCCTTCCAAACTCAATTCGCCGGCTGTCCGGCAGAAACTCAACGCAGGTAAACGCCATGATCGGATTCACTGTCATTCCGCAAGGTGAACGCGTGCTCGTGTGGGGCCGGAACGGCGACGCGCGGCTCGTCGACGGCCCGCGGCGCCTCGCGCTCTTCGGCGAAACGGTGCAGGCTCTCGAGCGCCACACCGCAGGCCCGGACCACTATCTCGTAATCGCGCACAAAGACGGCCGCACGGCGCACCAACGCGGTCCGTCGGCTGCCTGGCTCGATCCGGTGACCATCGAAACCATCCGGGTCGCGCCGCTCATCAAGCTCGATGCCAACGAGGCGATCGTCGTGTACCGTCCGACCGCCGCCGGCGTGAGCCGCCGGATCGAGCGCGGCCCGGCGTTGTTCATGCCGGCGCCGGACGAGTGGCTGCACCACTTCAGCTGGCATGGAGCCGATCCGCGCGATCACCGGCGCAAGCAGCCGAGCGCATTGCAATTCGATAAGCTGCGCGTGATCCCCGATCAGATGTACTATGACGTCGAATGCGTGCGCACGGCCGACGATGCGTTGCTCACGGTGAAGCTCATGCTGTTCTTCGAACTCGACGACATCGAACGCATGCTCGACCAAACGCACGACCCGATCGCCGATTTCATCAATGCGGCGACCGCGGACGTGATCGACTTCGCCGCGACGGAGCCATTCGAGCGTTTCAAGGAAAAGACGGAAAAGCTCAACGCGTTGGAAACCTACCCGCAGCTTGTGAAGCGCGCGGCGGCGATCGGCTATCGCATCGGCAAGGTCGTTTACCGCGGCTATCAGGCGAGTCCGACGCTGCAGACGATGCACGACGATGCGATCGAAACGCGGACCAAGCTGCGGCTCGAAGCGGAAACCGAGCAGCAGGCGCAGGATCTCGCCGACATGAAGCAGCAGCGCGACGCGGAGCGCGAAAAGGAGCGTCAGGCCGTCGAACAGGAGCGCGTCGTCCACCAGACGCGATTGAACGCCCTCGGCGCCGAGGCCAAGCTGCGCCTCGAGCGCACCCAAAAGACGCAGGAGCTCGAGCTCGCGCGCAACGCCGCGGAACAGGATCTCGCCTTACGCGAGCGTAGCCACGCGTTGGAGCTCGAACAACGCCGGTCGGACAACGCCGAGCAACTCGCCTTCCTGCAAGGCATCGGTGGCCTGCACGTCGATCTGACGCGCTATCTCGTCGCGCAATACCAGCACCCGGACAAAATCGTCCGCATCGACGGCGCGCTCGGCTCGCAGCTCCACCTGCACGAACAAGGGGCATGAAAGCGACGATCGAGCTCACCCGCGAAGACATCACCCGCCTTCAGGTCGATGCGATCGTGAACGCAGCCAACTCCTCGCTGCTCGGCGGCGGTGGTGTTGACGGTGCCATTCACCGGGCCGCCGGTCCTGAATTATTGGCGGAGTGCCGAACCCTGGGCGGGTGCAAAACCGGCGAAGCGAAGATTACCCGCGGTTATCGTCTGCCTGCGCGATGGGTCATTCACACCGTCGGTCCGGTGTGGCGCGGTGGATCCCAAAACGAGCCCGAATTGCTCGCGTCCTGCTATCGCCAGAGCCTTCGCTTGGCCGCGCAGCACGACATCAAAACCATCGCGTTTCCTGCGATCAGTTGCGGCGTCTATGGGTATCCTATCACGGACGCGGCGCAGGTCGCAGTGCGCACCCTTCGTGCTCACCTGGAAACCGACGATACGATTCAACACCTCTGGGTTTCCTGCTTCACGGACGCAGTCTGGACCGCTTACGCCGCCGCTCTCGATCCCCAAACGAAATCTTAAACGTCATGTCCGATCACGTTCGTCTCAGTAAATTCCTCAGTCTCGTGCTTCGGCACCAGCCGGAGAAAGCCGGCCTCACGCTGGATGCGTCGGGTTGGGTCGAGGTGGAGGCGCTGCTCCGCGGTTGCAACGCAGCGGGCGTTTCGCTCACGCGGCCGTTGCTCGAGCGCCTCGTCGCCGAAAGCGACAAGCAGCGATTCGCCTTCAGCGAAGATCGCCAGCGCATCCGCGCCAATCAGGGCCATTCGGTCGACGTCGACCTCGCCTACGAGCCAGTCACTCCGCCGGATATCCTCTACCACGGGACCGCGGATCGGTTTCTCGACTCCATCCGCACCCGAGGTCTCGTACGCGGCAACCGCCACCATGTGCATCTCTCGGCCGATTACGCCGTGGCCGTCGAGGTCGGCCGGCGCCACGGTCGACCGGTCGTGTTCGACGTTGCGGCGGAGCGAATGCACGCGGACGGACATCGGTTTTTCCGCTCGGCCAACGGCGTCTGGCTGACGGAGCAGGTGCCGCCGCAGTATCTGTCCGTGCGACCGTAGCCGAGCCGGACGTCCGAAGCCGAGCGGTTACCGCTCCGGCTTTTCCGCGACGAGCACCATGTTCGTCGGCGGAAAGTCGATCGCTCGTTCGGGTGCGGTCGCCGACGCGAGCTGCACGCGACCGCGATAGCGTTGCTCGACGATCCAAGGATTCGCGTACACCCGCGAGCCGCACGGAATGTTCGGCGCCGCGTCGATGACGCGGAAGCCGACTTCGCCGAGGACCTGCTTCCAGCGCGTAAAACTCCAGAAACAAAATTCCTCGTTCATCTCCGAACGCCAGTTGTCCACATAGTCCTTCTTCGAGAGAAACTCCGCCGCGGCGCGTAACGAGAGATAAAATCGTCCGTCGCGCTCCTCGAACTGCACCCGGGCGTCGTCACCCCGCCGCCCGCGAATCCGCTGGTCGGCAAGAAAGTCGGCGGCGAACAACAGGAAACGGCTGCGGGTCGACAATTGCTCGAGCACACTCGCCGGTCGATCCGACGGCACATCCTGCGGCGCGAGTGCCATCCCGTCGTCGGCCGCGCAGTGCAACGCCACGAGCATGTCACCGTTTTCCGGCCCGACCACGTCACGCACGATCAGACGGCCGCCCGGCCGCAGCTGGGCGAGCTTCATCCCAAGATACCCCCGCACCGTCTTCTCCTGCTCCGCATAGCTCCAGAGCTCGTGCAGCGTGCTATTGCAGATCGTCGTGTCGACGGACTCCGCCTCGAAAATCGGATCCAGCAGATTGCGCAGATAGAAACAGGTATAGACGTCGCCGAAATCCCCGGCGCGCTTCCGTTCCTGAAAGCGCGCCGCGAATTCCGCCGATAAATCGATGCCATAGAGATCCGAATCCCGAAAATCCTGCGCGGCTTCCGCCAGCAAGCCGCCGTCCGCACACCCCTCGTCGACGATCCGTCCCGGGCGAATGGCGTCGCGGATATCGAGATATTTGAGGCGAAGGATCGCGTTCATCCCGCGCGCATACGTGTTGTAGTTCCGCCGCTCGGTGAGACTGCCTTCCTGATTCGTGAGCGGGTCGCGATAAATCCGGCCGATGCGCTCGGGCACCTCCGGAAAATCGTGCAAGAGCGTCCGGGTGGCGGGCGCCAGTTGCGCCGCGACGAGCGGCTGTTCGGGCCAGCGCGCGCCGGCGTCCGCGATCGCCCGCACGAGATCGATTGGCGTGGCCGGTGGCGGCGTCACCGCCAGCTCGGCCGGGGCGATGCCATACCCGAGCTCTTCGTACAGCCGAAGGACCTCCGGCGTGGAGCACAGCACCACCGTGTTTTCGGGCGTGAGCCGCTCGAGGTTCTCCGTCTGCCCCGCGATCTCCTTCAAGGTGAACGCCGCGAAGTTCGGCGTATGCCCGTAATGCGGGACGCCGACGATGCGGTAGGTAAACGGAGCCGTCGCCGCGAGCTCCCGCGCGAAGCGATCGACGCCGATCGCGCGAATGTGAAACGGCACGGGATTGAAGCGCGACGCATCCTGGTTCGATGACGTGATGGCGAACACCACGCGATCGATCGGCGTCGCCGGTCTCGCGCCGCGGCCTCGCCAATCCGGGATTTCCGCCGGCCGGCGACCGATCAACTGGCGGAGATACTCTTGTTGAAAGCGCGTGTTGACCAGATGTCGCCCGGGAAAGAGCAGCGTGCTCATCGGCTCAACCCTTCAAGCCGTCGCCGGTCCACCCGAGTTTCTCGCCGAGAACATCGTAGTAATTGATCTCGGGCAGGAAGGCGATCGGCACGGTGTCCGCCGAGGTCTTCACCCGAATGACGCTCGCCGCCTCCACCTTGGAGATCGGCATGCCGTCGACCTGCACGAGCCCCTCGCCGGAGCCGCGCGCGAGCCGAAATTCGACGGTCTCCGTCGAATTGATCACCAGCGGCCGGTTGGTGAGCGCATGCGGGCAAATCGGCGTAACGATGAGCACATTGCACTCCGGGCTCACGATCGGCCCGCCCGCCGCGAGCGAGTAAGCGGTCGATCCCGTGGGCGTCGCGACGATCAGCCCGTCGCAGCGGTAGCGCGTAAGCGGGCGCGGTCCGATACGGGCTTCCAAGGCGATGAGATGCGGATTAGGTCCGCGGCCGATCACGACATCGTTCAACGCCCAACCCGGCGCGGATTTGCCGCTCGTTTCGACGTCCACGTCGAGGGTGGTCCGGCGGCTGACGACAAAGTCGGCGTCGAGAATCCGCCGCATGGCGGAGCGGACCTTGTTGCCTGGCACCGAGGTGATGAAGCCCAGGTAGCCGATATTGATGCCCAGAATCGGCACCCCGGAGCCGCGGGCGCGGTGGGCGGTCTGGAGCAACGTGCCGTCGCCGCCGCAAGCGACGATCAGGTCGGCGTCGGTGTGACGGAGATCGTTGAGTTGATGCGACCGCCCCTTGGTGGGCATCAAGGCGTCGCGCCAGTCCTGCGTGACGCCATGGGCGTCGAAGAGCTCCTTCAATGCCTCGGCGGTGCGCCGGGCGTGGGCCTTGCCCTGGTTGATGACGATGACGATGCGGCTGACACGCATGACGGCAGCCAATAATTTCGCACGAGCGAGAGCAAGGTCGTCGTCGGTGCCATGGCGGCGTCGTGCTAGGACACCAATCGCAACCCATTGTAAAATCTAATTGCCGTTTTCGTCGTTGACGCTATAAAAGCTATTTTACCATAACTAAGTGCTCCAGATTCCAACCTCCTCGCCTATGACTCAAAATCTCACCTCTCAGGCTGCTGCGCAGCTTGCTTCGCCGTCACCGCGCCGCCGTAAGCGGCAGGGTTTTACGATGTTCGAGGTCTTGCTCGTGATCGTTGCGCTCGGACTTTTAGCGGCACTCGTTATTCCGACGGTCGATCGATTTTTCGATGCAACGAACGACACCGCGAAAACCCACAACGCGCAGGTGTTGAATCAGTTTGCGGAGACGCTATTTAACTCTGGCGTCGACACGTCCGTTTGGGCCGATGGCACTTCCGCCATCAACGCGTTAACCGCCGGGGTGGAGATACCCGCAACGGTGCCAGGCGGACAGAAACAAGAAGTGAAGCTGAAACAGGTCGTTAATCCCGCCGCGTATACTTTCACGGCCGGAACATCGACCAAGCCTCCGACCTTCGCCGCCAAGCTCGGCGATCGTACACAAAGGCCGTAGCCAATGCACCAGACTCGGCCTACGGCACGAGCAGCGTTCACGCTGCTCGAAATCCTTGTCGTCGTCATGGTGATTGGACTGCTCGCCACCATGGTCGTCGGTGGGTTTACCAATGTAGTGCCGGCGGGTCGCGAAGCCGCGGCTGTCAATAAAGCGCGGATTGTGAACGCGGCCCGGCTCACCTATTCCATGACCGTGCCCGATGCGGCGACGCAGTGGGCCGCCGCCGCGTCCGACGCCGATCGTTCAACCTTGCTCGTGAACGCCGGGACCTTGACCGGATCGCCGTCGGATTGGTTAAGCGCAACCGGCGGTTATACACTGACCCTGGCAGGCGCTTTGAAAGCAAAGACCGTCCTTCGCGACAAAGCCGGCGGGACTCTTAACTACCCTGATTGAGTGAAGCCCAAGGTAGAGGCAAAGGGCGGTTTCGTCTTGGCGGAAGTCGTCATCGTGCTGGTCATGTCGTCCATCGTAGTCGTGGCGTTGCTGGCGGGCTTGATCGCGCTTATCCGAGGATTGCAGCCGCAACGGGTGACGCTTTCCAGTGAAGAGCTGCCCATCGCGCCAACCTTCGGCTCATTTCCGTCCGCGGTGCGCTTGCATCACACGTTGACCAATCGGGCCGCTGCAGCACGGGCGATCTACGTCTTCGGCGGACAACACCTCTCAATTCCGACCGAGGCCGCGGCTGCTCAGGTGCGTCCTCTGAAGCTCCAAACGCTTCCCGTGATCGCCGACATGACGCGGGGGCTGCCGATGGATGCCAAGAGCTTCTACGATTTGTATGCGTCGGAGCTGGGCGATCAGGAGACCAACACGGCGGCCGAAGATTTTTCCGTCGCGATGGTCGGGATGAACGGAAACTCACTCGCGATTACCTGTCTCGTCCAAGTACGCCGACACGATATTTCGGTATCCGACGGCACCGAGACGATTCCATTTACCGTACGGGAGGTAAAGTTATGGGACGCCGAAGAAGGTGCGCAGCGCTATGCCTATGCTGAACGCCCGGCGTTTTCGTCGCGCGTATTCATCGGCGCCGTTCACACCTGGCTGCGTTACCGCGTCGGGGCTGTGAGCGAAGAAGGACCCACTTGCGCCGTATTCCCCGATCCCTGGGTTTACGCCGGTAGTCGTGGTCAGGCCGATGACATCCCCGCGTTTTCGCGCTTCAGCTATTTTCTCGCCGTATCGCCATGACGATCGCCGGAAATGTCAGCCGAGGCATCCAACGCTCCCGCAACGGTGGCTACCTGATCGTGATGTTCGTGGTTATCGTCGCGTTCGTGGGGGTGGTCGCTTCAATGCAGGTGCTGGTGTTGACGAGCGTTGCGACGACATCGCGCGCTTACGATACGTACCGGCAAGGCGCGACCGAAAGCGTCCGGTTGGAACGCGTCGTCGCTGAAACGATCTTGGACGCGCGCCAAATCGCGGTGTCCGTATCGACGACGCCACTGGCCGAGGCACTTAACGTGCATTTGCGGCAACTGACCAACGGCGATCCGGCGATTACGGCGACGGTCATACCGAGCTCGCTGCCGTCGACCGTGGGATTTCCAAACGCAACGGCCGTACCTGATGCACTGAGCTCGGTCTCCGCCGATTTACAGCCGTATCTCACGCCAGAGCTCGCTTTGCTCGTTGGCCCGCGCGTTGCCGCCTATCCGGAAGCGACGTTCGAGTTCGCCAGCGAACGGACGGTTCTCGACGCGACCCGCACGTATCGCACCCAGGTAAAAGCACGCTTGATGGCCGTGCCCCTGACGCGCTTCCCGATCGCCGCATACGATCTTCCGGTCGAGATCGGTCGGACGGACGCCGCTCCGGTCATCGCACCGTCGCCGGATTCGCCAAGGGGACTCGTGCCATCGCGCGATGCTGCTTTCGTGCCAGACCTTCAAGCGCAAAAGGGCGTTCTGCCGTACCACTATCGTCGCCGCGCCACGCTCGCCGCGGCGTATCAATACCTCTTCTCGCAACTGTTCGTCGATCGGGTGGCCGAGTATGCGGGCATCACGCACTTTCACGACCTCGATGCTGCATCGGGCACGGCCACGCTGGCAGGCATGAGCACGGCAGGACTGGTGACTTCGTGGGACCTCGCGCTTGCCGGCAGCGGAACGTACGGGACGGTGACGCTCATCAAAGATGCCGCGGTCGTCTTTACCGAAGAGATTGGGAAAACCATCCGTCTATCCGACTCGGTAGGAAGCACGGCAACATCGCCGCTGTTTCTTCTGATCTTGGGGCCCGCCGATTCCGGCACAGGGCCGCTGACGGTTGAGCTCACGACGATCGCACGTCCCATCGTGATCGTCGGCTACAACATTCGCGTAATCGCGGGTGCCGGCACCGCGCTCAACGGGGCGCTGTTTCTAGATCCGACGAGCACGATGAATCCCGACGGCCCCATTACCGTAGGGCATCTCTCGTATTGGTCCGGCAGCACCGGAATTCCGGAACATGCGGTCACCAGCGCGCCATTACCCAGTGCGATCGAAGCGATCGCTCCGCGCGTGGTGTACGTGGCAACCAACACCGTGCGGCTATGAAACCGAGGCGCATCGCTGGATTCACGTTAATCGAGTTCGTCATCGCCATTGTGTTCGTCGGCGTGGTGCTCGGGCCTTTTCTGATCTTTGTGAGTCGCATTCACGATCTGAACAGCGCCATGGGCCAGCAAGGACGTCGTGAAGCGTGGCGATCGTTCAACGACCAAGCGCTCGCCGCCGGAATCGATCCATCCCTCGCACCGGGGCTGATGTCGGTGACAAATGCATCCGTCCCCACGGTGCCGCAGCTGGCAGTCACGCACGACGAAGTGACCGCAACGCCTGGCATCGCTCGGATCGTTCCACTGCGCGCAGCCCTCGATAATACCGTGGCCGAAACGCGACTCGTTGGCGCAGGCTATCAGATCGGGGCCGGCGGCGCGGTAGCTGCTCGAACGAAACCCGCGGCTCCGCTGGCTCCCGTAGTCATGCCAGCACCGGTGGTGACACCGGCGGATGGCTCCATTGTCGCAGCGAACGCTCTATCTCCCGCCGGGACGGGCGATCCCTATACGCTCGAGATCGTCGCCGCCAGCGCTGCAGGCACGAACGTGAGCATGGTATTGAACCAGCCCTTCGCCACAGTCCGCGCGCCCGATGCGGTCCGCTACACCGTTACGGCCATCGATCTCCTGAACCATGTGACCGGAGCGGCTTGGACCGAATATCCCGGCAATGTCGGCGGCGGCGATCGCAGTGCGACCTTGGCCGATGGGCGCACGCGCTGGTTTGTTACCCGACCCGATGGCCGGCTCCAGATTTACGAGCCGAGCACGAACACAAACTTCGACTACAAGATTGGCTTAGGAGCGCCCATCGTCGCTCGCAACACCGTCGAAAATGCCGGCGGCGCCACGCTGGCTTTCGACTATGCGAGCTTCTATGCGGTGCAAAGCGGCGCGGTGACATTGAAGATCGATTTTCCCGCGACGACAAAAGCGGTGTTCGGCAACGCGTGGATGGCGCAATCGATCGGCTTCCAAGCGACGTTTCACGATGTCGCCGGCCCATTCTCCGGCGACCTGAAATCGTTTTTCGCGGCCGATGCATTGTCGTTGTGGGCAGATGCCGTCGTCGTCGCCGCAACTCCCGTCGTCCCGAACGGCGCGGCGACCGATGGCGCTTCGTGGACATTCTCGCGCACAAAGTCGGTTTTGGGCGTACCGTTATTGTCGAGCGCCGCAGACCGCGGCGGTTTTTACGCGCCAGGGTCGATGCAGTTTAGCGCACCGGCGGGACCGGACGGGACGCCGATTGGACGCCTATCGTTCGAGAACGGCACATCGGTCAGCACCGGCACGACGCTTTCCATTTCAGTCATACCTTGACGCATGACGACCGCCTTTCCGGTTTTCGAATTACTCGACCAGATCACGGTGCAGCCGGGCACGACAGACGTGACGTTAAAATCGACGGGATGTGTTGCCGTATGTCGGAACACGATGCTCTCGGTCACGCGGATCCCCGCGCTCGCCGAAACATGGGCTCAAACGATTGCGGCGTGGCTACCAGAGCGACCGCCAGACCGTCGATGCGGATTTACCACGGTCGTGCGGGACCCGAAGGGTCGGCGATATCGCGTCACCATTTCAGCCAACCGCGAAGGCGAAGCGGTTTCGGTGCGACCGTTGCCGCGAACGATCGTGAAGCCGGAAGACCTGCGGCTGCCATCCGGTTTGAAGGAATACTTTTTGCGCCTTCAAGGTGGCCTCTTTCTCGTCGGTGGCGTCACCGGCTCGGGGAAAACCTGGACCCTCGCCTCGTTGTTGAAGGCGCGCGCCGTAGAAGTCGGAGGCAAATTTATCACGATCGAACGTCCGATCGAATTCGAACACGAGGACAGCGAAAAAGCAGTTTTCCATCAGCGCGAGGTTGGCGTCCAAGCGATCACGTACGCAGCGGCGCTCGAAGAAGCGCTGCAGGAAAAGCCGAACGTGCTCATGGTGCAGGAAATTCGGCGACGTGACGAAGCGGAAACGGCTTTGTCAGCCGCGCTGAGCGGCCACGTCGTCGTGGCGTCGATCCACGCCTACACCGCGCCGACGACACCGCAGCGCTTCCTTAGCATCATCAATCCCAACATGGAGGACGTAGGCGCACGCGACGCGTTGGCGTCATGCCTCGAAGGCGTCGTGTTGCAACGCTTGGTGCCCGGGATGCAAGGCCTAGTCCCGATCTTTGAAGTAATGTATTTCCGCAACGACCACGGGGAGCGACTCACGCAAATGGAACGTCTCGTTCGCCAAGGAAACTGGATGGGATTGCGGCAGGAGATGGAAGTGTCGCGGCGCCTCGGGATGATGCAATGGGAGGACAGCATTGCGCAGCGCAAGCAACAAGGCCTGCTGCCATTGTGAGTAAAAAAACATTTACTAAAACTATCTAGATAACATTCTATCGCCGTGCCTCCCGTTTGGACTCATTTTCGTGGAACGCCTCTGGGCGAACTCTTGACCGGGAGCGCACATGAGGCTCATCGCACGGATGTAACCGCGCCGCTTGGCGTCAGGTTTCGCGGTCAAACCATATTGGCGATTCATGTCGCCTTGGACAAGGCCGCGACCGTCCGCGTGACGTTCGATCGTGATGGAAAGCCGAAGCTAACCGGCATCCGGAACATCAAACAACGCGGCACCGCGGAGTTCGGCGAAACGTTACGCTCTGAAGTCGCCGCAACCAAGGCGCGTTGGGCGATCATCGTCATGGCGACGGGCTGGCAGGCCGTGCTTGGCCAGCGGGCCGCTCGCCCCGAATCGAACGAAGTCGCTTCGCCGTTCTCCCGTCATCGCTTGATGTTCGAGTCTCCGGAAATCGTCGTGCCGCGCGCGCAGGTCGATCGGGTCTATACGGCCATCGACCATCCCGTCCTCGATAAGTCAGTCGTGTTTTCTCTCCGGCGGCGCGAAGTCGAAGAAATCGCAGCGGAAGCTCATAAAAGCGGCCTTGGCGTTGCCGCGGTGCGTATCGCCGTAGCGGCGCAACTCGAGCTTTGGCTGGCAACCCAAGGCGAGACCGGACTCGCGCGCGACGTGCTCCTGACCGACGGTCTCAGCGCGCTCCTGCTGAATATCGATCAAGGCGATTTTGTGCCGCCCCGCGGAGCCGTCGAAGCTGAGCAACCGCGTCAAGCCGTCCAACGGCCGAGCGCCATCGAGGAAGACATTGCCCGATTCATTCATGCGAATGCCGGCCGGTCGGTGACGTTCATCGGACCGGAAGAGCTTTGCAGCGCGGTAAAAAAGGAAACGCCCGATGCGGAGATCGTCCGTCCACCAGCTCATGCGGCCCACGACACGCAACACGTCGCAGTCGCGCCGCAAATCGTCCATGACTTGAATTTCGAAGCGAAGGAAGTTCGACCCGCGCTGCCACGCTCCTGGCGCCGGGCTATCGTGGGGTGCGGTGTGGTCGCGGCGACCCTCGCGATCGTCGCGACGGTGAATATCGTCTACGCAGTGCGGACCGGCTACGAATCGTACCGGCTGGAAAAAGAAGCGGCACAGCGGGCAATCGAAAACGAGCAAGACGCCAACACGCTCGCCCGGATCGGAAACGATTTCGTAGAAGCGAGCGCCTTGCGCTCGTGGGTCGCGGCCAACTATCACGCGCAACAGTTCTGCTACCGGCTGCTAAAAGAGATTCCGAGCAATGCCGCGCTCGACAAGGTCGCGGTCGAGCTCAAGGACGGCCAGATTACCCTGACATTTGTCGTCATCGGGGACCAAGACACCCAGCTCGGCACGCATCGCGCCGTGGAGCAGAGCATCAAGGACCTGAAGTTTAAAATTGGCGGCGAAGAATTGCCGGTCGGCGCAGCCGGAGTCGCGCGCGCGATTCAGTATCGAATGCACATCATCGTGCCGGATGCAGGAGAGGCGCACTCGGCATGAAAGGCTATTATACCCGCACGTTTTTCGGAATTGCCGTCGTATTCGTCGTGCTTGCCGGCGCTGCGGTGTTGGCGAACGCCGTCGCAAGCGAAGCTCGGATCCGATATTCGCAGCTGCTCGAGGCGGATAAGGCAGGTGCTCAGCTACGCACCGCGCAGCGGCAAAAGGTCGAGCGACTGCAGCGGGCAATCGAACCGGTGCGCGAATTTGCCGCCGCCTGGACGCCCGTCGCGCGGCTACCCGAGAAAGGCGCCGCCGAGCGAGTGCGGTCCGACATCGAGGCGATCGCGCAACGCCAGCTCGGTCTGGTCACGGACAATGCCATCACGCCCCAACCCGAGCGGTATCCATTTCAGGGTCTCCCGGTGCGCGTGCAACGCGTGACGTTGCGCGCGAGCGGCAAGGACCTCACCGCGTTGATGACGTGGCTGGGAAAAGTCGAAGAGCGCTACCCGGCCGCCCTGATCGAAGGATGCGAGTTTTCGTCCAACGTTGGCGGGAATACGGGGCTAACCATTCGATTGGTTCAGCCACTCCACGATAACGCTCCGCGGCGTGCGTTCATGCCAGCCACGCTTGCGGATCCCGCGACGTTACCGGACGCGATCGCCGCAATCGCCTGGTCTGAATACTTGCCGGCCCGGCTCAAAGGTCCGGTCGCCGTGGGTTTTCATCGCAACCCGTTGCAGCCCGCGGTTCAGGCGGAACACCGCCCGATGCCGCTCGTGCACGACGACAGCGACGAAATCACGCCGCGCCTCGAACTCGCATTGGATGGGCGAGTGCGGAGCGTCATTCGCGGCGCAGTGCCGATCGTCGTGATCGACAGCCGCGTGTTTCGTGTCGGCGACGATGTCATCGTTGGCGCGAACCGTGAACGGCCGATCCCCGACTCGAAAACGAAACTCAAAGAAATCGGCGACGACCGGCTCATCTTTCATGTGGCTGGAGGCACCGTCGACCGCCCGGTGCAATGCGACGTCACGTACCCGTTGCCGGCCTTTCTGAAAGCACGATGACCGCCACATCCGCGCTGGTGCCAGTTTCCCACGCGGTCGCAACTGCGGCCGGCGACCGTCTCGTCGGCAACGAACAAAACTTTGGGCTGAGTGGCGACGACGTCCGACATGCGTTCATCAACCAGCGCATTTACCCTGTAACGCTGGCATCGGGCTCCGTATATGCGTCGGCGCTTCAGCTGTATGGACAATGGCTCGATCTCATCGGCGCGAAGTTCGATCCCGCGGAAACTCCTTGGCTGCCGGTCGGGCGGGTCGGACCAATGCTCGTGTTGGGACATTGCCAGCCCTCTTTCCACGCCCCGTTGCCGACCGGCTGGTTTCAGCCGGTTCTGCTGAGAAAGCAGGAATACGAACGGCACCTCAAACTCTGTGCGCCGTTGATCGAAAACGCCGCCAAGCCGGACTGGGAGTCCGACGGTTGCGTGCAACCGCGCCGGATGTTTCCCGGCACCGATGCGAAGTTAATTCGCCCGACGACCGTCCGTGCCGCACTGCGATTTCTGCTCGAGTACTTTCCGAATCAGCAGGTCGACGCTCAGCGGCTGCACGATATCCTCGTCGATTCCGACGAGGTCAACGAGAGCGATCTCCCCGCGGGTTATCTCGGCGCATGCTGGGTGTTGCTCGAGCGCGGAGGCGTCGCCGATCCGACCGTAGTCGCCGCTCCGGACCAGGTGACGCGGCGCCTTCCGGCGCCCCTGGCCGCCCGATTGCGGGTCGTGGCTGAATACGCGAAAAACGTATGGGTTGGGATGGAGCGGCTGCCGCAACCCGACGTGGAAGACATTCTGCTCAACGAGCTGGGCGAAGGATGGCACGTGCATTTCTTGCTGCTCGATGCGACCCGCGCGATCGACCGAGCGGCGTCCGCGGAACCGTACGTCCCTCCGCGCCATCGTGACGAGATCGACACGAAGACCGGCGGTCGGCCGCGGGTTAAGATCGAGGACGCGCGGACACGCGCGCGAGCCGCGGAGAATGCGCGGGAACCAGGCGTCATTCGCCTGACACAAAAAGACATTCGTGAGCTGGAGTCGTATAACGCGCGGCGACCGGACCGTGACCCGTTAAAAGTATTCTTGAAGGAGCTGTCGGCAGGAATCTCGCACGGCGCCACGGATCTCCACATCGAACTTGGCTTGGAATCGTACCGCGTCCGGGCGCGCATCGACGGCTACCTCGAAGAGTGGCTCGAGATGCCAATCGACTTCGGCAAAATGGTGGTCGGCGCTGCGAAAGAGCAATTCGGCATGGCGCCCGAACGGTGGATGCCGCAAGACGGCGCCTGCACCGTCTTCCATGGTGCGGACATCGTTAATTTGCGTGTCGCAGCGTATCCGATCCGCGGCGTCGGGCAGAAGCTGGCGATCCGCTATTTGCCGCGCCGCGGCGAAGTGCCGTCATTGGATGAACTGATGCCGATCCGCGAAGCCGCGCTGATGCGGCGCGCGATCACGCGGCCGTACGGCCTTATCTTGCTTTGCGGGCCAACCGGCTCGGGCAAGACGACGACTACGTTCTCCGCGTTAGCTGAAATCAACACGGCGGACATCAACATCACTACGATGGAGGATCCGGTGGAGTACGAGATGGACGGCGTCAATCAAGCGGAGCTCGATAAGGCGCGCGCCGTCGACTGGGACGTCTTGTTGTCGGGCTTTCTGCGCCAGGATCCCGACGTTGGCATGGTCGGCGAAATCCGCGACCGTCAAACCGCCGAAACTGCCATTCGGCTTACACTCACCGGGCACATCGTGTTTGCGACGCTGCACACGATGTCATGTGCGCATACGGTCGAGCGGCTGGTGGATACCGGCGTGAACGCGCAGATGTTTGCTAATGCAGCGACGCTCATCGTCAGTCAGCGTCTGGTGCGCCGGCTTTGCAAGCGCTGCAAGGATACAGGCCGTCGGGCGGTCACCGAACCGGAGCGGAATTTGTTTCGCCGCCACGACGTCGATGTTCCGGCCTGTTTGTTCGACGCGATACGCGGTAACTGTGACGAGTGCCGTGGCACTGGCTACAAAGGCCAGGTCGGCGCTTTCGAGATGCTGCCGATCACCGAAGATGTCGCCCAGTTGATCGCGGAAAAGCGACCCGTCAGGGCAGTCGAAGAGTGGATGAAGGCGAATCGATTTCCACGCGTCTATCAATCGGCGCTCGCGCTCGTCGCCCGCGGTGAAACGACGCTCGCCGAAGCGAACCAGTGGCAGGCGGTGTGGGAAGAAATTCCGCTCGGACGTCCACGCTCGAACGACTCCTAACCATGGCTAGCCAAGCATCAACTACCTCCGGGACTGCCATCCCCTTCGTCACGGCAAAGCCGAAAACCGACTATCTGCGCCGCTTCGCCTGGAAGATCCATACGTTCGAAGTCACGCGGCGGCCATCGAAGATCAACATCGCTTCGCCGGTCCGTCCCCGTCGCGTGCGGGTATACGCTCCCTATCCCGAAGCCGCTTTAGCGGGCGCAGGTGTGAGCAAAGACGAGGCCTATCGTTTGGTTACGACGCGTCCGACCGAGACGATTGGGGCCGACCGGTGGCCACAACGACAGGATATCGCCGATTTTTACGAGACGGTTGGTAACGCGCTAATGACCGGCGGCGGTATGAGCCTCGCGCTCAATATGGCCGCGCGCGTCGCCCAATCGCCCCGCATGCGCGGCATTATAGGCGGGTTGCACCATATGGTGATGCACGGCGAAGACCTGCATGTCGCGATGCGCTGCTTCCCCAAGGTCTTTTCGCCAATGCAGCTGGCCATGGTCGAAGCCGCCGCGGCCACCGGACTGGACAAAGCCGGCGGGCTTCTGGTCACCCTCGCGGAGCGACTACAGAAAGATGGTCGGATCTGGCGCAAATTCATTGGCGCGCTGGCCTACCCTATCAGCTTGATCGTGCTGACCCTGGTCGGCGCCATGGTCCTGGAAATTTGGGCGCTCCCGCCGATGGTCGAGCTGTTCCGCACCTTAGGGGGACGGCTGCCGCCATTGACGCTTCATTTCTACCGTGTCGCGGAATTCCTCCGTGTGCATGCCGCCGTCGTGTTCCCGCTTCTTGGGTTGGCCGTAACGGCTGGTGCCGTCGTCACCCCACGGGTGTTGCGCGCAAGTTGGCTTCAACGTCTTTCGACGCGGCTATGGTTAATCGGTCCGATTGTACAGTGGATGGCGCTCGTGCGCGCACTCTCCACGTTTATCCTGCTTAAGCAATCGGGCGCGAAAGTGCGTGACCAATTTGCCATGGCGGCGGCGGCGGCGGGCAATTGCGTGGTCGGCGAGTTTTTCGAAGCGTGCTATTCCCGGATCGCGATTGGCGAATCCGTGGAGGAAGCGTTCACGGCGGAACGGCACCGCCTCGGCGAAGATGGGTTGAGAATCGCGGGAAAGATGGAAGTCGGCATGGCAGGCGCCGACTTGCCGACGCTCATCAACCGCATCGTCGAAGAGATCAACGACCGCGCCGAGACCCGGCTCAATGTGCTGCCGAATGTGATTCGGTGGCCGCTGATGGTTTTCTGCTGCCTGATCATCGGAATCGTAGCCCTGGCGATCGTACTTCCCTACCCGAATCTCATCGCCGACGTCGCACACCAGCAAATCGACACCGTGGTACGTAGATAAAAATGATTTGACGACCAAAACTCATTTGCGATGTTAAATCGAATGAAACTTCGGCTCTTTGCTGTTCTCGCCGTCGTCGTTGCTTTTGCGCGGGCCGACGTTCCTGTGACATTGCTCGGCAATAAACTCGCGTCCGTGGCTGGGGACCCCGTCATCCTAGCAGCGCAAGATCCCAACGCGCCCGATGTCATCAGCGAGGCCGCAGAGATCGCGCGTCTCGAGCGCTTGCCTGCCGTGCCGATTCCCGTCCAGGACGACACGCTCGCCGGCGCGATCACGACCATCGCCACCGCCAGTGGCATGAACTTCATCGCGCCCGCCGCCGACGAGTTTCCCGAGCGAGTTACCCTGACCACGAAAGTCACCCCGTGGCGGCTGCTCAATCGATTGAGCGACCGTTACCGCTTCACGATGGTGTACCGAGACGGAATTTGGGAGTTCAACCGCGAAGCGGTCGGTGCGCTCGTGGCAAAAGTCTATTCTTTGAAACACACGAATCTCGACGTGTATAAAACGTCGCAGAACGCCTTTTCCGCCGTGGGCGCCGTCTCTAATCTGTCGGGCGGGGGCGCCGCCGGCACCGAAGGCGGCATGGTATTCTCGGCGCAGACGCAGAAGATCATCGACGACATTCGTGATCTCATCGGGCTCCCGACCACGCGCGTCGCGATCGACAGCAAGTCAGCGGAGCAAGAGGAAAAGCGGCCGGTGCAAGGCAAGGCGGCCGAGGGATCCACGGAATCCGGAAAGTCGAATGCCAAGGTCATTTACATTCCCGATGTGAACGGCCTCTACGTCGCCTGCACGCGGGGCCAGCACGACCTCGTCGCTGGATACCTCAAGCTGATCGATCAGCCACCTCGCCAAGTGCATATCGAAGCTCGCTTTTTCGAGACCACGTGGGACCCGAAGACGGTGCTCGGCATCAACCCGGAGAATTTCCAACCGCGGGTGTCGCTCGGCGATGGATCGTCGACCCCGCGCATCGATCTCGCGAAGATCAAAATTTCCGCCGAAGGCGAGCGCGCCGTACTCGCCATGGACGCCATTGCACTCCAGATGAACGCGCTGCAAAGCGACAAGCAGAGCCGGCTCGTGCAGAACCCCTCCGTGGTCACAGCAAATAATCACGAGGTATATTTTTCGGTCGGTGACGAGGAGCCATTTGTTTCCTCGAATAATATGTACCCCGGCGCGCCGAACGCCGGTTTCGGCACGTCGACCGCGAATGTTTCCATTCGCCGTATCGGCACATCGGTCAATGTCGTGCCCACGATTTTCGAGGGCGAGGCGGGCGGCAAACGCCGGATCCGGCTCGTGGTTCGCATCGAAGTCGGCGCGCTCAAGAGTTTCCGCCAGGTCAATGCGATCAACATTCCCGTCGTTTCCTCGCAAAAATACGAGTACACGACTTACGTCGAAGAAAACCAGGCCTTGGCCTTCGGCGGGCTATCGGGCATCGGCGAAGTTGACGGTGTGACGAAAGTTCCCGTGGCGGGCGACGTGCCGATCGTGGGTTACCTCTTCAAGTCGAAATCTCGCGAGGTGCATCAGCGCAATCTCGTCGCCTATATTATCGCGCGTGTCGTCGATCAGCCGGAGAAAGCGACCATGCCTCCCATGACGCTACGCGATCCGGATAAAGAGACAAAAGCCAAGACGATCTTTCCGAGGTGAGGATAGGCTCCGCACACCGTCGACTCTGAATCGAATAAAGATCCGACTCGGATGACTTCACCGCTCGAACAGTTTGGCGTCGATCTGACCGCTCGCGCGCGGGCCGGGAAAATGGACCCCGTGTACGGTCGCGATCAAGAGATTGCCCGCGTCATTCGCATCCTGGCGCGGAAAACCAAAAACAACCCAGTGCTCCTCGGGGAGCCAGGCGTGGGGAAGACCGCCATCGCGGAAGGTTTGGCGTGTCGGATCGTCAACGGCGAGGTTCCGCACGACCTGGCGGATGTGACGCTGTTCTCGCTGAATCTCGGCAGCCTCTTGGCCGGCACGGGCTATCGCGGGGATTTCGAGCAGCGCTTGCAGGATTTGGTCGGCGAGCTGCGCAAGCCGGGTGCGCGACGACTGTTGTTTATCGACGAGCTGCATTTGCTAGGGCGTGCGGGCAAGAGCGAAGGCGGACTCGACGCGGGAAATCTCTTAAAACCATTGCTCGCCCGCGGCGAACTGCCGTGCCTGGGCGCATCGACGCTTGCGGAGTGGCAGGACATGGTCTCGCGCGATCCGGCGCTGGAGCGGCGATTTCAGCCGGTGGAAATCGCCGAGCCTTCGCCGGAACAAGCACTCGTCATCTTGCGCGGCTTGCGCCCGCGGTACGAGCAGCACCATGGTGTCGAGATCACGGATGATGCCCTCGTCGCCGCGATCCAGCAATCGATCGCCCACGCGCCGAATCGCCGGCTGCCCGACAAAGCCGTCGATCTCCTCGACGAAGCCTGCGCCATGCTCCGCCTTAGCGCACCGCCCCACCCTGCCTCGACCGAGCTACTAGACGCCCAACGCGCCCTCGCCGCCGCCGAACACGCCTTCGACCTCCCCACGGTCGCTCGGATCAAACATCACGTTATTCCCGCGATCGCGCGGCCTGTTCGTCCAGTCATCGGGTGCGAGGCGATTTTCAGCATCTGTACGAATCTCGGCCAGTGAGTGGCTGGCTGATGCGCTATATAAGGCGCTCGAGATACCGCCGCGGTTTCATTGGAGATTTATCACCGCTGCGGCCACGTGTCCGCGACAAACTAACACATGCGTATTTACCGAAATAAATGTGTTTTGCTTGTTTTCATTTGACCGCGCCGTCGGGCGTCGGCTCTAGTCCCGTCCCCGCTTGGTGTTCGTATCGGTTCGTTTCGGTCGGCTGCGTGATCGCGAAATGAACGTCGGCTGTGGTGCACGAGCCCCCAGCTTCCTCGCTTCAACCTCCAGCTGCCGGCGCATCGCGCCCGCCTCCCTCTGCCGCTATGAACACCCGCCGTGTATTTGCCGCCGCCCTAGGTCTCGCGCTCGCCTCCGCCGCGTGCGCCCAAACCGGAGTGACTCTCGTCCGCCACGCACCGAACATTTCGGGCACCGTCGACGGCTCCGTGCAGCAAATGCTCGGCGAAGCGGTGACGCTGAATGGTGGCGCCATCGTCACCGGCGACCTGCTGGTCCCAGGCACGCCGGCAGTGCGCCTCAACGGCAAGCCGAGCTTCGGCGGCACCATCACCGGATCGGGCGTCGCAACGCCGACTAACTACCAAGTCACGCTGAACGGCACCGCCAAACTGGCGCACCTGATCGATCGCTCGGATGCTCTGACCATACCGGCGATTTCCACCCCTGCGATGCCCCCCGGGGATGCGTAATGTCACGATCAACAATAGCCAGGCAAACGTCGACTTCAACGGACTGCGGAATCTAACGTTGAACGGCAACGTCGGCCTCGTGCCGGTGCCGCCGGGCACATACGGCGATTTTACGGCGAACGGCTCGAGCGGGTACACGCTAGGCGTCGCGGGTACGTCCGAGCCAGCCGTTTACCGTTTCCAGCACCTGACGCTCAACGGTACAAGTCGGCTTCAAGTCGTCGGCCCCGTAGTCGTCGAAATCGCGAACACGACGTCGCTCAATGGAGACGCTGGCTCCTCGGAACATCCCGAGTGGCTGCATTTGAGGGTATCGAACGGTGATATCACTCTAAACGGAAAAATTGCCGTATATGGCTATATCTTAGCCGGCAGCGGAACCATCACAGTCAATGGCAATAGCCAGCTTATAGGCGGAGCCGCCGCCGACAAATTGACGTTGAACGGCAATGGGTTGTTGCGCGCGATCAATGCTCGGCCCGCCGTAGCGCTGACCTCGCCGGGAAATAGGACGATCGCGACGTTTCCTGTTTCCGCGATCTCTTTGTCCGCGACCGCAAGCGACGTCGACGGTGCCATCCTCATGGTCGAGTTTTATTCCGGCGTCACGAAGCTCGGTGAAGCCGCCGCCCCTCCCTACCGCTTCAATTGGACCAACGTGCCGCCGGGGACGTATGCCTTCACGGCAAAAGCGACCGACAACGCCGGCGCCTCGACGCTCTCCGCGCCCGTCACCTTTATCGTCAATGCGCCTCCGACGGTAACGTTTGCGACGCCAGCACCGAACGCGATCTTAGCGGCGCCGGGTAATCTGGCCCTCACCGCGACTGCCGGCGACTCCGACGGCACCATCGCAAAAGTCGAATTCTATCAGGACGGCGCGAAGATCGGCGAATCTGCCAACGCGCCCTATCGCCTACCAATTTCCAACCTGCCCGCGGGGACCTACACGTTCACAGCACGCGCGATCGACAATCGCGGCGCAATCGCAGATTCGCCTCCACGCCGCGTAGTGGTGGAAACGCCACCGACCGCCGCGGTAGCCGCGCCGCTCACGGTTGCCCGCGGTGGAGCCGTGACACTCACGGCAACAACCACTGATGCGGACGGCGCGATCGCCAAAGTCGAATTCTACCGGGGCACCACGCTACTCGGAACCGTGATTGCTCCGACGGGCATACCGCCGGTCTATGCGTTCACGGATGGCACTGCGTTGGCGCCGGGCCGGTACACTTACAGCGTCCGCAGTTACGATAACCTCGGCTTGTACGCCGATTCAGCCGGCGTGGCGGTCGCAATTCTCGCCACGCTCCCCTATACCGCCGACTTCGAGGAGCAGGAAGGCTACTCCGGCGGAACCCTGAATGGGCAGCTCGGCTGGGACGCCGCGCCGCCCGCCGGCGCCACTGTCGTGACCGATATTGCGAAAAATGGCGCGAATTCCATCGCTCTTGCACCCGGCACGCCGCCGGTGCGCGTCGCGCAGACCTTCGCGCCGCTGGCGGACCACACCGTCGTTTTCGCCGACTTTTTTGCGCGACCGATCGCGGAAACCGACGTCGCGAATTCTACGACCTTCGAGGTCGAAGGAGCACGGTTTGCGTTCGCTCGCGAAGGGGCGCGCGGCGTGCTGAATGCCTTTAATGGCGACGGGGCGGGAGGCGGCAGTTGGCAGGCAACCGCCTTCTCCGCGCCGATCGACAACGACAACCAAGTGCCGGAGTGGACCCGCTTGACTGTGCGCCTCGATTTCGCGCGCAAGACTTGGGATCTCTACGCAGGCGGAAACATGGTCGGGGCCGATCTCAAGCTGCGCGACAACTCGGCAACCTTCCTGTCGTCCTTCGCGATTCGCGGCGATGCGGCGACCGCGACTCGGCTCGATTACATCTTCGCCGGTGCCGACAATCCGTTGTTCGCCGATCTGAACGCGAATGGCATCGATGATGCGTGGGAAATCGCACACCAACTATCGCTCGCCGCCAACAACCGCGACGCATCGCCAACCGGCAATGGCGTATCGGTGGTGCAGGCCTATATCTCGGGCACGGATCCTAATGATTTTTATAACGGAATCCTGCCGCAGATAACGCCCTTGGGAGATGCCGCGGACGGACTTGCCGCCGACGGATCGATCTCCGTGAAGGTGACGGATAGCGCCGGCCGGCCGATCGCGAACGCACCGATCGTATTTCGACCGCAGTCGGGAGGACATCGTTTGGCCGCCACGCCGGGTGGAACGCCGGTGGACGAAATAACCGTCAGGACCGCATCGGATGGCATCGCCAAAGTGTTTGTCATCGCAGGAGGACAATAAAATGACCCGCATTCTTTTCACTATTGCCCTCGTCGCCGGCACTCACGGACTTCTCGGCCACGCTTTCGCTGCGAGCACGGCCGTGTCCGCCTCGAGCGGATCCAAAACCACGACCGTGGTAATCCAGCACAGTCTACCTCGCGGACCCGAAAAACAGGTTCCGCCGCCCAGCAAACCCGAGGGCCTGACGGCGAATACCGACAAGCCCTACCTCACGTCGCTGTCGTGGAATGCAGCGTCCGCGGCGCCCGGCCATTCGATCGCCCGCCGGAGCCGGAGTCGGAGGAGAACCTGCGTCTGATGCGCGTCATCGACGAGACGTATCTGGCGTATCCGGTCTTCGGTTCTCGGCAGATGACGCGCTGGCTGCGGCGACAGGGCTACGAGGTGAATCGCAAGCGGGTGCGTCGGCTGATGCAGCAGATGGGCCTGGAGGCGATTTACCGGAAGCCGAATCTCTCCCGCAAACACCCACAAAATCCGGTATTCCGGTATCTACTGCGTCGTCTCGTGATTGACCGACCGAACCAGGTTTGGGCGACGGACATCACCTACATTCCGATCGAGGGCGGCTTCATCTATCTCTGCGCGGTGATCGACTGGTACAGCCGGGCGGTCCTCGCGTGGGAGCTGTCGAACACGAACGATGCCCGCTTCTGCGTGCAGGCCGTCGAACGAGCGATCGCCGAGCACAGCGTGCCGGAGATCTTCAACACGGACCAAGGCTGCCAGTTCACGTCCGCCGAGTTTACCCAGCCGCTGCTGGCGCGTGGCGTGAAGATCTCGATGGACGGTCGCGGCCGGGCACTAGACAACGTGTTTGTCGAGCGCCTGTGGCGCATCGTCAAATACGACGAGGTGTACCTGAAGAGTTACCGCTCCCAGATCGAAGCCTATACGAACCTCGAAGTGTTCTTCCGCTTCTATAACGAAGCGCGGCCGCACAGCGCCTTCGGCATCGCCGACCCGAAAACACCGATGGAAGTGTACCGGCAGCCCATTGCGCTTGCCGTCAACCAATGATGCCGCAATCAATCCGTCCGACCACGGGCCGACTCCTGCGGCAAGCTCTTCGCTCCTGTCCTCGGAGTCGGCCAAGGCATCTAAAGCGCCTCTGTCTCCCATAACTTAATTTACCCGATCCGCTGTCTAACGATCGGGGACCACCTCACGGGGCGACTCACAATCGTTCTGCTCGACAAAGACAGCAACCCGATCGGCGAAGGCCCGGGTGTGTGGTTCGACCTCAAGAGCATCCGCTCGATGTATCAGCGAGTGAAGGTCACGCCGCACGATCCGAATGGGATTCAACCACCGTTCTTGGGAGACAACTTTGACGCGAACAGCTCCGGCACAGAGCCGTCAGACGATGGCTTTCCGTTCGTTGCTCCGGCAGATGAGGCGAAGGCGGCGCTCGCGTTCGTGCCTGGCTCGAATATCTCCTATGAAACATCCAAGTCGCATGCCGATACTATGTTCAAACGGCTGTGGTGGCGGGGTTACAAAGGCCGCTTGGTGCTCTTTTATTGGGACACGTTAGTTGGACCTTGGGATGGCACCGTCCCGGCCCACTACAATCTGAACGAATACCGTGCTCTGAAATATGGGTGGGCGCTCAAGAACTACGTCGAAACTGGATTGCCCGCAGGCTATGCGCACAACGTGATCGCTCACAGCATGGGTAACGCTGTGGTTGCGTCGGCCCTGCGTGCGAGAGAAGCGGTGAACGGCTCAACGATTCCAGGCATGACGGCTCGAAACGTCGTGTTGATGAACGCGGCGGTATCAGCCAGTTCCTTTCAGTCAGGAGCCGCGACGCTGCCTGAATTGGCCAGTCTGGAAAACCCACAAACCACACCGGATACGGTCGGCCAGTTGGGGTATCGCGGAATGGCGGAGACGGGAGTAAACGCGACGCTCTTCAGCGTGTATAACATCAACGATTATGCGCTGTTCTGGTGGATCAAAAACCAACGGTTGCGGAAACCGGAGGACTTGACAAATCCCGTCGTAACCGAGCCTCCATTTTATACCGCTGTTCCTGTTTACCCGCGCCAATACACCTGGACCACAGCGGGTGGGGGACAGCTTTGGGACTGGTCCAATTTTACCACCGGCCCCGTTCGCATCAGATACGTCGATGACATTAGCGAGTCGATGGCGTTCATCGCGAGATCGCGGACCGCAGCTACGGGTAGAATGAACGTCGGCGGGAGTATCTCGGATGACTTCAACATTGGGGAGGGCTCAATCCAAATGCCCGATCAATTTGGAGATAGTCGGGACGATCACAGCGGCGCTTTTACGCGCGAGATTCAGCGGCTAACGCCGCTCTACCAATACATCTTTGAGAAAGCCCGGTGACGTTGTAATCCATGAAACCGCGTAATCTCATGTGGACAGTCGTGGTGCTGCTGGTGGCGTTGTTGGCAGTTTACCTTTGGCTTCACCGCGTCGGTCCGTCCTTGGCTGAACGGGGGCCGCAAAAAGCACCGGCACCGGCGACAGCAAAATCTGAAAAGCAGCCGTCGGCCACTTCGGTGCCTCCTATTAACCCGCAGCAGGTCGTTCAGCCTCCACCACAAGGCGCAAGCGAAGCTGAGAAATGGGCATGGTGGCGTGAGATGAGTGCGAAGGATCGGTTCTTCGACCTTAAAATGCCCATTTCGTTTTACGGTCTCGTGGTCGACGAAAAGGGACAGCCGGTTTCCGGCGCTTTGGTGATGTTCAGTTGGACCAATCTCAGCGCCAAAGGAACCAGTCAACAGAGCACCATCAGTGATGCCACAGGGCGTTTTTCTCTCACCGATGCAATTGGGAGGACCTTAACGGTCCGGATCGAGAAAGAAGGATACCGAACCTATGTTCTGAAAAATCGGTTCTCCTTCGATTACGCGATGTTTGCTGACGAAAGGTATTACCGTCCTGACTCAGCGCAGCCGATAGTGTTTGTGCTGCGGAAGAATCGTGAAGCAGAACCATTGATCTTCCGCGAGAACCAGGAGGCTGAATTGCAGCCAGGGCAGTCGAAATCCTTTGCGATCGGTCCAGGCGGGGCGGCGATCATTGTCGAGAGGTTGCCCAACACGGACGAAAGCCCTCGTGGGTGGGCAGCGCGGGTGAGCGTTCCTGGAGGCGGACTCACGTTTGCCACGGATGAGTTTCCGTTTGACGCCCCAGAAGAAGGCTACGTGCCGGCAATAGAACTGTCGAACAAGAGTCCGAGGTCGCCCGCATGGTCAGGGGACAATGGTGCACAGTTTTTCGTAAAAACACCGCAAGGTTACGGGCGTGTAGTCGTGAGAAATACACCCGGGATGGCGTGGGTTTACGTCACATCCTACTTCAACACCAAGTCGGGGAGTCGGAACTTAGAAGTCGATCCGCAAAAACTCGTCAGTCCGTGAAGCCCCAAAGATGCAGGATGGACGCGCCACGCGGCTCTGCTCGCGCTACCCTGCTGCGCCACCGGACTTGTCCGAGATTAACCGTATGGTGATGCCGGTGACGCACGGTTGGGACGGTTCGAGATTGGCGTAACGTTCGGCAATCGGCCACACGGCGGCGAGCTTGTGCTCGCGCAAGTGATCGACCAGATACTGCTGAGTATACGCCGGACAGCTCGAAGTCGGAGGTGTTCAAGATGTGGAAGAAATCAGGCGCTGAGAAACTCGTGCACAAGAGTCCCGGTGTGAGCATCCCTTATGACGGCACGCCGGTTAACTTCGATCTGCTGAATGGGCGCGAAGTGCCGTCAGGTGGAGGCCTAAGTGTAGTCCTCGTCCGCACGCCGCGGGACATACAAGCCGGCCAGAAATACGACTGGACAGCGACGATCGAGGCTGTCGATGGCGGGGTCATCGCCTCGACCGACGAGTTTATGTATCGCGCACCGGAATCGGGCTACGAGCCGAAGCTCACGATCTCAGTCTCGACGCAGGATCCGAAGTGGAGTGCGCAGCGCACCGTAGCTTTTTATCTTAAGAGCCATGGGAGATACAGTCGTGTGAAGGCTCGATTTACCACGGATTACGACAGACCGAAAACTGGTTTTGGAATCGATGCCTATACCAATCCGACTGGTTCGCGGAATCTGGAATACGATCCGATGCAGGATGTCGCACCGTTGCCAACCACGTCCGTCCGGCAGCCATGATCGCGCAGGGCGACCGGCATCGAGGAACAGCGAAGCTCGTAGGCGCGATTTTGTACCTTTGCGTATGGAGCGCTGGTGACGTTTGGCGCACTCGTGATAGTCGGAATTGGGCATGCGTTTGCGATGAACGCCGGAGACGGTAGCGCGTCGGTGCATCGCACATCTGAGCATATCGTCTGGCCGGTCGCGGTGTTTTACGCGATCTCCGCTGCCGGACCTTACGTGCGCGACCCAGGCAGACGGGGGGTTGCTCTTCGTCTCTGCGCTCATGGCGTTGCTGATTGGCCTGTTGGCGACCGTTGAGCCCGCCGGAGTAGGATTACTCGCCAGTATTACCGTCGTTGCGTCCGTCGCCGTGTGGGGGCCATTGGCCCTCGCATCAGCGAACAAAGGCACGCGAAAGGGCGTGCCGAAATTCTAGCGGCTTCACTTACCCTGTTGTTGTCGATCAGTCGCACGGTGATCACGGTAACGCACGATCGCGACGACTCGAAATTGGCGTAACGCTCGGCAACCGACCAGACGGCGGCGAGCTTGTGCTCGCACAAGTGATCGACCCCATGTACGAGCCGGATACCGAACACGACGACGTCGGCTGCGGAGAACGCGAACACGAGCCGCCATTCGGCCCGTCCGAAACTAAATGCTTCGACGATTTGTCAGCTTACGCTCGCAACCTCTCGATAGCTTAAAGCCGCCGCATGTCGCGGCAGTTAGACTGTTCCGGCTGGCCCGACGTTAACTCGTATGCGCGTAGGTCGTTTCGTTCGTGCCGGCGACTTGGCAGGTGATCTTGCCGTTCTGCAGCAGAAACTCGATCGCGATGTTCGTATAATGCTGATCGGCCACGCCGCTCGGCCCATTCCGCGCCTCTCCGGTCACCGCCATCACCCCGCACGTTATCGCCGCGAGCGTGATGCACGCAGTGTTCGGCGTGTTCCAGCGATTCTCCCAATAGAGCAGGCACGCGCTGGGAAATGCCGGCGCCGGCGATTTGATCCAGGGCCACGCCGCGCCGTTCCACGCCGTGCCCCAGGTCGAACCGTCCGTCACGCGCACCGCCACCGCAAAGGGCGAAGCCGTCGCGCCGACGATCGACGTCACCTTCGTCCCGACCGGCGCGCCCGGCGCGAGCATCCAATTCCACCGCTGCGTTTGCGCCGACCACAGGTTTGTCCAGACGTTTCCGTCGGCCGCGGCGCAGAACACCCAGATGCTGCCACCGGCCACGATGACGCCATTGCGGCTATTGTTACCGCCGGGAATAAGCCCGCCGACCGGAGCATTCAGGTTCGTCCACGTGGACCAGGAGTTTTTCAGAAACCAGCGGGACCACAGATTCCCGTCGCCGCACACGACGAAAACATAAACAAAATCGCCGCTGCGCGCGGCGCCAACGAGACCGGTGACGGTGCAACCTGCCGGAGCGGCGAGGTCGAGGGTGATTTGGGGAACGAGCATAAAGTAAGCGGGAGGAAACTTCAGGCGGTGTGCTATGCCGGAAATTCACCGCTAGCCGAGGGTAATATGCTTTGCTCTATAATTCCAGCGATTGGCAGCTGCATCCGCTCCACCGAGCACCCGGGTGAAACGGGTGGTTGGGATGGCCACGGATTTGGACTTCACGCGAGCGCCAATGCGGCGCGCGAAATGCGGTGTCCTGACGGTCTTCAGCGCTGGTCCCGGCACGGGCGCGACGTTTACGCCTAGGTCCCGACCCGGGGACCATCTCCCGGGGCGCCACCGACGCACGAGGCACTAACTAGCCTTAGTGAAACACATCTGGAGAGGCCATGCGCACCGACGGGCCCAATAATTCCGCATCAAAAATCTCAGTTTCTCGGCCGGACGTCCGATGTTATTCCGTCATGCCCCCCACACCCTCCGGCAAATCGATACTCGTTGTAGACGATGAGATTGCGATTCAGCAAATCCTCACCACCGCCCTACAATTGGGAGGGCATTCCGTATTCGCCGCCTATGGGCGGGAAGAGGTGCTGCGGTACCTCACCACGCATCACTTCGACCTGGTGGTCACGGATGTCGTCATGCCGGAATTCGACGGCACCGAAGTGATCCGCTCGGTGAAAAAGCTTCAGCCAGACGCCAAGATCATCGCGATGTCGGGCGGTAGCGAATACATGCCGCGGGAACTCTGTCTCGAGCTGGGTCGCGGCTCGGGCGTGTCGGCCATCTTGCGCAAACCGCTTCGGCTCGAACATCTGATTCACGCGGTGGACCACGCTTTCGGCGGGTCCGAGAATTCCGCCGCGGTTCCGGCGAATTCGTCGACCACCACCGCTTAGCGCGACCGCCCAGGGGAGGTAAAGCGTCCTCACGGCGGAAAGCGGTGCGCTCGCACACCAGCCCTTCCTACCGGTCGACGTCGGCCAGGGCGTCGTTCACCGCGCGGACCAGGTTTTCGGTGTGAAACGGCTTCTGGAGGGCATGTCGCGCGCCCAAGTGCCTGGCCAAGTTGAGACAATCTCCGGCCGCAATCCGTTGCGTCCCGCCCGACATGGCAATCACTCGCGCGGCAGGATGCAGCCGCAGGAGATGGGTGAGCGTTTCCAGCCCTTCTTTTTCGGGCATGATCAGATCCAAGATCACGACATCCGCACCTTTTTCCGCATAACGCCGCATCGCGCCCACCCCGTCGCCCGCTTCGTCCACCGTATGGCCGAGCTGGGTCAAGGCCAGGGCGACGACCCGGCGAAAATTGCTGTCGTCATCGACGATCAAGATGTGAGGCATCCGGATATATGGATTAAACGTTCGACCGGGTAAGAACGTCGCGCAGCGCGCTCAGCAGCGTGGCTGCGGTGAATGGTTTCGCCAGCGTCGTGACATCGAGCGCCGCAATCTCGCTGGCCTGGCGCTCGGTGCGCATGACGCCTTGAAGACCCGTCGCGACGATGATCTTGAGCGCCGGATTCATCGCCCTGAGCCCCCTGGCAAGCGACAGGCCATCCATGATCGGCATGTCCACGTCGGTGACCACCGCCTGAATTTGCTTCGCATACTGCGCGAAAAGCGCGGTCGCTTCGGCACCGTTGCTGGCGGTCAGGACCGCGTAGCCGTGGCGAATCAAGAGTTCCCGGGCGATTTCGCGCACGCTTTCTTCGTCGTCCACGAGCAGCACCATTTCGTTTCCGCCCATCGGCAAGCGGCCATCGGACTCGAGCAAGCGATCGGCCTCCGCCGCCGGTGCGGCCGGAAAATACACCTGAAAGGTGCTGCCGCTGCCCAAGGCGGTCTTGAGCGTCACGAAGCCGCCGTGATTCTTCACGATGCCCAGCACCGTGGAGAGCCCGAGCCCGGTGCCCTTCCCGGCCTCTTTGGTCGTGAAGAAGGGATCGAAGATCTTGTCGGCGTGTTCGGGCGAGATGCCCGTGCCGGTGTCGCGCACGGCGAGCAGGACATGCGGCCCAACCAGCCGCTGCGCCATCGCGTCGTCCCCGATCTCGCCCGCGGCGACATTGCGGACAGCGATGGAGAGGCAGCCGCCGCTCGGCATTGCGTCCCGGGCATTCACGCAAAGGTTGATCAACACCTGATGGAGCTGCGTGGGATCGGCGCGCACCGGCCAGGCGTCCGGCGCCACGTCGGTGACGATCGAAATATTGCGGGGAAAAGTCTCGCCGATGATTTCCTCGATCTCGCGGACGGCGTCGCTGAAACGCATGACGACCCGCTGGCCTTCCACGCCGCGGCCAAAGAACAGCAGATGCTTGATGAGGTTTGCGCCGCGATCCGCGCTCGTCTCGATCGTCGTGAGCAGGCGGTCGGCATCGTCCGCGTCCAATTTTCCGCGCAGGAGGGCCGGCACCATCATGATCGGCGCGAGAATATTGTTCATGTCGTGCGCGATGCCGCTGGCCAGACGGCCGACGCTTTCCATCCGCTGCGCGCGCAGCAGCTGCGCTTCGAGCTGCTTCTTGTGGGTGATGTCTTCCTGCACGGCGATCGCGCAGCGCTTTCCCGCGATCTGCAGCACGGTGATGTGCGCCTGCGTCGTGAACAAGGAACCGTCTTTGCGGCGGCTCTGCACTTCGCCGTGCCAGTTGCCGGTCCGCTCCAGAGCTTCGCCGATCTCGAACGTGAAGCCGCTGGAATCGCGGCACGCCGGAGCGCCGAGCTCCGCGACATGCAGGCCAACGAGGCTCGCCGGCGCGTAGCCGAACATGCGGTTGCAGGCGGCGTTGCTGAAGACGACAAATCCGGACTCGTCGGAAACGCTCACGCCCTCCGTCATGCTTTCGAGCACGCGGCTATGCATGCGCAGCGCTTCTTCGTTCCGCTTCCGGTCGGTGATGTCCGTCAGCATTTTCAGCCAAAGGCGCTCCTCGCCGAGTTGCAACGGCTCGAGCGAAAGCAGAGCGGTCTTGATCTCGCCCGTCTTCGGCCGAAACAAGCACTCGAAATTGCGCAGCTTGCCCTCGACCGCCAACCGGTCCTGGGCCGCCTGTCGTTCTTCCGGCGAGACCCACAAGGACAGCGCCTGCTCCGACCCGATCAGCTCGTCGCGCGTATAGCCGAAAAACGCGAGCCATTGGTCGTTCATATCGATGAGGCCGCCGTCGGCGCTGCTGCCATACGCGATCGCCAGCGGGCTCTCGCGGAAGATCTTCGTGAAGCGCTCTTCGCTTTGCTTGCGCGCCTGTTCCGCCCGGAACCGTCGCGTGATGTCCTGCACCGAGCCGATGATCCGCGGCGGGCGCACGCCGAACGCAAACTCCGCCTGCTCTTGCACGATTCGTTCCACCCCGTCGGGCCGGACCACCCGGTAGGTGATATTATAGCCCTCCCCCGACCGGGTGAGCGTGGCGATGCGTTGTCCGAGCATGGCCCGGTCCGCTTGATGCACGCGCGAGAGCCGAGCTTCCGTCGAAGCGGCCACTCTGTCGCGCCGGTAGCCGAGAATGCGGAATAGTTCGTCCGACCAACGGGTCGGGCATCGCGCGAGATCCGACGGATGGGTCAAATCGATTTCCCAGTTGCCGAGGTGGGCGAGCCGCTGCGCGGCCGCCAAGCTGGCCTCGCTGACGCGCAATCGCTCCTCCGCGGCGCGGCGCTCCGTGATCTCCGTCCAGACGCCGACGATTTCACCGGGCTCGCCGGCCTCGCCGGTGACACGGCGCTTGTGGTCTTCGATCCAACGATAGGAGCCGTCGTGATGCCGCACCCGGTATTCCGCCCGGCTCGCGCCGGTGGCGGCGGCTTCGCACAAGCTGTTCGAGGCGACCGGACGATCGTCGGGATGCACCAGTTCCTTCCACCACTGGGCATCGCGCGCCTTCTCCTCCGCGCCGCCGAGAAGATTCGCGATGCTTTCGCCGATCATGGTGGGCGTGCCGGAAAGATCGTTCGCGGGAATCGAGTAGATGACGCCCGGGCTGTGTTTCATCAACTGGCGCAGCCGCTCGTTGGCGGCCTGCAACGCCTGTTGCGTCTCCCGCAAAAGCATCGTGTGGCCGGCGGTATCGATCACGACGTCGACCTGGCCGAGCGTCGCGACCCGGAGCTCGGACTCCACGGCGGAAAGCTTGCGCACGAGCGCCGCGATGTGTTCGGCGGATGCGCGAGAGGCTTGCGTTCTCATGCGCGCTGCTCCGTCGGCGCCGGCAGCCCCAGCGCGGAGATCGCCTCGGCTTCGTCGCGCAAATCGCCCATGACCAGCCGCGCCGGCTCGAGATCGTCGCGCACGACGCTCGGCGTCGCCACGATACCGGCGGCCAGCGCGCGCAGCGGATCGCGCAGCACATCGATCACGACGATGGAATAGGCATGCCCGAACCGCGCACGGCAAAGGCGTTCGAGGTTGGCCTTGGCGCGCACCGAGTTCGGCGAGTCGCCGGCCACATACAGCTTGAAGCGGTGGAGAGGACCGGTGGCACCGCTGGCTTCGCAAGGTTTCATGCGGCGCCGTTCCGATTCTGCATGCCATGGTCACGATCCCCGCGACGTTTGCTCACGAGCGTGGCGCGGAATCGGCCAGCTTCGGCGCGGCGGTATTTGCCGCCATCGGCGAGCGAGCCAAGTTCGAGGCGCTTCAACTCGAGCTCGCGCTGCACGGCTTCGATGCGGGCTTTGAGGTCCGCTTCGACGAGGTGAATTTCCTGCTCCTTGCGCTTCAACTCGGCTTCGGACCGGTCGTGGGCGGATCGCTCTTCCGCTTCGCGCTGCCACCGCAGCGTGCCCATCAGCACTTCACCGCCAGAGGAGAACACGTCGGAGAGGGTCACTCCCCGGTCGCTGAGCACCAGCTCGCGGACCTGATTGGAATGATTCGTGCCGCGCGACTTAACGATGGTGAGCGCCCGGTTGCGTTCGCCGGCCTGGACGGCGTAGCTCAAATGTATCCAGGTGTCCGCCACGGTGGAGACTTCGAGCGGCGTGCCCTCGATCCGGCTGTCGCCGTGCCCCAGCAAACTCGTCGACACGGTCGTGATGCCTTCGGACTTCGTCATCTGCAAGAGGCGCTCGGCCGCGCTGAGGACATTCGCTTCCTGGCCGGCGCGAAAAAGCGCCGAAAGCGGATCGAAAATCACGTGTTGGGCGCGGTGCTCGCGAATCAAGGCGTGGATCCGCACCAGGTGTTGTTCGACCGTGTGCGACTCGGAGCGCGCGGAGTAGATTTTCAGCAAGCCGCGTTTCAGGTGGGGGGCGAGCTTGATGCCGACGGATGCGAGATTGCGGGTATGCTCGCCGCCAATCTCATCGAAGCTGATGTACAGCACCCGCTCGCCGCGCCGGCACGCCGCCGCCGCGAAGCTGGCGCTGAGCGTGGACTTCGCGGTCCCGGGAGCACCGGAAATCAGAATGCTCGAGCCGATAAAATAACCGCCGCTCAGCATCGCATCCAACCGCGGCACGCCGCTGCTGATCCGCTGCGTGCGGACCGAAAACGACTGCTCGTTGGCGCTGATACAGGCGATCTGCATGCCGCGATCGTCGATCACCATCGGCGCCGCATTTTCCGAGAAGCCTGAGCCGCGATACTTCAGCACCCGCAGCTCACGCTGCGATTGCCGAGCCACGGTCTGATGGCTGAGCAAGATGGTGCAATCGGTCATGAACTGCATGAACCCATAACGTTGCCCCGAAGCCGAGGCGCCTTCCTCGAGTTTCGCCGTGATGATCCCGCTCAGGCCGCTGCCGTACGTCCAGTCGTGCAGCCGTTGCATTTCGACGCGCTCGTCGAGCAGATTGTCGAGCCGCGCGAGCAGCATGTCGACGGCATCGAACACCACGCGCCGCGCCTTCATCTTGCGCGCCTTGGCTTCGACCCCGGCCAGCAACCCGCGCAGATCGAAGCGTCCCGCTGCCGTGTGGTCCAAGCGCGGGCGCACGTCTAAAAAGAAAAGATTCTTGCGCTGCAAAGCGGGCAAATCCCAACCAAACGACGCCGCGTTGCGCACGATATCGCGCACGTTTTCCTCGAAGGCGACGAAGATCCCCGGCTCGCCGTAATCGCGGGCGCCATTCACCAACGTCTGCAACGCCAGCACCGTCTTGCCGCAGCCGGGACCGCCCATCACGAGGGTGTTGCGATCGCGCGGCAAACCGCCGCGCGTGATTTCGTCGAGGCCGGTGATGCCGGTCGGCAGCTTCGGAATCCCGGGAGAAAGTGGCGACTTAGAGGTACGCGTAATGATCATGAGTGAAATTTGCGGCGAAGCCGCCTCAATTGGCCCCGCCTGCGCCAATATTGTTCAGCAAGACACGCAGCTTATCCGCGTCTTTGTGCTTGGAGATATAATGGTCGACGCCCAAGGCGCGGCAGCGCCGCGCGTCCTCGAGCGAGTCGCTCACGGTGACGACAATCACCTTGCAAGCGGGGTTGGCGCGCTTCGCGGCGGCCAGCACTTCGTGCCCGCTCCCGTCGCGTAAATGCAAATCGAGCACCACCGCGTGGGGCGCGTGCAAACCAAGGGCCTCGATCGCGGCCGCCACCGTATCGACGACCGCAACGAGCTCGAGCTGAGGCAACGAACGGACGACCCGCGTCAGGATATCCTGCCAGTCGGGAGAATCTTCCACGAGCAACACCCGCGTAGAGAGGGCGGCGCGTAAGGGTTCGGAAGGCATCCCGTCACTATAGCGGAGCCCGAACCCGGCCGAAACCGGCGGAGGGCGCGATCTTGCCCCCGTGTTTGTCTGGGGCGCAGCCTAATCGATCAGAGCGTGGTCGTGAGCGTAGCGCATCAATTGCGCGTTGTTGTGCACGCCCAGCTTGCGCAGGGCATTCGCGCGGTAGCCGCTCACCGTCTTCACGCTCAAATGAAGCGCGGCCGCGATCTCACTCACCGTCTCGCCGCGCGCGATGCGGCGAAAAATCTCGTTTTCACGATCGGAAAGCGTCTCGTGCGGCGAGCCGCTGCTAGGCTGGCCGATCGCTTCGGCCAGCTTTTGGGCCACCCCAGCAGTGATATATCTGCCGCCGGCAATCACGCGCTCGATGGCCTCCACGATGGTGGAGGGAGCCTCCGATTTGGTGATATAGCCGGCCGCACCGGCTCGCAGCACGCGGACCGCAAACTGGTCTTCCGAATACATCGTCAAAATCAGCACCGGCAGGCTGGGGCGCTGCGCCTTGATTTCTTTGAGCACGTCGATGCCGCTCCGTCCAGGCAGGTTGATATCGAGAATCACCGCATCCCACGTTTTCTCCCGGACCAGCGAGAGCGTTTCAGCGGCGTTTTTCGCCTCGCCGACGCATCCTATGCGGCCCGTGTGGAGCAGGATGCGCTTGAGCGCGTCGCGGATCAACTCGTGGTCGTCCGCGAGCAAAACCTTGGCCTTAGCGGGCGAAGACGCGGGTTTTTTCGTCATGACAAAGAGGGATCTCGACCGTCACTCGAGTACCGGCGCCTTCCTGGCTGTCGACTTGCACGCGACCGCCCAACGCCTGCGCTCGCTCGCGCATGCCCAGGAGTCCGAGCCGGCCGCCGTCGGCGCGCAGCGCGGCCGAGCAACCGCGACCGTTGTCGCGCACTTCGAGCCACAGCTTGCCGTTTTGCCGACCCAGCGTGACATGGACCGCGGTGGCGTGGGCATGGCGCGCGATGTTGGTGAGGGATTCCTGGAAAATACGGAAGACCGCCACCGCGGTTCCGTCATCGACCTCCAAGGTTTCGTCCAATCGCGCCGTGCCCCCGCGGATGCCGGCACGGGCGCGAAAATCGTCGAGCTCCGCTTGCATCGCCGCCGCCAGCCCCAGGCGTTCCAGGTGAGCGTGGCGCAGTTTGCCGGAAATTTTTTGCACCGTTTCGATGCTCCGCTCGACCAGCGCCATGACCTGCGCGCTGGGCTGGCGGGCATCGGTCGGGGCGGAGAAGCGAGGATCCAGCAGCAGCGCCAGTTCCATTTTCAACGCCGTCAATTGCTGTCCCAGCACATCATGGAGCTCCCGCGCGATCCGCTTGGCCTCGTCCTCGCGCACCGCATTCACGCGCTCCGCCAACGCGCGGAGCTGTGCTTGCGACCGCCGGAGTTCGTCCTGCGCGTTTTTCTCGACCGTAATATCGAAGCTCACGCCGACGATCCCAATGGGCTGGCCAGCTCGATCGAGCAGCGGAGAGCAGATCAAATGCGCGTCGAACGACACTTCGTCTTTCCGGCGCACGCGAAACTCGCCGGACCACGCCTTGCCGGCGACAACCGCGGCCATGATTTCTCCAGCGTGGGACCGCGATTCGGGCGGGAACGTGAGCTCGACGAGGTCTCGGCCCAAAGCTTCCGCGGCCGACCAGAAATAAAGGGTCTCCGCGAATTTGCTCCAGTATGTCACGCGTCCTTTGCAGTCCGTGGCGACAATCGCATGCCGCACCTGTTCGAGGAGCGAGGCCTGGAATCTCGTATTTTCTTCCGCCGCCGTTCGCTCGCTGACGTCGACCGCCATCCCGACGCACCCGCAAATCGCCCCCGCTTCGTCCAGGAGAGGCTCGACGTGGCACTCGAGCCAATGCGCGTGGAACTTGGTCAGGTAGCTGCCGGCCACACCGCGCAAGGCGTTCTGGTGCGCCCGATCGGCCAAAGACTCGGGCGCGACATACGCGGAAAGCTTCGTGCCGACGATCTTGGAAGGCTCTAGCCCCAGTTTCGCGGCCAGCGACCCGGTGATCGACGTAAACTGCAGGCTGCGGTCCATCGTCCACAGCGACGCCGGCAACTGCGTCACCAACAACCGCAACCGCCGCTCCCCGTCGCGCAGCACGGCGGCCGCCCGCCGTTGCAACGATATGTCCCGGACAATGTGCACGAACCGCTGGGATCCGGTGATGCAAAAGGCGCGGGTGGTCACTTCGACGTCGATCTTGGTCCCATTCGCCCGTTCATGAATCGTTTCCCACCGCCCGGCACCGGCAAGCAGCGCGCGCCGGATCTGCTCGGCAAGCAAAGGACGAGTTTCCACCGCTCGCAGATCGCGGAGATTCTTCCGCACCATCTCCGCGCCGCTCCATCCATATAATTCCTCGGCGCGCCGATTACATGCCAGCACGTTGAGCTCCCCATCGAGCACGAGAATGGCGTCGTTTGCTGCCTCAAACACCGCCCGGAATAAAAGCTCGGGGTGCTCCAGTGTCTTTTGCATGTGCGCCGTCGGTTCTAGCCGATCGGCTCGGCGAAATGCGGACCGCAGCAAACGGGCATTGGAAGCATACGAATTCGTACGGTTATCCCCCCAACGATACTTGTCACGCCCGACTGCTACCGGGAATCCGGTAGCGCGAATGGGCGGGACGAGGACGAGGATCGGATGCGCGGCTGCCGCGAACGAGGCGCGTCCGGCACCGATCCGGGTAGGGGGCCTGACCTCCGGGCAGCCGACGCCCCGACGTAGTTTGGATTGGCTCGCCCGGACTTCGAGCCTGACCCGAAGACGGATTTTCGGAGCGACCCGCCCGGAGGTCAGGCCCTACCGCATCCTCGGGACGACGACCGCTACCTCGCTTATGTCGGTCGTTTCAAGGCGGGCAGATGGGCGGCCTGGCGGAGCACGTTGTCCCGAGAAACGCCCAACTGGCGGGCGAGAGCATCGAGACGAGTCGCGTCGGCGGCCGACAACGTCGTGATCCGCGCGGTGCCGTCGCGATCCGTCCACTTCACGTGCTGCGAACGCTGGCGTGCCGTTTTAACCAGCTCGCGCAGGAAATCTTTTTCGGCTTCAGGCAGCTCCATGGCGCGGAGCGTCGATTACGCCACGCCCTTCGCGCGCAATAGCGCGGCGAGCTCGGCCGCGTCGACCTCCCCTTTGATCGTGTTCAGATAGCCCAGCACCGCGTTGCGATCGCTCGGCGAACACGTCGAGATGTCGAGCATCCAGTCTTCGGTCGCGGGCGCGGCCACGATCACCTCGTCGGCCCACGCGATCACCTCGGCGGCGTCGACGAAGCCTTTGGTGATGCCTTGAATGAAGTACTCCGCTTTCGTCCGGTAATTCATCCCGCAGGTAGGCACACGGCTTACCCGCTGCCAAGCCCGATCCCGGCGCGCTGCCAGCTGGGTCAGCCGCGCGAACGCTTTCGTTCGGAACTGGACTGGGTCCGCAACGGCGTCGGGCTCGGGAAACTACAATGTGTCACCCTGGAACGCGGGAGCATTCGAGCCGCCCGCGCCCGGAATAACCGCAAGGTTCTTCCGGGCGCTGGGCTAAAGGCAGGCGGACTCGAATATTTCGGCGAGAAGGCTCACTCTTCCTCTTCGCCAGCTGCGACCGCCTCGAGGTTGAGTTCCATGGCGATATCGGTGAGGAGCTTGTCGGTCTTGCCCTCTTCATCGAGCGTCTCCTGCAAGGTCGCCGCGATCTTCGTTTCGCCGACAATTTCCGCCAGGGTGCGGGCGGTGCCATACGCGGAGATTTCGTAATGCTCGACCTTTTGGGCGGCGCCGATCAGCGCCAAATCCAGCAGGGAAGGCTCGGCGTCTTCCTCCATGATCTCTTTGCCCTCCTCGATCAGGCCGGCCATCGCTTTGCACTTTTTCCCTTTCATCGATTCGCCGAGCTGCCGCCCGATCCGCTCGAGCCGGCTGATGTGCTCTTCGGTTTCTTTGAGGTGGGTCTCGAAAGCCTCGCGCAGTTCGTCGCTCGACGCAGCTTTCGCCATTTTCGGCAGCGCCTTGGTCAGCTGGTTCTCGGCGCTGTAGAGGTCTTTCAGTTCTTCGACCAAAAGGTCACGTGGAGATGAGATTTTAGACATAGGCCGACAGACCATTATCCGTCGGCTGGGTTCGACACGCTGCGCGCGCGTCGGCCAGCTCCGATGCCCTACCCCAGGGCCGCGCGGTCGATCGTCGCTACGGCGAACGCGTCTTCCACTGCACGTAGTACTGCTCGACCTTGGCGCGGGCCCAGGGCGTTTTGCGCAGAAAAACCAGGCTGGACTTGATGCTCGGATCGAAGCGGAAGCAGCGGATGTCGACGTGCGCGGCGAGCGTTTCCCAGCCAAATTCGTCGACGAGTTCGGTCAGCAGGCGCTCGAGCGTGACGCCATGGAGCGGGTCCTTGGACGGTCCGGCGGGCATGCTCAGGTCCCCGCGTCGGGGGCGGGGGCGTCGGCGGGTGTCGTCGCGCGCGGCACGCGATGTCCCGGCGTCGCCACGATTTCGACGTAAGCTTCAGTGCCGCCGCTGCGGACCACCGCATCGATCGCGGCGCTAAGGTCCGGAACCTGGCAGGGCGCCGCCGTCGCCTCGGTCGCGCCCACGCGGCAAGCGAACGTCCAGACATCGAAGCCTTCCGGCAGCGTCTTGCGGCGTTCGCGCTGCACGTATTTGCGCAGCTCGCTTTTGACGCCTTCCACGACGCGTGCATCGGCTTTGCCGGGCGCCGAGAAACGAAAAACCTTTTTCATGTCTCGCGACTATTCGGGCCGGCGGCGTCCGAGCAGCATAAATCGTATTCGACGCCAGGAATGTCCGTTCGCCGGATCGCGGGAATCGGGCTCGCGCAAAATCGATGGCCGGTTTTAGTCGACGTCTCGCTTCCTAGGCGCGCGGCGCCCTCTTCCTCGTCCTTTTCATGGCGAACCGAACTTTTCTTCTCGCGACCGATGAACCGTACAGCGGGCTGCGTGCGGACGCGGACGTCGCGCCCGGGATTTTGGCGGCGGCAAGCTACATGATTCCGGTGTTCTGGTATGCTTTGTTCGATGAGTCGTGTCTCGCACAACGGACCGCGGCCGGCGCAGACGGCGGCACGGTCGTCTACCCCGTATTCCAATCCACGCGCCCGGATGCGCTCGAGCGACTCACGGCCTTCCAAGAGCGCAGCCGATCGCTTTTCGCCTCGGTGCAGCCGTCGTTGTTTTCCGCGTACGCCGCATTTTTGCAGTCGGCACCAGGTCGATGGTTCGCGGTGGAGCCGGTCGAGCTTTGGATGATGCACGAAGCGGCGACCGCCGAAGCCGGGTTCCGAACGTGTCTGCGCGCCGTCCAACAAGCACCTGAAGCGACGGCCCCAGGGATTTCGGCCGGCGCAGACTGGCAGGCGCTGCTCGATCAGGCCGGTATTCGGCTCAAAGCCGCGAAGCCCATCGAGCCTGTTTCGTTATGCGGTTACGCGTGGGAAAAACCGGTGCCCTGGATGGATTCCGCGCCCGTCCCCCAAGCGGCCAGGCCGGCATCCTCCACCTCAGCGCCACCAGCGCGGCCGGTGTGTCCGGCGTGCAAAAAACCCCTGCTCTCGCGGCACTCGCCCTTGTGCAGCTTCTGCGGCGCCAAAGTCCCGGCGCAGCTGCTTTTTACTCCGGCGGAGAAGAAAGCGATCGAGGCGCAAGAGCAGCAGGCGGCGCGCGAATTGACGCAACGGGAAGCGGAGCGGCTGCAGCGCGCGCGTGAGCGTCGAGACGGCTGACGCTGCTCGCGGACTCGGAAGCCCGCGACCGCGGGTTCGCACGTGAATTAAATGTGCGGTTGTTCGGCGCGGCGGCGCTTAAAAGGGTATACGCGAATGAAATCAGATGCCGAGTTGCTGCGCTCGTACGCCGAAAGCCGCGCGGAAGCGGACTTCGCGGCATTCGTCGCGCGCCACCTTTCGTTCGTCTACCACACCGCGCTGCGCCGGACCGGGGGCGATCCGCATCGCGCCGCGGAAATCGCCCAGCGCGTGTTCACCGCCGCGGCCCGCCGGGCGACCGCGCTCGCGCGGCACCCGTCGCTGGCCGGCTGGCTGCACGTGGCGACCCGGCATGCCGCCCTCGACCTCGCCCGCCGCGAAGCGCGGCAGCGCCACCGCGAAACCGCCGCCTACCACATGAATTCCCTCGAATCCTCCAACGATCAGGCGCGGTGGGAAGAGTTGCAGCCGGTCATCGATGAGGCCCTCGACGCGCTCGGCGACCGCGACCGCGAGGCGATTCTCGCGCGGTTTTTCGAGCGGCAAGGCTTTCGCGAAATCGGCGAGCGATTGCGGATCTCGGAAAGCGCGGCACGCATGCGCGTGGATCGCGCGCTGGAAAAACTGCGGCGAGCGCTGGAACGCCGCGGGATCGCCTCGACGGCGGCCGCGCTGGTCGGCGGGCTTTCCCACCCGGCCGCCGCGGCGGTGCCGGCGGGCCTTGCCTCCGCGGTGTGCGGCGCCGCGTGCAGCGCGCCCGCTTGGGGCCTCGCCGCCGCGACCCTTCTTACCATGAGCAAATTCAAAACGACCCTCATCGCCGCGGCGGCGCTGGCGGTGCTGTTGTCGCCACCGTTGGTGCAGGTTTACGCCAATCGCGAACTGAACACGGCCAACGCCGGGCAACGCGCGACGATCAAACACGTCGAGGTCGAGCACGCGACGCTGGCGAAGGCGATGGCGTCCGCCGTGGACGAGGAGGCGGCCGACGACGCCGGCCGCCTCGCGCAGCTGCGGGCGCGCGCCGCGATCTTGCAGGCGCGTCCGCCGGGCGTGCTCGACGCCGAGTTGAAGCCGCCGGCCAATCGCGGCTGGGACACTCCGGCCGCCGCGTTCGAAACGACGATGTGGGCATTCCTACAGGGAGACTGGCAAACGATGGGGCGCAGCCTCGTGTTCGACGCGAAAACCAAAGCGCAAGTCGATGCGTTCTATTCGACCCTCGCGCCGGCCGTGCGGGCGCAGTATCCGACGCCCGAGCTTTTCGTGGCTCACGCCTGGTACGACGGCTCGCTGCCCAGCCTCCAGGCGATGCCGCACAAGCTCCAAGTCGTCGCCACGGAGTGGATCGACGGTCCGGAGCCCAGGCAGATCCGAGCGTGGGGCGTCGACGCCAACGGCAAGGAGCACGGCACGGTGCTGCGCATGGAGCGCACGCCGAACGGCTGGGCGGTCGGGGCGTCGCACACGGCGGAAATCGTGGGCCGCCTGCTGGCGAACGTCGATCCAGCCACCGGCCAGCTCCGCCCGAAGGAGGCGAAAAACCCATGAGCAGGAACTTCGTTCTCACGCTCGTCGCGCTGCTGGTCGGCGCGGGCACGCTCTCCGGGATCGCCTACCGACGGCTGCACGTGGAGCACGATCGGCTGGCGGCGCAGCTCACCGCATTGCGTTTGCAGGCGGCGGGAAAGGAACGCTGGCTCGCGGAAAACGTGCGCATGAAGGAAGTGATCGAGCTGGGCCGACGCGACCGCCGGGAAGCGACGGCCGCGGTGCGCAGCGACGTTTCCCGGGTGCAGCGCGAAATTGCGGAGCTCGAACAGAAAGCCGGCGCCGAGCACGAGACGATAAACCGGCAGAGCCGCGAACGGACCGCGGCGTTGGAGGCGAACCGAGACTTGGCCAAAGGGCCGGTGCTGATCGAAAACTGCACGGACGTCGGACGCGCCACGCCGGAGAACGCACTGCAAACGCTGATCTGGGCGGCGGCGCAGGGGCACGACGACATGGTGCAACTCACCCTGAAGTTCGACGGCGCGGCGCGCACGCTGGCGGAGGCCGCGATTGCCACGCTGCCCGAAGCCAGCCGCGCGAAGTATCCGACGCCCGAATCCCTGGGGGCGCTCTTTATCGGCCAAGTGGTGAACGATCTCACGGGCATCCGCGTCATCAATCGAAGCGTCACCGGCGGCGAAGCGACGTTGAACGTGGGTGGATTGCAGAAGCCAATCGGCAGCATCGCGCTCAAGCAAAATGCCGATGGCTGGCAGGTCGTGATCGACGCGGCGGTGTTCAAAAAGATCGAGCGGATGCTGCTCTCGCCGCCGAAAAAATAGGCGGCCGCGTCCAACGCGGGGGGCGGTTGGTCCGGACCCGCTTTGGGAGAAACTCCGATAGTGGCTCGAAGGGAAACCGCCTATAGTTGGCTGTCGCCTCCCGGCGTACACCGCGCCATCAGCCCGACCCACGAATGATTGCTTCCCCTCAGCCGCGCTCGAAACGCGCAGCACGCGATGGCCTTGCTCCCAGCGTGCCCAGCTGCCCTTGCGGCGGCGGCGATCATTTTGTCCAGTTCTACGAACAGGATAGTTACCTCAACGAGTCGGTCGCGCGGTTTCTGAACGACGGCTTCCAGAAAGGCGCCCGCGCCGTGGTCATTGCGACGAAAGCCCATGCGACGGAGATCGACAAATGGCTCGCGACGGCGGGATGCCCGGTCGGCGAATTGATCGCCAACCGCCGGTACGTGCAGCTCGACGCCGACGCGACCTTGGCCCGCTTCTGCCGCAACGGCATTCCCGACGAGACGCGGTTTCGCGAGGTGATCGGCGGCCTCGTCGCCGAACTAGCCGCCAGCGGCGACGAATTGTGGGCCTTCGGCGAGATGGTCGCGTTGCTCTGGGAGCGCGGAAAGCCGGACGAGGCGATCCGACTGGAAGAGTTCTGGAACCGGCTCGCCGGCGACTTTCGCTTCAAACTTTTTTGCGCGTATTCCATCAAGGGATTCACCTCGCATCCCGCCGCGCGTCATTTTGCCGATATCTGTCGGACACATCAGCGGGTGATTCCCACCGAAGCGTTCCAGCCGCAGGCGGGCCTGAGCGATGAACAACTCCGGCAAGTCGCGGCGCTGCAGCAGCGGGCAGCGGCGCTGGCCGCCGAGATGGCGGAACGCACGCGCGCCGAGGAAAAGCTGCGCCAACGCGAGCGGGAGCTCACGGCCTTCGTCGAGTCCGCCACGATCGGCCTGCACTGGGTGGACGCGGACGGTCGGATCATCTGGGCAAATCGCGCGGAGCTGGAATTGCTCGGCTACAACTGGGACGAATACGTCGGCCATCACATTTCGGAGTTTCATGCCGACGCGCCGACGATCGACGACATCCTGACGCGGCTTTGCCGTGGCGAGAAACTGCGCGAGTACGAAGCGCGCGTCCGATGCAAGGACGGCACGATCAAGACCGTCCTCATCGATTCCAGCGTCCTCTGGGATGGCGACCGCTTCGTCCATACGCAGTGCTTCTCGCGCGACGTGACGGAGCAACGGCGCGTGGAAAGCGCGAGCCGCCATGGCGCCGCCATCGTGGAGGGCTCCGACGACGCGATCATCAGCAAGAACCTCGACAGCATCATCCTCTCGTGGAATCCGGCGGCGGAGCGCATTTTCGGCTACCGGCGCGAGGACGTCATCGGCAAGTCCATCACCCTCTTGATCCCGGAGGAGCGCCTGCACGAAGAGGACATGATCCTCGGCCGGCTCCGCCGCGGCGACCGCATCGAGCACTACGAGACGGTGCGCCGCCGCAAAGACGGCACGTTCCTCGATGTCTCGCTCACGATTTCGCCGATGCGCGACGCGCAAGGGCGGATCGTCGGCGCCTCGAAGATCGCGCGCGACATCACCGAGCAGAAAGCGAATGCGCAGGCGTTGGCTAGGGTGCGCGAACAACTGGCCGCGTCGAATCTCGCGCTGGAGGAGCGCGTGCGCGAACGAACCGCGTCGCTCACGGATCTCCTCAGCCAAATGGAGACGTTTTCCTACACCGTCTCGCACGATTTGCGCGCGCCGCTGCGCGCCATGTCCGGCTACGCACGCATTCTGCAGAGCGATTATGCGCCACGGCTCGACGAGGAGGGCGCGCATTTTGTCGACCGCATCATCCGCTCCTGCGACCGGATGAATCGGATGATCACGGATGTGCTGGCCTACGCGCGCGTGAACCGCGACCGGCTGGACCTGCAGCCGCTTTCGCTGTCGGAGATCGCGACGCATGTCGTGCAGCAGTCGCTGGAATTTCAGTCGGCGAAGGCGATCGTCATCCCCGCGGACACCGCGACGGTGCTGGGCAACGAGGCTTTCCTGACCCAGATCTTCGCCAACCTATTCGGCAATGCGCTGAAGTTCATCGCGCCGGAAAAGAAGCCGGAAATCGCGGTCACGTTCCAAAACGACGGCGACTTTATCCGCACCGAGGTGCGCGACAACGGCATCGGCATCAAGCCGGAGCATCAGACCCGGCTTTTCGGGCTGTTCGAGCGCGTCACGGCCGACAAGCGCTATGAAGGCACCGGCATCGGGCTCGCGATCGTCAAACGGGCGGTCGAACGGATGGGCGGAACCGTCGGCGTCGATTCGGATGGCGTGAATGGCAGCCGCTTTTGGTTCAAGCTTCCCGCCGCGGCGCGCTCGGACGAAAGCGTAGCGGCCATCGGTCGCGCACCTACTGACGCCGCACCGGCGAATTTAGCATGATGACGATTGCATCATCCAAGCCATGAAAGAAGACGCCCCCATCCTCATCGCCGAAGACGACGACGACGATTTTTTCTTTTTTCGGCGCGCCGCGCGCGCGACGTCCATCGAAAATCCCATCCTGCGCTTCCGCGATGGCGCCGAATTCGTGAAATTCGCCGAAGGTTTGACGGAGAAGCCCAAGGGCGAGCCCTGGCTGTTTTTCGTCGATATCTCGATGCCGATCATGACCGGCTTCGACGTGCTGCGTTGGGTCAACGATCACCGGGACAAGGTCAATGTGTTCCCGATCGTGCTCTCCGGTTCCGATCGCGAGGAAGATGTCTCACGCGCGCGGGCCCTCGGTGCGCGCGATTATCTCGTGAAACCGCTCGCGGTCGCCGATCTGGCGCGCATCGCCGCCCACTACGTCAAGTCCGTGCCGGCCTGAGGCCGTTAGTTTCCGCGGACGCGGCAGTCGTTGCGGTCGCTGCCGTCGATCGACGCGGCGGCGGAGTTTGGATTGCATCGCTCGCACGATCTCAGGCTAACTTTTCTCCATGGATTCCATGTCGCCGCACGGCGATTTCTTTCAACAACTCGCCGATGGTGCGCCGGTGATGATCTGGATGTCCGGCCTCGATATGGGCTGCTTCTATTTCAACCGCGCATGGCTCGATTTTCGCGGGCGGACGCTCGAGCAGGAATTCGGCAACGGCTGGGCCGAGGGCGTGCACCCCGAGGATCTGGAGCGCTGTGTGAATCACTACATCGGGTGCTTCGAACGGCGCGTGGCCTTTGCCATGAGCTACCGGCTGCTGAACCACGCCGGCGCGTATCGCTGGATCCTCGACCGCGGCGCACCGCATTTCCACCCCGACGGCTCATTCCTCGGTTTCTTCGGGGGCTGCGCCGAAATCGAAACCGACACGCCGATTTCGCGCCATAGCGAGCTGAGCGCGAGCCTGGCGGAAATGAGAGATTTCGCGCGCCGCATCGCGAGCGAGGAAACGCTCGCCGCGCGCATCGAGCAGGGCGAGCCGGCGCGAGCGCTCCGACGATTCGCGCAAGACGTGCAGGAGAACTACGCGGAACAGGCCCGACGGATGAAACATGCCGTCGGCGAGATGGAGCAGCTTGCGGCGGACATGCTGACCTTCGGTCGCATCCCGCGCGGCGCGTGCGTGCCGTAACAACGGCGCGGCGGGCTGCGGACCCCACGCACGACCAAAACCCCAATGGGTCACGCCGATCCTTTCGCCTAGCTTCGCGGCACGAATCGCCAAGTTAATGCGAGGCGCGAATTTTGACGGACTGCGCCGATCGGTTATTTCGGCGAGGCATCCGGCCGCGGATGAGTGGTTGCCCGCGTATTCTTGTCCGGCATCTGCGCGCGGAAGGTCAGCAGCAACGCGGCCATTTCCTTGTTGTCCTGGGCGCGCGCGACCTGGAGAGGCGTGCGGCCACGCGAATCCACCACGGTCGGCAGCGCCCCCATCTTGAGCAGCGTCCGCACGACCTCGATGTGACGATTTTCGACGGCGACGAACAGCGGCGATTCCCCGTTCATGCGGGAGCTATTTGGATTCGCGCCATGATCGAGCAGCAGCTCGACCGTTTCCCGGCGGCCGGCCGCGGCGGCAGCAAACAGAGGCGTGCGACCCTCCGCATCCGCGATGTCGATTCCCGCCGGCACGTCCACCAAAATCCGGACGACGTCCACATGTCCCAGCGCCGCTGCGACGAACAGCGACGTTTCAAGGTTCGCGTTGCGGGCGTCTTCGGCGGCGCCGTTGGCGAGCAGCTCCTTGACACGGCCCGCGTTGCCGGCGCGGGCGGCGGCCATGAGCGGAAAATCCGGCGATGCCGCGGGCTGCTTCGGTTGCGCGGATTGCGTGAGCTCCGCAGGTTTCCGCCGGGCGCCGGACTCGCTTCCCTCCAGCACGCCAAAAGCCAACGCTGCAATGCCAGCGCACGCGACGCTCAGGAACCTGAGCTGGGTTTGGGCGAGCAAACGGGGTCCGTTTGCCCCTGCTCGCGTCCTCTTCTTGCCAACTTGCGCGGGCTCGGTGGCTCGCGCTCGGGATTTCATTTTGCGCGGTTCTGATCTCATGGAGTCGACGGAGGCGTATTGGACTGAACCGGATTCGAAGGAGTTTTGGCCTGGCTTCGTTCAAGCAGCCTGACCACGGGCCTGTAACTATACTTCTTCGCGATGGAGAGGGGTGTTTCACCGTCCTGCGTTGGCTTGGGCATGACGGCGCCGGCCGCCAGCAGGGTCTTGACCGTTTCAAAGTGTCCGCACTTCGCGGCAAGGAACAGAGGCGTCTGGCCGAAATCATCCGCCGCATCGCGATCGGCCCCGGCCGCCAGCAGCGTTTTGACGACCGCGGCATGTCCGCCGGCGGAGGCCCATTGCAGCGCCGTGCGGGCGTGTTCGTCCGCCAGATTCACGGGGTGGCGGAGGGCGATCATGGCGTTGACCAGCTCGAGACGCCCTTCCTGCGCGGCGAGACCCAGCGGAGTCACACCTTCAGGCGTACGGTCTTCAAGCTTGGCGCCCTTCGCCAACAGCATCTGGAAGACATCGAGGTAATTTCCGTCCGCCGGAAAAATATAATGCGGGCCGCCAGCGCCGCTGGCGTAGAGCAGCGGGGTAAGTCCGGCTTTGCTGCGCGTGCCGGGCTGGGCGCCCTTTTCGAGCAGCGCTTCGACGGTCAGCACTGAGCCCAGTTTCGACGCCATCGCCAGCGGCGTGGTGCCGTCGTTTGCCGGGGCATCCACGGCCGCGCCGCGTTCGAGCAGGAACCGCACCATCGCCGGATAACCCACTTCGGCCGCGGCATAGAGCGGCGTGCGCCCGAGATGGTCGCGCGCCTCGAGGTCGAGACCCTTGGCGAGCAGATATTTCGCGATGGCGAGCCAGCCGTTCTGCGCCGCAAGCCAGAGCGCCGTGCGTCCATCGGTCGCGCGCTCCTCCAAACGCGCGCCTTTGCCGGCGAGCAGTTTGATGATGTCGAGATGCCCGCCTTGAGCCGCGAAATGGACCGGCGTCAGACCGCCGTCCGTGCGTTTGGCGTCGATCTCCGCGCCGTGCGCGATGAGCGCCTTGAGAATGACGATGTGGCCGTCGTAGGCGGCGAGCCGGACGGGGGAAAGCGTGCTGCGCCCGTCGACCAGGAATTCCTTCGTGCTCGCCCCCTTTTCGATGAAGAGCAAGGCGGCCTCCTCGGAACCATCCTTCGTCGCGATGAAGAGCGGCGTGCGGTTTTGTTCATCCCGCGCGTCGAGGTCGGCCCCCCGGTCGCACAGCACCCGCGCGGCTTTGGCATACCCATGGAAGGCCGCCATGAACAACGGCGTGCGCCGATGTTTGTCGCGCAGGTCGATTTCCGCGCCGTGGTCGAGCAGGAGTTCGATGGTATCCGCGTGACCTTCCTTGGCCGCGTAATGCAGGGCGGCCAGCCCCTTGCGATCGACCGCATTGACGCGCGCGCCGCTTGCGAGGAGGACGCGCACGGCTTCGTTCTTCCCCTCGCGCGCGGCGAGCATGAGCGGGGTCAGTCCGTCTGCATCGGGGATATCGATGTCGCCGCCCTCCTGGAGCAGCCGGGCGACGACTTTCGCTTGGCCTTCCCTCGCCGCACCCGCCGCCGCGCGATGGTCGGGGCGCGCGCCGAGCGAGCGGAGCAGTTCCAACATGGCCAATTGGCCATTTGCGGCGGCCAGCGTCCATGGAGTGTCGTGGTTCTCGGTCTCGGCATTGAGCGCGGCGCCGCGTTCGGCTAGGAGCTGCACGACTTCCACGTGGCCATGAAACGCCGCGGCGCACAGGGGCGTGCTGCCATCGGACGCCCTCGCGTCGACGGTCGCGCCCTCCTCGAGCAGAAAGCGCACGACCTCGGTATGGCCAAAGACGGCCGCCACGAAGAGCGGGGTGACCTCGGAGGGACCGCGGGCATCGACTGCCCCCGGATCGGTCCGAACCAGGGCGCGCAACGCGAGCAGGTCGCCGTTCTTGGCGGCGTGATGCGGCGGAAATAGCACCGGCCCGGGCGCGGCGGCGAGCAGCGGGGCGGCGAATAGGCAAACGAGGAACGAAAGAAGGGTCCTCCGTATTTTCAATGGCTGAAGCCGGGGGAAGAAGGATCCAAATTCCGCCTTCATTCGTTTTTGTGAAGCGCGACGTTTTCGAGGAGGCCCATGAACATTTCCCGGTATTCCGGGTTTTGCACGGATTGGGCATAGCGCACCGCGGCGTTGTAGTCGTTCCGCGCCCATTGCATAAAGATTTCGTTCTTGGCCAGGCGGCGGTGACCTGAATCGCAAATACTATCCGCCAGATCCAACGCGACCAAGGGTTGAGACAGCGCCATGGACGGACGGGTCGTCAGCGCAATAAGCCCGCGATCGAAGTCCGGATCCGGGTCGGCTTGATTGATCCATTCCAGGGCGGCCACTGGATCCTTCGCGATCCATTGGGGCAGCGCGATGGCCATGATGCGGCTGCGCTCCTCGCCTTCCGGCAGCGTCTTGGCGTAGTCGGCGATGGCATGCGCGTCGGCGCTGGCGCACCCCTGGACCATGCCTTCTAAGGCCGCGTCTCGAATGTCCCGATCGGTGAGGGTGGCAACTGCCATCAACGCGCGTTTCGGGTCGTTTTGGGCCCACTGGAAGTAGGCGGAATCAACGAGGTGCGATTGGCCTTCCACCATGGTGGCCTGGCGCGCAAATTCCGCCGCGGCCTCGAAATCACCGGCGCGATCGATCAGCGCGTTGACGAGCGTCTGGCCATAGGCGGCGGCCGGTTCGGGATCGGACGCGCAGGCTTTCAGCGCGAGGCGGACGGCCTCGGCGGGATGCTCCACGGCTCCGGTCAGGACCGCCTCGAAACAGCGCATCCGCTCGCCGAGGACGGGCTGGGCCATGGCCCAGCTCATCGCAGCATCCGGAGCGACCGCCGCCCAGCCGCGCAGCGCGCCGGCGCGCAGTTCATCCTGAACCAGCAAATTCGATTCGGCGCGGGCGAGTTCGAGCGCGCGTTTCGGATCGGCGCGAGCCAGTTCCTCGATCAACTCCGCCCGTTTGCGCGTTGTCGAAGGGCAGGTGGGCTGTGCTGCCTTCTCTCGCCAGCGTTCGGCCCAAGACAACCTAGCCGGGACCGAAACCGCCGTGGCGGGAGCCGCGGTGGAAACCGCGGGCGCTGCCGTTCGGCCGTTTGATCGGCGGACGAAAAATCCGATCGCGAAGCACAGGATCGAGCACCCGATCACAACAGAACCAGGCCAGCGTGGCATGTGGCGCGCGAAACTCATGGGTGCGGGGAGGAAGAACCGCGAGATACCCGGCCTTCCTTTCGCGCGGGTCGTGTATTTCCCGGTTTCATAGCTCAGCGAGGGAGATCGTCGATTTCGCTCTGGAGGATTTTGCGATCGGCCTCGTCCCGGTTTCCTGCATAGGCGCGGGCCGCGTCCGAGTTAGCCGAAGCCCATTGCCGGAATACGGCACGCATGGTGTTGCTCCGCAGCTTGGAATCCGAAATCCGCGCCGCGAGGTTCATGGCGGTGTCCGGCTGATTGACGATGAAGGATTGGAGGTTAGCCGCGGCCGCCACGCCGGCGTCAAACTCCGGACCGGTGTTGCGCGCGTTGATCCAGTCGATCGCCGCTTCCGGCTCGCGCTCCATCCACAAAGGCAGCGCTTCGTTCAGCGCGGCTTTCCGTTCGTCCGCCGAGGGAGATTTCAAGGCATATGCGGCCAACGCCTTGGGGTCCGCCCACGCCCAGCCGGAGATGACTTCAGCGTGCGCGCGGGCCTGGAGTTTCCGGTCTTCGATTTCGGCGCAAGCCGCCAGCGCCTGATCCGGCTGGTTGCGCGCCCATTGAAAGAAAGCGGATTTCAGCAAGAAGGGGTAGGTTTCGGCGCCCGCCGCCTGGCCGAATTTCACCGCATCGGCGAAGTGTCCGTTCTCCACCAGCACCGCGATCGCGGCATGCCCGTAATCTCCCGCCGTTTTCGGATCCTCCCGGCCCAGGCGTAGTGCCAAACGCACGGTTTGCTCCGGAGCGTTTGCGGTCCCTTGCAACACCGCCGCGACCGCTGCCCGGCGGTCTTCCTCGCGCAACGTCAGGGCGTAACCGCCGGCGGCATCGGGCGCGGTCGAGGCCCAGCCGCGCAGGGCGGCATCGCGAAAGAGGTCCCGGAGGCGCCAGTCCGGCTCTTGGGCGGCCAACGCTAGGGCGCGCTCATGATCGGTGCGGGCCAGTTCCTCGATCAAGGCGGCGAGTTCGCGGGTGCGGGCGGGAGTCCGGGACCGATCCGCCGCGGCGCGCCACCGGTCACCCCAGGATGCCGCCCCGCCTTTCGGGTGGCCAAGTTCCTCGGCCGCGGTTCGCGCAGCGCGCCCAGCTTCCTTCGCCGTGGCGGGCGGCGACGAAACGAGGGGCGGCCTCGCATCCCTGACGGCGAGAAAACTCAGGGACGGCTTGCCCAGAAAGAGCCCGGCTGCGCCAGCCAATCCGCAAATCGCCAAAGCAACCGGCGTCGGCCAGCCTCGCCCGGCTTTGTCGCGGGGGAATGCTCCATCGTTTGACATGCAGCTGAATTCGTCCGGCAGTCCGATGTAAAACAAGGCAACGGCAGCTGCGAGAGCTGCCGTTGCGTGAGAGCAGAGAGGTTTAGCCTGCTTTGCTCAGGTCTGACTTAGAAGGTGCTGGCCTGTGAGGAGCGCCCATACCACCAACCGTTGCTGCCCGAGAAGTTCGTCACGTTCATCGAACGATAATAGAACCGCGTGGTGGACGAATCGGTACGGCCGATCGCTTCATGGATTTGATCGTGCGTGCCGTAATAGTAGTGGAAGGTGCACTGAAAGGTCGTGCCACCATTCTGGCGGATGACCTTCCCGCCCGTGTGCGAGTCGGTATAATAAAGGTCGACCGTCGAAGCGGCGTTGACCTGTCCGATCTTATCGCTGGCCCACCACATCCGGCAGTAATCAACGTGGCAAGAGCCGCCGGACTTCACCGTCCAGGCATCCTCGCCGACGTCATTCCAGAGGACATCGGACATCCAGCCCGTGCCGTAGAAATGGCAGCCGTCCACACCTGGCGCCAAGAGCGACACCGATTTCAGCGTCGAGTTGGAGTTCAGTTTGAAGTACGGCTTTTGCGACTCGTCCTGGCTGCCGTCGCCCATGCCGACGGCTTTGATGGAGTTGCCATTGCCATTGTAGGTGGCGCCGGCAGCGATGTTGATCGTGGTGGTAATGGTGATGGTAGCAGCCTGCAGCGAGATCGCAGCGAACAGGGCTGCACCGGCACACATTAGTTTTACGCAGTTTTGTTTCATGTTGGGGGTGGTGTTGTATGACCGCTTCTTTGTATCGAAGCGCTCGGCGGGATTGCCGATTCGCGGATTGAGGTCCGCAAAGGGGGAGGGGGACCGGCGAGGAACGGGGTATTCCTTGGCCGAAGAGAGCGAGTTTAGATTTTTCGTACCCAAAATTCTATAACCAGATCTAGGTATGCCGCGTGCGGACATGTCGCCCGCCTTCCCGTAAGCAACGATGTTTTAACTTTAGCGTTAAGCGGCGCATGCCGATCTCGTGCCATCGCGAGTCGAGCGCGAGCCCGACGGACCTGAAAAATTTCGCGCGCCATAGCGACGGCGCATGAAGCCGGCAGCTACAATTTCGGGGCGGTCGCGATCGTGACCGCAGCATCAGGCAAGCCGGCCGCGTGCACGACGAGATGCGCGGTGCCGGCGTCGGACGTGGATTGCACGAGCGCCAGCGCCATCCCGAGATACAAGGGACGCGTGTTCGTTTTGTAGCTCTCGTGGCTCGTGAGATCGCCGTTGTCGACGCCGATCAATTTCGCGGGTCCGGTGAGCTCGAACGTGAGCGCGTCATGCGCGAGCGGCACGAAAACGCCGCTCGCATCGAGCGCGCGCACCGTCACGTGCGCGACATCGCGCGCGTCCGACGCAATCGTCAGCCGGTCGACCGTCACTTCGAGCGTCGCCGGCGCTCCGGCCGTGCGCACGACGGCTTCCGCGACCGGCTTCCCGGAGCGATCGTAGCCGACGGCTTTCAACTCGCCGGGCTCGTAGAGCACATCCCACACGAGTTGCAGATCGCCCGTCGTCGCCTGAATCGGCGGCTGGGCATAGGAGTTCCAGGAACCCGCGTTGCCCTGCGCGGGAAATTCGCGCGCTTTCGCACCGAGGCTGCGCCCGTTGAGGAACAACTCGACGATGGGACAGTTCGAGTAGGCCGCGACCGGCACGGTCTTGCCGACGCGGTCCGGCCAGTTCCAGTGCGGCAACAGGTGCAGCATCGGCGCGGCCGTCCAGAGGCTTTGGTAGAAATAGAACGTGTCCTTCTTGAAGCCGCACGTGTCGAGCGAGCCCGAAGCCGCGCCCTTCCGCGGCCAGCGCGCTTCGCCGAGATAATCGATCCCGGTCCACCCGAAGTCGCCGATCACGTAATCGTGCGTCGCAATAAACTTCCAGAGCGCGCCGAAGCGTATCGTGCCGGCCAGATAGAGCGCGCCTTCCGGCCCGACCGCCGGGCTCGGGCGGGCGCTCGCGAAACCGCCGAAGCCGCCGCCGATCAGCGGGCCGAAACGATACTCGCCGCGCGTGCCGCGCGCCGTCACGTTCTCGGTGCCGACGAACTTGCGCCGCGGAAATTCGGAGCGGTCGTCGGCGTAGTGGGTTTCGCGCCGCGCGCCCCAACGATCGACGTAGTTGTAGCCGACGATGTCGAGCTGGTCGGAAAACGCCACGGGCGCCTGGCCTTTCTCGTTGAAGACATTGTCCATCGCGGCGGTGACGGGCCGCGTCGGGTCCTCGCGATGAAACACTGCGAGCAATCGGCGCAGCACCTCGGGCCCGTTCGGCGCGCGTTGCTCCGGGATTTCGTTCCCGGCGCTCCACATCACGATCGAAGGATGGTTGCGATCGCGGCGGACGAAGTCGGTGACGTCGCGCTCGCACCACGCATCGAACACATCGGAGTAGCCGAACTTGATCTGCGATTTGCGGATCGTCCATTCGTCGAACGCTTCGTCCATGACGAGGAGGCCGAGCCGGTCGCAGAGATCGTAGAACTCCGGTGCCATCGGATTGTGGCTCGCGCGAATCGCATTGCAGCCCATCTCCTGCAAGAGGCGCAAACGACGCTCGAGCACTGCCTCGGGCACCGCGGCGCCCACCGCGCCGCCGTCGTGATGCACGCACATGCCGCGCAGTTTCACCGGCGTGCCGTTGATCAGCAGGCCGCGATTCACGTCGTACTCCAGCCGACGGATGCCGAACGAGGTGTCGACCGCATCGACCACGACGCCGTCAATCTGGAGTTCCGTGCGGGCGCGATGCAGCGTCGGCGTTTCCGGCGACCACCGTCGCGGCGCCGGCATATTCAAGGCCGCGGTCAGCTCGAGTTCCGCGCCGGCGGCGACGTCCGCCACCGGGGACGACGCTTCGACCGGGGGCGTCAGCGGCTCGCCGCGCTCGTTCAGGATTTCCGTGTGCAGCACCACGCGAGCCGGAGCGGCGCGGCCGTTGCGGAGATGCGTCTGCACATTGACGGTGGCGGATTCGGTCGCGACCGTCGGGGTCGTCACGAACACGCCGAAGGGGACGATCGCCAGCGGATCGCTGAGGGTCAGCCAAGTGTGGCGATAAATGCCCGAACCGGAATACCAGCGGCTGCTCGGCTGAGCGGCATTGTCGACGCGGACGGCGATGACGTTGGGCGTACCGTCGAAACGCAGGTGGGGCGTCAGCTCGTACCAAAATGTCGCGTAACCATACGGCCGCGTGCCGAGTTCGTGGCCGTTGATCCAGACGGTGCTGTGCTGGTACACGCCGTCGAATTGGATCGTCACCCGCCGGCCGCGCGCGGATTCGGGCAGCGTGAATGACTTTCGGTACCAACCGATTCCGGCCGGAAGATAGCCGCCCGAGCCGCCGGTGAGAGCGTGTTCGTCGTATGCGCCTTCGATGCTCCAATCGTGCGGCAAATCGAGCGCCCGCCAACTCGCGTCCGCGAATGCCGGTTGCTCGGCCCCCGGAGTGTCGCCGAGATTGAATCGCCAGCCGAAATCGAACGACGTGCGCTCGCGGACGGCGGCCGACGACGAACGTTGCTCGGGCGGGGCGGGCGGGACGAGGTCGGCGGCGCGAAGCGCGACCGATGCGAGAAGCAAACCGCCAAGAACGAACCAACGAGGCGTGCGTGCGCCCGACGCGCCGGGAGAGGCTGCGCGCGAGTTACGCGATCGTATTGCGCACAGGGAAGACGAAGATGGCATGGTGCGAAAATAAGTTTTCGAGCGAGCAAAAGGCGAAAGAACACGCCGGGCCTGAAGACGGGGGCCCGGCATCGCGCATTCGCTGCCCAAGCCGCCCGAGCCTTTGGGGGGGAATCGGCCTTACGTTATTGAAGCGTCGCAAAAAATTCCATGAGGAGTTCGACGGTGCGCGCGAGCTGGTCGTGGTGGAGATTGTGCGCCGCGCCGTCGATGTGCACCAGCTTGCCTTTCTGCATCACGCTCGCCGCCTCGAGGTGTTGCTTGCGGACTTCGGGCGACGCGTCGGCCTTCAAAATCAGCGCGGGAACGACGATCTTCGCCAGGGCGCCGCCGGTGCGCATGCTGCCCGACATCGCCTGCCACGCTTGGTCGCTGTAGGCGCCGTGATACTGCTTCTTCGAGAGCGCCCAGTATTGGCAGTCCACCATGTCC